>JBBRXE010000009.1:0-21807 GCA_038248695.1 Candidatus Limnocylindria bacterium | reverse complement strand
GTGTACTGGCCGCTGGCATTGGCCACGGCGTTGGCCACCCCGGTGCCGCTCGACGCATCGTTGAGGTACACCCGCGCGCCCGCCATCAGGAGCCCGCCGTTGCCGGTCAGGGTGCCCGAGAGGCTGAACCTGATCGGAGGCGGCGCGATTGTGTACCCGATCATCACTTGGTCAAGCGACGGTGAAATGTCGGCGTTCGTCGTCGAAAGTGATGCTCGGTACTGGAGATAGCGCGAGGTTCTCGCGATCGGGCTGCCGTTAGCGACCGTCGTGAACGGTGACCACGTCCCGTCGGGCGTTGCCGCGTCACCGGTCTGGACCTCGAGGGCGACCGTCGTCCCGGCCGGCGTCGTCGCCGTGTAGTCGAGCGTGCCCCAGTCGGCCGCGCTGCCGGCATCGAAGATCCGGGACGTGAAGGTGCCGCTCGCGGGATACGGCGACAGCCGCATCCAGTCGATGGCCAGGCTGCCACCGTCGACGTTGAAGTCGCTCGCTATCGGCCGCAGGTTGTCGGAGATCGAGGCGGCCGCGGTGTGGACCAGCGTGCCGTCGACGAAGAACTGAATCTGGCTTGCTCCCCACTCGATTCGGTAGCGATGGGGCGCGTTCAGGTACGTCGAACCGAGATCGACCGGCTGCGACGTAGTGCCCGCTACGTTGAGCCGGACGCGCAGGACGTTGGCCGTGCTATCCATCCCGAACATCGCCCAGGATTCGGGGGCAGCGTTCAGGGTCTGGCCCAGCCCGGCGTTCTGGAACGTGGCGCCGCTGAAGGTGGCAACGAACTCGAGCGCGCGGCCCGGCCCGAATGTGGAGGTCGTGCGCGCCCAAGCTCCGTCGACGGTTGCGCTGCCGCCCCCGAGGGTTGCGCTACCGCCGGGGTTCCAGATGTCGCTCTCCCATCCGCTGGGCAGCGTTGTCCCACTGAATTCGGCACCGACCGTCGGCGTGAGGATCACCTCGCCATTGGCGGTCTCGGAGACATAGGTGTTGGATCCGGTGGTGCCGCCCGAGAAGTCCGCGACCGTCGTGTCGATCAGGGACAACGATGGGGCGGCGGTCGCGAACGTCCAGGTATCGGCAGTCCCGAGCTGGTTGCCGGACGTGTCCGCCACGGAGGCGGCCACGGTCACGGTGTACTGCGTCCCGACGCTGAGATCGGCAGAGGGGTTGAGGGTCGCAGTCGTTCCCGCATACGTCACGGTCGCTGGCACGTCGGTGCCGGAGCCTTGCGCCCGCAGCGTGACGCTCGACGTGGAGATCGTCGCGGGATCCATCGCCTCGTCGAATGTTACGGTCACATTCGTGTCGGGTGCCACGCCGGTGGCGTTCGGAAGCGGATTCCTGGCGGTGATCGTCGGGGACGTGGTGTCTGCCACATTGGTGAAGACGACGTCGACCCAGTAGTTGGCCGTGTTGCCACCGCTCGGGAAGGCGCTGGGGCCGTAGTTGAAGACGCCGTTCGGCCCGTTCGCGCCGCCGGCCTGCAGGGCGTGGAGCGGCGGATTGTCGACGCCTGATGCCGTGAAGTAGCCGGTGTCGAGCGCGAAGTAACCGCTCGAGGAGTGGTACGACGCGACATAGGTGATCCCTGCCGTGACATGGACACGGCTCGACAGGCTGACCTGCTGCCAGCCCGAAGCCGTCTCGCCCGTGAAGGTCGCTTCGGCCAGCTGGGTGCCGTCGGCAGCCCAGAGATGGCCGATGTGTGTTCCGTCGTTCGCGGCGCCCTTGTAGAAGCGCAGGCCGGTGATCCAGCCGTCGGCGTCGGAGCGGAACTTGACGCCCACCTCGATGGGCTGGTTGTCCGTGACCGCCGGGGTGCCGGGGGTCGCGGTCGGCGCCCAGATCGAGCACGGGCAGCCGAGATCCGGCGCGGCCCCGGTCGTGAAGGCCCACGTGTCTGCGGTCCCGAGTGGGTTACCGGCGGTGTCGGTGAGCGAGCCCGCCACGGTGACGGTATACAGCTTGGTGGGATCGAGGTCCGTGGTCGGATTGAGCGTCGCGGTCGTGCCGACATAGGTCACGGTGGCCGGGACGTCGGTGCCGGCGCCCTGGGCCTGCAGCGTGAAGGTCGACGTCGTGATCGTCGCCGGATCCATCGGCTCGTCGAACGTGACGGTCACGTTCGTGTCGAGGGCGACCCCGGTCGCGTTGGGCAGCGGACTCCGGGCGGTGATCGTGGGTGGCGTCGTGTCGGCCGAGGCGCTGTAGGCGACGCTCAGCGATGACAGCGTCGGCGTCACCGTGTCGGAGGTCGACGTCGCTGCGGCGCTGTACTGGAGGTAGCGGCTCGATCCGGCGACGCTGTCGCCGCTCGCGATCGGGGCAAACGCCGTCCAGGTGCCGTCCGGCGTCGGCGTGTCGCCTCGCCGAACGCTCAGGGCGAGGGTCGTCCCGCCGGGGACGTCAGCGACATAGGACAGCGTGCCCCACGACGCCGTACTGCCGGCGTCGAGGATCCGCGAAAGGAACGTTCCGCTCGCTGCGTACGGCGATACGCGCACCCAATCGATCGCGAGGGACGTGCCGGGATCGTAGTCGCTGCCGCCGACGTTGAGCTGCCCGCCCAGGGCGTAGGCCAGAGTCGTCGATGGAGTCGCGCTCCCATCGACGTAGAAATCGAAGCCCGTCGTGGTCCACGTGATGCGGTATCGGTGCGCTGACCCGAGCAGACCGGCGCCCAGCGACACTCCGCTCTGATTCGCGTCGGACCGAGCGTAGACGCCGTCACCGTTGCTCCCGGTGCTCACGACGATCCACGGACTGTTGAATTCGACTCCGTTGAAGAGCCCGAAGTGCTCATTCTTCTGAGCGCCGAACGTGGCCACGAACTCGACGGACGTTCCTGGTCCGAACGTGCCGGTGGTTGCGACGCTCCGCGCGTCGAGGAGCATCTGTCCTCCGGAGACGGTCACGGACCCACCCGGGTTCCATGGGGTCGGATTGGCTACCCAGCCGGCGGGCAGGGTGGTCCCGCTGAACTCGCTGCCCGCCGCCGGGGCGAGGATGACTTCGCCGCCGGCGCTGTCCGCGACGTAGGTGGAGGAGCCCGTCGTGCCCGCGCTGAAGTCGGCGTACGTCGTGTCGATGGCCACGGCGGTCGGCGCGGCGAAGGTCGCCGGCACGGCCGGCGGGTTCGGCGACGTCGCCGTGTTGCTCGCACCGTCGGTCGATGACACGCGATAGAAGTAGGTCGTGCCGGGGGTGAGCCCGGTCAGCTGCAGCGTGTGGGAGGTCACGAGCGCGGGGTCACTGACGTTGAGGCTCAGCGCCCCGGCCGTGGTCCCGTAGTCGACGCCGGACGTCGAAGCCTCGTCCGTCGTCCAGGTGACGGTCGCGGTGCTGCCCGACGTCGGGGTCGCGGTGACCGCAGTGATGACCGGAGCGGTTGAGTCGACGGCAAACGTCGCCGCATAGCTCCCCGCGGCCGCGGGGAAGAAGGCGTACTGGATCCCCTTGATGGTCTGGGTCGTGGTGTTGACGGGCGATCCGTTCCGGGTGATCCCGGTCAGCGCGCCACTGGCCGACGCTGTGGGCACCATCGTCTGGATGCCGTTGGCGCCCGCGCCTACAGCGATCGTGAAGCTCAGGGTATTTCCGGCCCACGACAGCGAGCCGAATGACGAGCCGTTGCGGCCATCCAGCCACGTCAGCATCTGCTGTGCGGAAACCACGGGGACACCCCGGGCGATGGCGGCAGCGATGATCGCCTGCTGGCCAGGGTGATTCCCGTTGTCGGTGTGCATGTTTGCGGTGACCACGCCGTAGTAACCGAGAGCGCCGATGGCGTTGTCGAGCAGCGTGTTGATGTGCGTCGTGTAGGTGATGCCGCTCTCGTCGGTCATCTGCGTGGTGGCCTGGTAGACGTCGATCATCGTTCCGTCCAGGTCGCCGAAGCGCATCGGCATCCCGGACCCCGTGAAGTAGCCGGGGCGGTCCTGGACCCACACGTCCGGCCAGTAGTAGTAGTTGGTATCCAGACGGATGCCGTGGTTCAGCTCCACCTTGGGCTGGCTCGCCCAATCGCTCCACGTGATGCAATGGGTCCGGTTGGTCGATGGAGCCGGAAGGCTGGGGAACGTGCTCGCGAACGTCGCGAGCTGCGTCGCGTAGAAGTCCTCGAGGGAGCTCGGCGTCCAGTCGGCGCAGTTTGTGGTGACGTGCAGGCCGATATCGAAGCCTTGGGCCTCATAGGCAGCCGCGGCCGAGTCGGTGATCGGGGTGTTCGCATAGATGTACGACGTCTGGCGGATGCAGTCCCAGGCAGCAACGTCGCAATCGGCTGGCCGCTGCGCCTTGGCATAGTCGAACTGTCCGCTCGTGCCCCCGCTGCCATGGTCGTCGCCGGTCATGACGACGACTGCCTTCTCGCCGCGCGGGAAGTACCAGAACCTGGGAAGCGGCTTCTTGTCGAGATTCATTCGCTCGATGAGGTTGGCGAGAAGGCGCTGCTGCTCATCGGCCTGTGGGATCTGGACCTTGTTCAGGTCGACCCAGTCCGGCTGGACGTCGCCCGACTTGGCCCCGTAGAACATGTCGTCGGAGCGGATGATCCCCGCGGGCGTGACGCTCGCGTCCCGATCGTCGCCGGCCCAGGCTGGATTGCCCTGCCGGGTGTAGACGACCGACCGGGCGAGATCGTAGGTGAACGCGGCCGCCTGACCGCCGTTCGACCCCACGCTCCGGAGCGTGACCGCCGGATTCGGCGTCGATGTCGAAGCGGTCGAATACAGGGTCGCGAGGGCTTCTGCGCCGCTCCCCAAGGTGTAGCGGTCCGCGGTGCCGTGGAACTGGATGGTCTGAGAGACAAGGCCCGCGCCGGGCTTGCCAGCGGTCGTATCGATCAGGAGGTAGGCGTTGGAGAGATCGGTCGCCGTATCGGTCAGCCCGAGCAGGCCGGCGAGGTTGGCGTCAGGTCGCATCGCGATGAGGTTCCCGCCGGCGGTGACCCAATCCGTGAACATGGTCGCCTGTGCTGCCGTGACGGAGATGTCGCCGAGGATGGCGACGTCGTAGTTCGCGAGGGTCGCCGCGCTCACACCGCCGATGTCCGTGACGGTGAAGGCGTTCAGGCCCTCGTTCCGAAGAATCTCGGCGTAGAACCGGGAGAACGGGTTTGACGTGCTGGCGATGACGAGGATCGGACCGCCCGGCCCCTCGTCCGGCGGTGGGGGCGGGGGGGCCGCCGTGGTGAACGTCCACGTCAGATCGGCGACGAGCGCGTTGTTCGAAGCGTCCTGGATCGTCCCGTCCGCGATGACCTTGGCTGTGTACGTCGATGACGGATCGAGGGCGCCCGAAGGATCGAGGATCGCCCGCCTGGTCGCGGAATCATAATTGACAGCCGCAGGTACGAGGGTGTTGCCAGCATCGCGGAGCTCGAACGTCGAGCCGCTCACGCCGGTCACCTGCTCGCTGAACGTGGCCGTGACGTTGGCGGTCACGGCTACGCCCGAGGCGTTGGCGGCCGGCGAAGTGGTCGTGATGGTTGGTGGGGTCGTATCCGGTCCGACGGTCGTCTCGAACACGACATCGACGAGGTAATTGGATGACTGGAAGGCGTCCGTGGGGTACACGCCCCCGCTGCCATACCGATAAACGCCGTTTGGTCCGTCGACTCCGTCCCGAAGTGCATGCAGGGGCGGATTGTCGACGCCAGCGGCGGCAAAGGACGTGCCCGTCGGGTAGTTGCCCGCCGTCGTGTGATACGACGCGACGTACGTCGTGTTCGCGGCGATGGCGAGCGGCGAGGCGAAGAGCGCTTCCTGCCAGCCGGTGGACGATTCGCCGGTAAACGTGAGGGTTCCGAGGTTCGCGCCGGCGGTGGACCATAGCGTGCCGGTGTGGGTCCCTATGTTTCCCGACGTCTTGTAGAAACGGATCCCCGTGATGAAACCCGCGACGTCGGACTGGAACTTGACGCCCAACTCGGTCGGGGCGGGGTCGTTTTCCTGCGTGCCCGTGACGGACGGCGCGAAGATCGAGCATGGACACGTGATCGTGGCCTGGCCGAGGGTGACGGTGACGCCTGCGCTCGGAGTCTCGAGGTTCAGGCTGTCGTCGGCGGCCCGGCTCTTGATGGTGGCGCTGCCGGTCGAGGGCGCCGTCCACGAGTAGGACCAGCTCGCCCGACCGGTTGCCGCATGCCAGGTCGTACCGTCATCGGTCGATACCTCGACTCCGCCAACTACGCCGCCGCCGGCATCGGTCGCGGTGCCGGTGATCGTGACTGTTCCTGAAACGGTGTCACCGTTCGCCGGCGACGTGATCGTCGAGGTAGGCGCTGTGGTGTCGCCAGACGCTGTCGCGGCCGTCAACCCGCCCTGCAGGCTGCCTGGCTGCGTACCCATGTCGGCAAGCAGGTTGACCGTGGCCTGCTGGATCCGGGGGTCCGCCGTCGATCCGCCTCGGTCATGCGTGCCATCGAGGCCCCATGACCATTGGATCGTGCCGGCGCCGAATACGAGAGCGCCGCCCGATGCGCGATACAGGCTCATCCGGTGGTCCAAGCCGCCGACGTTCGTATCGGACACCGTGATCCGACCAGCGGGGTAGCTGCTCGCGTACGCGGCCTGCTGCCAGTCGAACTCGTAGCCGATCGTTTCATCGGTCATTGTCGTGGCGCCGCTGACTCCCGTGTTTCGCCAGAATCGCAAGCCAGCATCCGCTGCCGGAACCTGGATCGCGCTCGTGTTGTTGCCCCAGCTGATCTGACCGGAGAGGGCATTCTCGGGGCGACCGCCGTCGTCCCCCGTCTGGTTCTGCCGCCACAATCCCGTCCAGATGGTCGGGCTTGGATCGCAGTCGAAGTTCTGATAGCAGTCGAAATGCTCGACGCTCCCCTGGGCGTCGCCTTCCTTGTAGCTCACGAGCGTCCGATGCGAATCTTCCCAACGCGTCTTCCAGTAGATCTCGTTGCCGCTGAAGAAGGCGAGGTTGACGCCCGCGGCCCGCGCGGCCTCTACGCTGTCGCGCTGACTAGCCGACCAGTACTCATCGTGGCCGACCGATAGGAACGCCTGGTGTCCGAGAATCTCCGAGCCGCGCAGGTCCGAATCCACGTCGGTTGAATAGCTGACGTCATACCCATTGCGCTCGAGCCAGCGCAGCATCGGATACTCGGCGTTGAACAACCAGTCCTCGGCGCCCGTCGCTCGGGTCGTGAAGGGCCGGTTATAGCTGACCTTGTGCGCATGTCCGGACGGTCCGCTGTAGAGGCTGTAGCCGCCGTACTGGTTGTAGGCCTGCCAGGTCGTATCAGAGGTCTGGAACAGGAGCTTGGAGCCCCCGTTGTCGTCGCGCACGATGAAGACGATGTGGCTGGCGAGATCTCCGCTGACGTCCTGGCGGACGGGCCGGGCGATGTAGATCCCAGAGACCGCGTCCGCGGGAACCGCCCACGAGGCCGACACACTCCAGTTGCCGCAGTCCACGAGGTTGTCGTTGGTCGTGCCATCGAAGACGGGACACGCCGGCTGATTCGTCTCGGTGGTGTCCGCGGTCGCGATCGTGTCGACCTTGCGGGCGCCATCACCGCCGTACCAGCCGAGGCGGTAGATATCGATCCGGTAATCAGTGGAGGTCGTGTCGATCTTGAACTGCACAGTCTGGCCGCGATTGACGCTGATTTCGGTCGCGAACCCCTGGATCGACGCATCACCGGCACCGCTGACATCCCACTCACTGGGCGGGTTGCCCGGGAGGGCATTTTCGGAAACGATGTCGGTTCCGAACGCGAGCGCGGCCGCACGGACCGCTGGCGGCGCGCTTATTCCGAGCGCGGACGTAAGAAGAGCGAAGGCCGTGACGAGGCTAAGGGCACGCCGCAGCGCCGTGTACGGGGCATGCGCCAGGTTGGTCGTCAAGTCACGTTGGAACGACGCCACGCCGCGAAGGGCGGCAAACGGCCGGTCACCAAAGAGCACGAGGTGGGCACCTCTTCGGGGGACGCTCTGGCAGCGATGGGCACATCGCTGGTCGCCAGCCGGCGGCCTAGGACGGCTCTCCCGTACTCGCCCTGTGCCAAGAAGGCGCCGAACGTACGCCTGCTCTAACGTGTTGTCTAGTACAATCGGCTACGTTTCTAGGACTAATGGCATTCCGCGGTGCCCAGATGCACCGGTAATCCTAGGCTTGGCACCGGCGCCGACGACAAGCGGCGCGCAGGCGCGGATTGCGCATGTGCTACCATGCCTTCGCACCACGCGCAGGCCCAACAGGCGGAAGAACACAGAGTGAAGCAGTCGGGACGGTGGATTGGTGGATTCGCGGCGATCGTCGTCGCGCTTTTCGGCGCGGCCACGGCCGCCGGTTATGCTGGAGAAGTCGCGGGTTCTGTCGAGATCACGGTCGGCAGCATCAAATGCAACCAGCCGATCACCGTCACGGCCGCCGTCTTGGACAACAACGGAAAGGTGATCTCCGGGCAGTCCGTCGCGTGGGCCTTCACCTCCACTCCGTCGACCGGCGACACGATCAGCCCGAGCTCATCGACGACTGACATCAACGGCGTCGCGACGACGGTGGTGACCCTGGCTTGCATCCCGGGGAACCGCCAGTTGCGTGCAACCGCCGACCAGGTCAACGGAATGGCTGTACTCGGCCTCGTGCTGGGCACCACCGGCCTGCCCAACACAACAACGGCTCCGCCGAGCGTGCCACCCGAACCTGGGCTACTGCCTGTCCTGCTCGCGATTCTTGTCGTGCTGGTTGGCGCCGGCGTGACGGCGCGGCGGCTCGTTCCAACTCGCCGCTGAGGCATCACCGAACCGACCGGGCGCGGCCTGCACGCCATCCGGTTAGGCTTACGGCGTGACCGGGCCATCCAACCGACACCACGGCCGTCGTCACCGCTCGACTGGCTCGTCCGGCGGCACGCGCCTGCTCATCGCGCTGGCCGGTATCGTGGCGATCGTCCTGGCTGCGGCGGGGATCGCGATCCTAGCCGGCGGAGGTCTCGCCGGCCCGGGAACAGCGCTTGTCACGGCCGTGCCGAGCACAACCACCAACGTCAGCCTTCCGCCGCTCGCGACAGGCTCGCCGTCCGTGGCACCAATGCCGAGCGGCGGACGCGGGATCGGGATCCAGGCGACACAGATCCGCATCGCCCGGCTGGGAATCGATCTGCCGATCATCGAGGGCGACGGCATCGACGCCCCGCTCGGCAAGGCCGCCCACTTTCCGGGGACGGCGTGGCCGGGCGGCGCTTCGAACATCTATCTGTACGCGCACGCGCGGGATGAGATGTTCATCGCCCTCTGGCGTGCGAAGCGCGGTGACGAGGTGGTCCTTCATCTAGTCGACCATACCGAGCGGACGTACGTCGTCACCCAGGTCCTGCCCAAGGTCGCCTGGAACGCCATCCAGTACCTGGACCCGACGCCGACCGAACAGCTGACCCTCCAGACATGCACCTCGGACAAGCCGACGTCGCCGCGATTCATCGTGATAGCCGTGCCCAAAAGGTGAGCGACGAAGCCGGGCCACGCAATGGCAAGCGCGCCAGGCGTCGTCGCACACCGCGGCGGAGTCGGTATCTCCGGGGTGGGCTGGCGCTGGTACTGATCCTCCTGGTGGGCGCCGGGGCGTTGGCGGTCTTCCGCTACCTCCCTGCCCTCGACGAGGCCCGAACCCTCCGGGCCGAGATCGAGGCCCTCGCGTCGCGGGCGCAGGCTGCAGGGCTTGCCGTGGATCGGCCCCAGGTAGACGCTCTCGAGCAAGATCTGGCGACGGCCCGGGGCCATCTCGAGCGGCTCACCGACTTCGTTGCCCATGACCCGCTGATCGAGGTGGCCCGAATCTTCCCGCCAACCGCCGCGAATGCCCGGGACGCCGATTCAGTGGTCGCCGCCGCAGGCGACATCCTCGTCGCGACCGGCGATGGCCTGGCAATCGCCCGGCGGTTCGTCGAGATCAAGCGGGAGCATGCTGCCGACGCGGCGAGCGCCTCGTCTGTCGCCGAACTGGTCGAGCTGATGGCGACCTCCCGCCCGTGGGCCGTCAGCGCTGCGGAGGCTCTCGATCGGGCCCGCCAGGCTTTGTCCTCCGTGCCGCCAGGCAGGACCATGCTGGTCGAGAGCGCGCGGGCGACGATGCTCGCCCGAATCGCCATGTACGGTCCATTGCTCGACGCGTACGTGTCGGCGAGCGCCCGGCTCCCGGCGATCCTCGGCTGGGATAAGCCCCGGCGTTACCTCGTGCTCACCCAGGACCCAGCCGAGCTGCGCCCGACCGGCGGCTTCACTGGAAGCTACGGGATCATCGCCTTCGACCGAGGAAGGGTCACCGAGCGGACCTTCAGCGACATCTTCCTGCTGGATCTGCCGTGGGACTATCCCTTCGTTCGACCGCCGCAGGAGCTGGCCGATTACCTGCTGGGTCCCAAGCAGCCCTGGCAGCTGGCCGATGCGAACTGGTCCCCAGACTTCCCGACGAGCGCGCAGCAGGCGGCTCGGCTCTATGCCAACGAGTCCGGCGATACGGCCATCGACGGCGTCCTGGGGATCACGACCTCCACCATCGACGAGCTCCTCAAGGCGACCGGTCCGGTGACGGTCCCGGAGTACGGCGTCACGATTGCGCCGGGCGAGACCATGCTGAAGGTTCTGCAGCTGACGCGCGGCGCGCAACGCCCGGGCGAGAATCGCAAGGCCTTCCTTTCCGCGCTCGCCGATCGGCTCCTGGCCACGGTCTTCGCCCTCCCACCGACGCAATGGCGCGAGCTGCTCGGTCGGGCCGGAGCGTTCCAAACACAGGGGCTCCTGCTTGCCTGGTTCCGAGACCCGCTCGATCAGGCGCTGGCCGCTCGCGACGGCTTCGATGGGGCCGTGCGGCTAGACGCCGGCGACTACGTGTACCCCGTCGACTCGAACGTCGCGCCGGCCTCCAAACTCAACGCCATGACCACCCGCTCCCTGGAGCTCGACGTCGAGATCGACCGTTTCGGGAACGCGCGGAACACCCTCAACGTGACCTGGGACAACCGGATCCTGAGCGTAGACGGCGCACCATATCGGGCCCTCCCGGATGTTGGCGGATTGCGCATCCTGGGCATGTACTTCCGCCTTCTCGTTCCTGAGCGGAGCCGCATCGAATCGATCTCGGGTGGGAGCTTGGTGAAAGTGACAACGCCCGCAGTGGTCGGGCAGGAGGCCGGCAGAACAGCGATCGGCACCTACCTCAAGGTGCCACCCGGAAAGACGAGCCTCCGCTACTCATGGGTGAGCCCCTACGCCGCAGCCGCGAACGACGCCGGCGGCACGTACAGCCTGACAATTCAGAAACAACCGGGACTGCTCCCTGGGCCACTCGCCCTCCGCATCCGCGTGCCAGCCGGCTTCCACATCACCTTCGCAAGTGAAGGCCTCATCGTTTCCGGACAGACTGCCACCCTTCAGACAACCCTAGATCGAGACATGGTCCTGACCATCCGGTACGCGACGTAGCCAACGTGAAATGGTGTCTGTGCAGACGCCCCTGCGGAGAGAGGTTGAGTCCACTGGAGTCGGGCTGAGTGGCGCCGCGCTGTCCTCGAACCATCGGCTAGACTCGGGAGGTCGGTTCATTGCGGCCAACCCCAACGGCCGCCACGCAATGCCACGGGGGCTTCCATTCGCATGACCGTCCAGGCGCAACTCATAGGTTATCCGCGGATCGGCCCTCGACGCGAGCTCAAACGGGCGCTCGAGCGAGCGTGGTCGGGGCGCATAGAGCGTGCCGACTTCGAGGCCGCGCTTCGGGAACTCCGCCAGGAGCACGTCCGCGAGCAGCGGGGGCTTGTCGGCTCGGCCGTCGACGACTTCTTCCTCTACGATGAGGTTCTCGAGACGGCCATGATGTTCGGCATCCTGCCGTCACACTTGGTCGGGCGTATCGGGGACGAGCCCTTCGAGGTGCTGACCGAGCTTTCCCGAGGCACGCCGGAGCGCGAGGCGTGGGAGATGACGAAGTGGTTCGACACGAACTACCACTACGTCGTGCCGGAGGTGAGCGCAGGGGTCGAACGCTTCGAGCCGCTCCCCTGGCGAGCGCCAAGCGGCGATTCTGACGTGATCTGGGCGGTGCTCGGGCTCTTCTCGCTCGTCAGGCTCAGCAAGCTTGGCGACGAGGTCGATCTCCGGCGCCTGGCCACCGAGCTGGGCGACGCCTTCTGGGCGTGGGTGCGGCGCACCACCGAGGGCGGCACGCCACTCCGCCTCCAGCTCGACGAGCCGTCGCTGGGCATGGTGCTGACCGATGCCGACCGCCAGCTGCTCGACCTCGCCTACGCCGGCGCCGAGGGCCTGGAGCTCGACGCCACACCCATCGTGACCGTCCAGTTCGGTCGCGCCTCTGCCGAGACCCTCCGCCAGCTGGGCGAGCGCGGCTTCGTGGTCCAGGTGCCCGTCGAGCGCGTCGCTGAGCTGAGGGGCACACCCGGCTGGGCAGCGCAGCCGGAGCACGTCCTCTCGGTGCTCGACGGTCGCAGCGTGTGGCCGGACAGCTTCGACGCGGCGGAGGCGACTTTGCGCGAGCTCGCCGGAGGCAACCGGAGGCTGCGCCTGGTCCCCTCCACCTCGTTGATGTTCCTGCCCTACACCACCGAGGGCGAGAACCTGCCTGTCGGCTTCCAATTCGCCCGTGAGAAGGCGCTCACGCTCCGTGCGCTCGCCGCTGCGCTGGCCGACGGCGGGCCCCTTCCGAGCGCCGAGCTCTCCGCAGGCGAGTGGCCGGAGGTCGGCGAGCTGACCGATCGCGCCCCGCGCAGCCAGCGCCGAGCGGCCCAGGCCGACCTGGGGTTGCCGCGGTACCCCACCACCACCACCGGCTCGCTGCCACAGACGACGCAGGTGCGCCAGTACCGTGCCAGGCTCGACCGGGGCGAGATCGAGCGCAGCGAGTACGAGCAGGCCATGGCGAAGCTGATCACCGACGGCATCGCCTGGCAGGAGCGCATCGGCCTTGACGTGCTCGTCCATGGCGAGTTCGAGCGGACCGATATGGTCGAGTACTTCGCCGAGAAGATGGATGGCTTCTACACCACCCGCAACGGCTGGGTGCTCAGCTACGGGAGCCGCTGTGTCCGCGCGCCGATCATCGCCGCGCCGCCCTCCATCAGCGAGCCGATGACGGTGCGCGAGTGGCAGCTCGCGCAGGCCGCCACCGACAAGCCGGTGAAGGGGATGCTCACGGGGCCGGTGACCATCGTGAACTGGAGCTTCCGCCCGCCAGGCGTCCCCGACGACCAGCTCTTCTGGGCGGTCGCGGCACCAATTACGGAGGAGGTGCGGAACCTGGTCGACGCGGGCGCCCGCGTGATCCAGGTCGACGAGCCGGCGGTGCGCGAGCGCTGGCCGCTGCCGACCGAGGACGCGCCAGCACTGCGGGAAATCTACGCGCGGGGCGTGCGCGCCGCCCTCAACCGGGTCTTCGACCAGCCCACTCACGTCCAGATGCACACCCACATGTGTTACGGTGACTTCGGGGACATCGTGCCGCTCTGGTCCGACGCCGGCGTGGATGTTGCATCGATCGAGTTCAGCCGCTCGAAGGACGACAGCTACATCCGCCAGTTCTATAGCCTCTTCGGCGACGGCCACCTCCAGATCGGCCCCGGCGTTTTCGATGTTCATTCGCCGCACTCGCCCGGCGGCGAGGTCATGGACGAGCGGCTCAGGCACTTCGAGGAGTTCATGGCCGCGGAGGACATCTGGGTCAATCCCGACTGCGGACTGAAGACACGCCGGTGGGAGGAGATCGAGCACCAGCTCGGTGACCTGGTCGAGGCGGCTCGCACCCGGCGCGGGGTGGCCGAGATACAAGCCCCTTGACGATGCTTTCGGCGCGCGCCGACTGGGTGGAGATGGTTGAGATCAACCCGCCCCGTCTGCCGAACGTGATGCATCGTGAGCTGCACGGCCGTTGGCGCCGGGTGCTTATCACGGACAATCCGTTCAAGCAGGTCAGGGTCTCGCCTTACGCCTTCGCGGCCAGGATCACCCACGACGTCCCCGAGGTTCGACCGACGGTCGTCTGCTCCACCCGCGACCGCAACATCCTGGCTATCGAGAGCGAGGTGCGCGGCGCGCTCGGCAACGGCGTCGAGTCGTTCCTGGTGGTCCAGGGCGACATGCTTCCCGAGGTCGAGCACTGGAGCAACAGCTACGAGATCGTGGAGCACCTGCGCGATCTCCAGCAGCGGACGCCGTCCTTCGAGGTCGGCATGAGCACTCGTTCTCGCCGATGGCTGTTCAAGCGTCGGATCGAGGTGGGCGGCCAGTTCTTCACCACCGGGCCGGTGATGGATCCCTCGTCCGTGGAAGGGGTCGCGGCACGCCTTGGCCTCAGCGAGGGCGATCCGCCGGTCTACCTGGAGCTCACTCCGCCCTTCTCCGCGGCGTGGGTCAAGCGGCTGGAGGCGGTCGGCGCCATCCAGATCAGCGATGGCCTCCGCCGACGTCTGGAGACGACTCCGAAGCACGAGCAGCGACAGCTCGGGTGGCGGCTGGCCAAGGGCATCGCGGCACAGGCCCGCACGGTCGGCTTCGCGGGCATCGTGATCATGGGGCTCCGGTTCGAGACGGCGGTCGGGGAGGGATTCGACCTCTGGTACGATGACGCCATCGAGCCGCTGGGATGATCGGTGTACGATTCCCTGCGTGTCAGCACGTCCAGTCCGATTGGCGGCATTGGCGCTTTTTCTGGCGGCACTGCTCGGTGCTGCGGTGGGGGGCATCTCGAACCTCTCGGCGGTGAGCATGGCCGATCCCAGGCCGAGCGACGGCCCGCTGTCGACGCCTGTTCCGGCCCCTACCGCCACTCCGACCCCCGCTCCGACCCCCACCCCGTCGCCCACTCCGACCGCCACCCCGTCGCCGAAGCCACAGGCCAAGGTGTGGCTCTACACGGTTCAGGTGGGCGACAGCATGTCCGGGTTCGCCATTCGCTTCGGCACGACGACTGCCGCGCTCCTGACCCTGAATCCCGAATACGTCGATCATCAGAACCTCGTCAGAGCCGGAGCCCAGATGATCCTGCCATGCACGTCCATCGCCGCCACCGAAAATCGATGTTGACGTGGAGCTGACCCAATACCTCGCCGTCGCCCGTCGCCGGTGGTGGCTGTTCGCGCTCACCACGCTCATCGGCGGGCTTACGGCCTACGGCGTCTCGAAGCTCGTCACGCCGACCTACCGGTCGACGGCCACCATGCTGGTCGTGCAGCAGCAGGACCCCGGCATCGTGGGACTGGCGGACCTCCAGGCTAGCGAGCGGTTGGCAAACACCTTCACCACGCTGATCACCTTGCGACCAGTGCTTGAGACGGCGATTGCGCATGGAGGCCTGACGCTGACTCCCGAGGAGCTCAAGAAGCGCCTCTCGGTCTCGAGCCCGCCGACGACCCAGCTGCTGGAGGTCACGGCCGAGGCAAGCACACCAGAGGCCGCCAGCGACATCGCCAACCTCGTCGCCCAAACATTCATCGCCACCAACCAGTCGGCGCTCAGCAGCCGCCCGGGGATTGTCAGCATGGTCGAGAGCGCCGCCGCGCCGCTGCAGCCCTCGGAACCGAACCCCGTCCGCAACACGCTGCTTGGCGCCTTCCTGGCGCTCGCGGCAACCGCGGTGATCGTCGTCTTCGTCGAATACATGGACGACACCGTGAAGAACGACGAGGCGGTCGCCCAGCTGACCGGCCTGCCGGTGGTCGGCCACGTGGCGCAGTTCGCACGCCCCGGAAAGCCGGCCGACTTACTCCGTGCCGGGGTCGACCCTCATTCGCGCGAGGCGGAGGCATATCGGTCCATCCGTACAAACGTCGGATACAGCATGGGCAGCCACAGCGGCGTCAAGCGGCTGCTCATAACGAGCCCAGGCCCCGCGGAGGGGAAGTCCACCACCGCTGCAAACCTGGCGGTCGTGTTTGGGCTGGCTGGATCGCGCGTTGCGCTCATCGACGCGGACCTGCGCCGGCCGATCCAGCATCGCATCTTCGGCATCCCGAATACGAGCGGCCTGACGAACCTGCTCGTCAACACCGGCGTCGACATTGAACAGGCTATCCAGCGCACCGCCTACGCGAGTGTCTGGCTGCTGCCGTCGGGACCGATCCCGGCCAATCCCTCAGAGCTGCTCGGGTCCGGGCGAATGAACGACCTGCTCGCCGTCCTGGAGCGTCGCTTTGACATCCTGATCCTCGACGCGCCCCCGACGCTCACCGTCACTGATCCGGCCGTGCTCTCGAGCATGATGTCTGCGTCAGTCGTTGTCGTGCAACAGGGAAAGACGCGCAGCAACGAGCTGAAGACCGCGGTCCAGCACCTGGCCGTGGCCGGGCGGCCCATCGCCGGTGTCATCATCAACCGCATCTCCGGCACACAGGACGGCTACTACTACTCCGCCGAATACTCGACGCGACAGACCGTCGCCGCCCGGCGGCAGTCGGATCGGGCGGCTGCGGTTGCCGAGGATCCAACAGCCCCGTACGAGCCACCGCGGCCGCCGGCCGAGGTCCCCGCCGGCCTCTCGCGCGATCAGGGACGCGAGCCCGGTCGCGAGACATGGGGCTGAGCGGAGCGCCGGCGTGGACTTTCTGAGCCGTCTGCGACGGGGAATGCAGGAACGGCCCCCGGATTACGCGCGGGTCGCCCCGTGGCTGCTCGTGGGCCCGGCGCTCGACGACGCTGGCTATGCGCAGCTCGCCCGCGAGGGCGTCACGCACGTGCTGGACCTGCGCGAGGAGGCGTCCGACGATCCCGCTCTGATGCGCGTGCTGGACATGCGCTGGCGTCGTGTACCGATCGAGGACAGCGCCGCACCCAGCCGCGAGCAGCTCGCCGAGATCAATGAGTGGCTCGACGAGACCGGCGGCGATGACGAGCCGGTCGTGTACGTCCACTGCCAGGGCGGCCTCGGCCGGGCGCCGACCATCGCCATCGCCCTGCTCATGCAGCGCGGCTTTACCCGGGCCGAGGCGCATCGGTTCGTGCAGACCGTCCGCTCGGTAGCGGCTCCAACGGCAGAGCAGAACGACTGGTTGACGGAGACCGAAGCCGCTGCGCAGAGAGACGTGCCTCGAACGCGCAGGTAAGCGGTATAGGGCCAGTCCGGCCTTCCGGTTGAAGGGAACTGCACGCGGACGCCGCCGGTTGCCTAAAACGTGAATGACATCGGACTCAAAGTCGACATCTTGCATGCCGAGTTCAGCAAGCTCACCGAGCCGGATGTCGGTGTGGCGCGGATCGTGGCCGGAGTCTTGTTGGCCGCTCTCAATGACCGAACGAAGCTCGGCGCTGCCTTTGCCAGTGTGTAGGCGGTCGGATCAGCGGTTGGGGCGCGTCCAGCCCCGTGATAGTCTGGACTCGCATGGCGCTCGTACGCTCCGTGCTTCGGGCCGGAGCTAGCCTCCGGCCACCAACGTACGCATACGCTGTAAGAGCGCTGCGCACGAGCCCAAACGCGAGCATCCGCTGTATTTGGGCACGATCCGGTCCCCGTAGCTCAGTGGACTAGAGCGGCTGCCTTCTAAGCAGCGGGTCGCAGGTTCGAATCCTGCCGGGGACGCCATCTCGACGACGACGTCCGCTCGATCGGCTGATAATCGCCGCTTGACCGGACTCCGCGCATGACCTCGTCTTCGTCTTCGCGTACCGATTGGCTGCTCTTCGCGCTGCTCGGCTTCCTGTGGGGCAGCAGCTACCTGTTCATCAAGATCGGCGTGGACGCCGGCCTCCGACCGTTCACGCTGGTGAGCCTGCGTCTCCTCATTGGCTTCGGGCTGTTGGCGATCGTCGTCGGCGTCGCGCGCGAGCGTCTGCCACGCAGCCCGCGGATGTACGGCCACCTGCTGGTGATGGGGCTCATCAACATCGCGCTGCCGTTCTCGCTCATCACCTGGGCCGAGCGCAGCGTCGATTCCAGCCTTGCCGCCGTGCTCAACGGCGCGGTGCCACTGTTCGTCATTCCCATCGCCGCCATCTTCCTGCACGACGAGCGCATCACCTTCAACCGCGTGATCGGCCTGGTCATCGGCTTCGTGGGCGTTGCCATCCTGGTCGGGTTCGATCCCGCCGACCTGGCAGGCTCGAGCCTGCCCGCCGAGCTGGCGCTCATCGGCTCGACGATCTCGTATGCCTGCGGCGCGGTGTATGCGCGCCGCTTCGTGCATGGCCTGCGGCCGATGATCCCGGCGCTCTTCCAGGTCTTCTTCGCGCTGCTCATCGTCAGCGTGCTGGTCCTGATCTTCGAGCAACCTTTCAGCTTCCCGGCCGATCTCTCGGCCGTGCTGGCGGTGGTCTGGTTGGGGATCCTGGGCTCAGGCGCCGCCTACCTCATCTTCTTCCGCCTCCTGCACGACTGGGGAGCGACACGTACCGCGCTGGTCGCCTACCTGTTGCCGGTGTACGGCATCCTGCTCGGGGCGCTTGTGCTCCGCGAAGCGGTGGATGCCGGGCTGGTCATCGGCACCGCGCTGATCATCGGCGGCGTGGCGCTCGTCAACATGCGATTCCGCAGGCGGGTGCCTGCCCACTGAGCGTTAGTCAGCCGGCTTCCAGGGCTGGTGCGATGTCATGGCCAGCCGCCACTTCCCGTCGTGTCGGACGTAGACCGATGCGATGCTGCCGTGGTAGGGCTCGGCGTCGCCCTGCCGCCCCTGGCCGTGGTAGGCAAGGATGACGACGTCCGGTGTCAGCTGATGCACCACCAGGTCGTGCATCTGGACATCGGTCCACGGCTGCTCGGCGGGCATGCTGGCCCACTGCTGCTTGGTGATGAAGCCCATAGGCTCGATGACCGTGATCGCATCGTCCATGACCAGGTCGGCGAACGTCTCCGGCTTGTCAGCTTCGGTCCAGAAGCGCTTCTCGAGAGCGACGATCTCGTCGGTTGTGTGTGTCATGAGCACAAGGTACGTGACAACGGCCGCCCGGGCAACGTAAGCGGTTGGCGCTGATCAGCGTTACATCCCCGGTCGTGCCCACGGTGGCCAGCGCGACGCGCATCAGCAGCGCTCGAAGCGTCGCGGAGAAAGCCGCGGTCCATGTCGTGGCGGCCGCCGACCGGACGCCTCCAGCAGTCGTTGGACCCGGCCGCGCTGGCCGCGATACGGCTCCAGCAGCTCGAGCATCCGTGCATCGTCACCGCGGCGCTCACCGGCAATCAGCCACGAAACGAGGCTCGGAACGTGGTAGTCGCCGACGCTGACGGCATCCGGATCGCCGAGGGCCAGCCGACCAACCTCGGCGACGGTCCAGGGGCCGATTCCCGCCAGGTCACGCAGATGCGCGAGCAACGCCTGCGGCGTGGCGCCCTCGAGCCGCACGAGCTCAACCGCGGCGCGGCGCAGCGTGTCGGCGCGCCGGCGCTCGATGCCGAAACGGTGGAAGGCGAAGTACGGGAGCGCGGCGACGGCCGCAGGCTGCGGTGGCAGCAGCAGCGCCATCGGTCCAGGCGCTCTGGCGGAGATGCTGCGCAGCAGCCGGCGATAGCCACGCCATGCCTCGGTGCTGGTGACCTTCTGCTCGAGGATTGCCGGCAGCAGCGCCTCGAACAGACGGTTCGTGCGCGGCAGTCGCAGCCCGGGCAGCCTATGCACCATCTCGGCAACCACCGGGTGGCGAGGCACCAGCAGTTCCGGCGCGTCGTGGAGGCCGATCAGGTCGGGTACGGCAGTCAGCGCGTCGTCCGCACCGGGTCCCCAGGCGTGGGCAAGGACCGTCGCGTCGTCTCTTGCCAGGCGCAGCGTCGCCGGACCAGACGCGGTGTTCGTGGCGCGCCACACGGCCGCGCCATGGATGCGCATGGTCGGATCGCCGCTGCCCCGCAACAGCGGCCCGAGCGTGAGTGCCAGATCGAGCGGCACATGGAGCGGGAGGACGACCTCGGCGTCGGCTGCCTCTGCGTCGGCGAGCATCGGTCCGGCGGTCAATGGCGCATCGAGAGGACGATCGGTCGGCGGCGCTGCATCTCGAGGAACGAGTGCCGCGAGCGGACCGCGTGGTAGCCCTCCGCCACGACGAGCTGGCCGCACACCGCGCTCAGAATGCCACCGCGGCCGGCGACGACGATCACGTCGGGAGCAAGCTCCCGCAGCGCGACCCGGATGGCCGTGGCGACGTCGTCAGTCTCGGCGAGCCGCGCCCGCAGCGTGTAGTCCCGGAGTCCCGCGGGGTCGGCGGACCACGGCGTGTGGCGAACGCCACGTCCGTCGATGACGGTCACGGTCGGCATCTGCCAGGCGATGTCGCCCACCTCGTCCCGCAGGCGATCACTCGCGCCGGCCGCCAAGGGCCTGGGTAACGTAGCGCGGGACGGCAGCCGGAGTGGGTAGTGGCGATCGCCGGCTCGGACGACAGGCAGCGCCGCCACCAGCGCCTCGATGCCGCTCGGGCTCCCGTCGAGCACGGCATAGGCGCCGAGATCGATGCTGCAGCGGACCTCGCCGTCGCCGGAGGCGATCGCTGCCTCGAGATTCGTGCGCAGGCGAATATCCGGCCGCCAGGCCGCATCGGTCAGGGGGTAGATGACACGGCTCGCCGCATGCTCTCCGGCCGCCGACAGGGCCGCCAGCCAGCGGGTGACGCGCACCGCCGCGTCATCCGAAAGGACGCCAGCACTTGCCAGCGCGGCGTACCACCCAGCGCCGCTGCCAAGCACCGCCACGATATCGTGGTCTTCGCGCGCTCGACCGGCATCCTGCAGCGAGGGCTCGACCTCCCCGTCGGGCATCACCAGCACGGCACGTCGGCGCTCGCTCATGCTACCGATGCCGGCGTCGCCAGCCGGACCGCCTCGTCGACGATCTGGTCGGTGCCGACCAGCACCGCCGCGGTCGCGGGGCCGAGTGGCACGAATGAGTCGACGGCCCGAAGACTGCGCAGGTCACCGTCGAACGAGCGCTCGGCGAGGTCGGCTATCAGTGCGTCGGCGACCCCCCCGCCGGTCGACCGGCACTCATCCACCACCAGCACGGCGCCGCATTCCGTCGCGTGCCGGCGCACCGCCTCGAAGGGGAGCGGGTTCAACCAGCGCAGGTCGATGACCCGTGCGCGGATGCCGTGCTCGTCGCGCAGCCGTCGTGCCGCCTGCAGCGAGAGGCGCAGCCCGTTGGCATAGCTCACGATCAGCAAGTCGCGGGCTTCGGGCTCGTGGACGCCGACCTCGCCGGGCAGCAGCACGGCCGGCGGCGGTGGGTACGAGCTGAGCCAGCCCCCGTCGCCTTGGGTCTCGAAGTTCTTCTCATGGTAGAGCGCGATCGGTTCCAGGAAGACGACGACCCGACCGTCCTCGCGGGCCATGGCGATCGCGCCGCGCAGCATGCGTGCCGCATCGTCGCCACGGGACGGGACGGCCAGCACCAACCCGGGGATGTCGCGCAGCGCGCCGACGCTGTTGTCGTTGTGAAAATGACCGCCGAAGCCCTTCTGGTAGGCGAGGCCGGGGACGCGCACGACCATGGGGTTGCGGAACTGGTCGCTGCTGAAGAACTGCAGCGAGGCAGCTTCGCCGCGCAGCTGGTCGAGCGCGTTGTGCAGGTAGGCGAGGTACTGGATCTCCGGGACCGGCAACAGGCCTGCCAGGGCCGCGCCCTGGGCGATGCCGAGGATCGAGGTTTCGTCGAGCAGCGTGTCGAAGACGCGCCCGCTGCCGAAGCGCTGCTGCAGGCCGTGGGTGACGTTGTACACGCCGCCCTTGCGCCCGACGTCCTCCCCGAACAGGATCAGCTCCTGCCGCCGCGCGAACTCGTCGGTCAGGGCGGCGTTGATGCAGCCAGCAAGGGTCCGGCCATTCGGCAGCGTCGAGGCTTCCGGGAGTGTGGCGCCGAAG
>JBBRXE010000008.1:0-23498 GCA_038248695.1 Candidatus Limnocylindria bacterium | reverse complement strand
CTTGCTCCACAACTTGAAGTGGAGGACACGACAATGCGTGTCTTGCTTGCCTACGATGGCTCACCGTGCGCGGAGGCGGCCTTGCAGCTCGCCGCCAGGCTGCCGTGGCCGGCACCGACGCGTCTGACAGTCGTCTCGGTCTTCGATCGCCACGACATCGTCGGCTACGGCGAGGCCGCGCTGCTGTACGCAGCGAGTGTATCGACCGAGCGAGAGATCGCCGCGGCAGCGCAGCGTTCTCTCGAAGAGGCGGCGGCGAAGCTTCACGCTCCCGGTCGCACCATCACGACGCGGCTCGAGCACGGGCGACCGGGCGCCACAATCGTTCGCCTCGCAGCCGAGCTGGCCACGGACCTGATCCTCGTCGGCAGCCGCGGACTCGGTCCCTGGAGCGCCGTGATGCTCGGCTCGGTCTCGACTGAAGTGGTCGATCATGCACCCTGCCCCGTGCTGGTCGCTCGTCATGCCGCCGTGGAGAGGCTGGTGCTTGCGACTGATGGATCGGCATCTGCCTCCAGGGCGATCGATACGGTCGCCGCGTGGAAGCTGTTCACCGGCCTGCCTGCCTTGGCTCTCGCGGTGAACACCGCACGTCCGGCGGCGGACTGGACAGTGGCGCTCGCCGCCGGCTGGATCGAAAACCACGCCCAAGAGCTGCGGGCCGTTGCTGACGACCAGCGACGGCTGGCCGAGCAGGCTGCCGCTCGACTCAGCGACGTCGGGATTGACGCCGAGCCGATGGTGCACACCGGCGACGCCGCACAGCGCATCGTCGAAGCGGCTCGCGGCGAAGGCGATTTGGTGGTGATGGGTTCACGTGGACTCGGCACCTTCTCGCGCATGCTCCTCGGGAGCGTGGCCCGCAAGGTCCTGCTCCATACGCAGGCATCGGTCCTGATCGTGCGCGAGCCGCATGCGACCGCAGCGCTGAAGGCCCCTGCGACATCGTCCATAGCCATGGCCCTATGACCGATGACCGATCCGCCCCGCTGAGGACCGAGCGCATCTGCGCGGGATGCGGCGAGCCGATCCTCAATGGGCAGTCGGTCATGCGTCTCGAGGCCGGGCTGCTGCTGGTGCCCGAGCGCTTCGATCCCATTGTCCTGAGACCCGATGTCTATCTCCACGCCGGTGGCGGCTATGACGTTGCCTTCGACGTCGAGGATCGATGGTGCGCAACACCGGAAGGCTTCGAGGCAGCGCTGAAGCTCATCGCGGTCCATGGTGGCACCAGCGCGTCAGGCCACTGACCGCGTGCCTCACCTCGCCACGCGCGTAGGTCGGTCGATGGCCTCACCGCTGCGTCTCACAGCGCGTGCGTCGCAGGTCGACGCGGCATGGAGCGCGGTCGTCGACATCTTCGAGCGCGCCGAGCACGACCTCACGCGCTTTGACGGCCACAGCCCGCTGAGCCAACTCAACGCCGTCGCCGGCGACGGATGGCGCTCCGTTCCACCCATGCTCGCGGCGGCGCTGGCCGCGTCACACCGCGCCTACCGGGCAAGCGGAGGAATCTTCGATCCGCGCATCATCGGGGCGGCCGAGCATGCCGGAGAGCATGCCGGCGTGGCCCTCCCGGCGTCGCCGGTGCAGCTTCGCGCCGAGGAATGCTGGCTGCGCCTCGATATCCGGCGTGGTATCGCTGCGGTCGACGCGCCAGTCGACCTGGGCGGCATCGGCAAGGGCCTGGCCCTGCGCTGGGCCGCGCGCGCGGCCCGACGGTTGGGCGTCGACGACTTCCTGATCGAAGCGGGTGGCGACATCGTGGCAGCCGGCGCTCCACCAGCCGGCGGGAGCTGGGAGGTCGCAATCGAGCAGCCCGGGTCAAAGGATCCGGCGGCAATCGTTGCGCTCCCCGATTGCGCGATTGCCACGAGCTCGACCGCGGTGCGCAGCTGGATCGGCCCCGACGGACGGCCGGCGCACCACCTGATCGATCCGCGTACCGGACGCCCGGCGATGGCGGGCTCCCAATCGGTCACCGTCGCGGCTCCCGACCCAGCCTGGGCCGAGGTCCGTTCGAAGATCGGGTTCATCCGCGGGATCGAGGCCATTGCCCGCGGGCCAGCGTGGTGGATCACATCGGACGGAGCGCTCGGGATGACCGCCGCTGCCGGTCAGCTCACGCAGTGGCAGCGGCGGGCGCCATTCTGCTAGCCGACCGGGTCAGGCGACCCAGGTCGATCCCGGGCGGACCGTGCGCACGAGCTCGGCGAGCAGCGCTGGGAGCAGGGCAATCGTGGCGACGACGAGCCACTCGATCGGCGTCAGCTGGTGGGCGCGGAAGGCATCGGCCAATACCGGGATGGCGGGAATCAGGAGCTGGACCATCACCACGACAAGACAAGCGGCGCCGAGCAGCCAGTTTGCGCGCAGCCGGTGGACCGCCTCGGTGACGCTGCGGTTCGCATACGCCCGGACGACCTGGCCGATGACGAGCGCGGTGTAGGCGACCCAACGAAGCTCGTCGAAGCCGGCCGAGCCGATGAGCAGGATGGCCAATCCGGCCGACGCGGTGAAGCCTCCGGCGAGGCCGATTCGCACCAGGATGCCGTTCGTCAGCAGCCGTTCGCCGCGGCGTCGGGGCGGCCGGGTCATCGCCCCGGGCTCCTCCGGCTCGCGCTCGAACGCCACCGAGGTCGACAGATCAATGAACAGCTCGAGCCACAGGATCTGCAGCGGCAGCAGTGGCTGCCCGAAGCCGGCGATCGTGGCGATGAGGATGAAGCCGAGCAGGGCGACGTGCGTCGAAACGATGAAGACGAGTCCCTTCTGGACATTCGCCACGATGCGCCGGCCCTCGCGCAGGGCATCCATCAGCGTCGCGAACGAATCGTCACCGAGCACCAGGTCGGATGCCTCTCGGGCCACGGCCGTGCCGCTGCCCATGGCAACGGCCACGTCCGCGTTGTTCAGCGCCGGAGCATCGTTGACGCCGTCGCCGGTGACCGCGACCGTCCGACCCGCTTGGCGGGCAAGCTTCACCAGCCGGAGCTTCTGTTCGGGGAGAGCCCGCGCCACGATGCGGAGGTCGGGCAACAACATGGTCACCTCGTCGTCGGTAAGTGCGGCCAGCTGCGGCCCGGTGATCTCGCGACCGGCTGAGAGGCCAGCGGACACGGCGATGGCAGCGGCCGTCGCTGGGTGGTCACCGGTGACGATGACCGTCTGGATGCCGGCGCCGGTGGCCGCGGCCATTGCGTCCGGCACGTCGTCGCGCAGCGCGTCCGCGAAGCAGAGCGTCGCCATCGGCCGCCAATCACCGTCCTGCGGGCGTTCCGCGAGCAGCAGCAGTCGGCCGCCGGCACCGGCCTGCGCCGCGAGCAGCACCTCCCAGCCGCGTCGCTCCTCGGTTGGAACGTCTGGGCAGAAGCCGAGCACGACCTCCGGCGCGCCGAGAGCGACGTCCCGCTTTCCAGCGGGCGTCACGAGGGCCGCCTGCGAGTACGGCCGCCCGTCACCAGGGCCGGTCACCGCGCTGAGGTCCATCGGCCGTAACGCAGCGCCCCCATCCAACGCCGCTTCAATGGCCTGCGTGAACGAGCCGCGACGCGCCGCCACAGCATTCCAAGCCTCCTCCTGGGTCCGCAACCCGTCGAGCAGGATGTCGGCGCGCCGCGCGCCGCCGACCGGCCCCTCCAGCGTCAGCACGTCGCGCAGTTCGAGCCGATTGCGTGTCAGCGTTCCGGTCTTGTCGGTGATGATCAGGTCGACCGCGCCCAGCGTCTCCTGCGCCGAGAGCCGCCGCACCAGCACGCCGCGCCGCAGCAACCGAAACGCTCCCACGCCGAGGATCACGGCCAGCAGGACCGGCGGCTCCTCAGGGATCGCCGCGATCGCCGCCGAGATGCCGGCCAGCAGGTTGGCACCGGGTGGCTGCCCCCTCAGGAAGCCGAGGCCGACAGTGATGATGATCAGCGCCGTCGCGACGACGAGAAGGATGCGAACGAGGCGATCCAGCTCCCGTTGGAGGGGCGATCGACCCCGGTCGGCGCGGCCGAGCCCACCCGCGATCTTGCCAAGCTCGGTGTGCTTGCCAGTCGCGACGGCCAGCGCCTGGCCGCGCCCCTCGACGACGCTCGTCCCCGCGTAGACCATCGAGCGGCGCTCGAGTAACGGCGTCGGTGGCTCGTCTGGCGTCGTCCTGACCGCCTCCGGCACCGACTCGCCAGTCAGCACGCTGCGGTCGAGCAGCAGCCCGGAGGTCGCCAGGACCCGGGCATCGGCCGGCACGACGTCGCCGGCGTTCAGCAGGATGACGTCACCAGGCACGACCTCGGCAGCCTGGATCTCGAGGTCACGGCCGCCGCGGAGGACGTGCGCTTCGGGAGCGGCGGCCGCCTGGAGCGCCTCGAGCGCACGCTCCGAGCGGAACGCGGTGACGATGTCGGCACCGACGATCGGGATCAGCGCGCCGAGCATGAACAGACCATCGCGGACCTCGCCCAGCAGGACCGCCCCTATTCCGGCCGCTGAGAGGAGCAGGATGAATGGTTCGCCGATCGCCGCGAACAGCGCCTTCCACACCGAGGTGCGTTCGCGCTCCTCCAGCTCGTTGGGGCCGGCGACAGCCAGGCGTGCGGCGGCCGCTGACAGCGTCAACCCGGTTGCCGGGTCGACCTGCAACTGTGACGCCGCGTCGGCGGCCGTCAGCGCGTGCGCACCGCCCTGCTCAACATCGTCCCAGGTCACGAGTTCGTCCACACCACGTTACAGAGGCTACCGCGCCGTTCGTACGAGAGCTCGCCCTACCTCGTCGGGGGTTGGCGAACGACCAGGACCGATGCCCGCGCGTTGATCAGGACAATGCGAGCGACGCTGCCGAGCACGGCGGCGATGCATCGGTCAAACCTGGTGCCTATCTGGCTGTCCAGCCACCATCGACGTAGACCTCCGATCCGGTCATGTACGAGGCTGCATCGCTCGCCAGGAAGACAATGAGGTTCGCGACCTCCTCCGGCCGGCCCCAACGACCCATCGGCGTCGACTCGATGATCGCTGTTTCGGTGGGCGTTCCCTTGAGCTCAGCCACCAGCGGCGTATCGATGAACCCCGGATGCACCGAATTCACGCGGATCCCCTCCGTCGCGTAGCGGATCGCTGCGTTCTTGGTCATCAGCCGCACGGCGCCCTTGCTGGCGTGGTAGGCGACCGATGCTCCGAAACCACCGACCGCTCCGAAGATCGAGCTGATGTTGATCACCGATCCGCTACCGTGCTCCTTCATCCTCGGAATCGCGGCCTTCATCCCGAGCCAGACGCCCCGCTGGTTGATGGCAATCGTGCGATCCCAGCCTTCGATCGTCTCCTGCTCGACATCGGCCATGGATCCGATGCCGGCGTTGTTGACCAGGATGTCGAGCCGTCCAAGCTCCCGCACCGTCCGCTCGACCAACGCCAGCCACTCATCCTCGTTGGTGACGTCGAGATGCGCGTAGGTGACCGAGCCGTCGCCACCGGATAGCTCCCGCGCCATGGCCTCACCCTCGTCATCCAGGATGTCTGTCGCCATCACCGCCGTGCCCTCGCGCGCCAGCGACCTGACCGTGGCGTTCCCGATGCCGCGCGCCGCGCCGGTTACGACCGCCACCTTCCCGCGCATTGTCTGTTCCATTGCCTCGATGCCTCCAATCCGGCCGCGTGTCCAGAGCACAACAGCCCGCACGCGCCACGCCCATCGTCATGCGGCCGCACCTTCGCCGGTGAGTGCCGAACGGCCCGCTTCGGCCCTGCCGGCTGGCCGATGTCAGCGACTCCGATCATCGCAGACGTGCTCGCGCTGCTCGGCCGGTCGGGCGGGATGGGTCGTGGTGACTGCCGCCGCGCTCAGTACCAACGGGTTACGGCACCCAGTCGCGCTCCCGTGGATCATCGAGGACACCGCACTCCGGGCAGGCGGTTGCCAGGAACTTGAACCACTCCTGTATGACGCCAGCGTCGGGCAGCTCCACGGCGTCGGCCGCGTCAATGGCGTCATAGACCTGCCCGTAGCGGTCGACGATCGCCACGCGATGTTGTGGCTCGCCGTCCGCCGCGAGCACCGCTACGCGGCCATCCCAGGCGTCAAAGTCGCAGCGCGCGGCATCGAGGCGACCGCGGTAGATGCCGAGCGAGCCGTGGCCCGGCAGCAGGAACGCCGTGGCATGCAGGCGCCGCGTCGGACCCCAGTCAACCGTGGCCGCCGGCAGGAGATCGCCGACGCGCGCGCCCCGCATGAGTGCTGCGAGACGCGATGGCGCGAGCGCCGCGTTCAAATGAGCTCGACGATCAACTCCGGGATGATGTCGGAGCATCGGTCAGCCTGGCCGACGATCTTGTCCTCGCCGAGACCGCAGGCCCACGGCGTGAACATCGATTCGTTGGCTCGCCGCACCGTCTCGACTTCCTCGACGACAACATCGGCCTCAAGGAGGTCCGCGTCGGCCGCAACCAGAACTGCCACTTTCAAATTCCTCTTGCTTGTGCCCTCATCAGATCAGGCGCCGGGGCCTGGTACTAGAGCCGCACGGCTCGCGTTCGGCGGGCCATGAGTCACTCAGGCCGGCAGCGTCACTTCGGCCGCCGCTGTCCGCGCGATACGGACGCGCCAGACCTGCGGTCCCTCCTCGAGGTAGTCCCAGCTGAAACTTCCCGCCTGCTCTGCGGCAAACTGGTAGTACAGGGGCTTGGGGTCGTGGTCGTTGACCAGGACGAAGGCCGAGCCGACGGCCAGCGCGTCGAAGGTCTCGAAAATCAGCCCGTGCCGTCGCATCGGCGGCTCGCTGCGCACATCCAGGACAAGGTCGTCGCTCACCGAGTTGCTCCTCTCTGCTGTCCGCGCGGCTTCGAGCCGCGCCAGGTGGTGCATCACGCCATTGATGCGGGATGCGATATGCGGTTCGTCGCGCCGCAGGCTGACATAAGCCTCGGCGGCCAGTCGACTGGCCGCCTCGGGTTGACCGGCGGTGCCAAGCCGTCGCAGGGCTTTGATGAGCACCCCGGCCAACCCATCGGCGGTGGAATCGGTCATGCGGGATCCAGCTGGTGTTCGCCGAGTAGCTCATGCATGCCGCCCAGCAGCTCCACCAGCGAGACGCGCTCGTCGGCAACCAGCGCGGGGATGAGCAGCTCGTTCTCCTTGGTCAGGTGCGAATCGAAGAGCGCCAGAATGGCGCTCGACAGGCCGACCGCCTGGATGGCATCGGTCGCGGCGCGATATGCATCGACATGTCTCACCAGGTTCCGATGCTCGTCGCGCATGGCGTGCACCAACATGGCGGTCGGCCCGCGGTCGCCGGCGGGATAGAGCGCCTTCTCCTCGGCCATGGCATGCGGCAGCAGGTCGCTCTCGAGGTAGTCGAGCACGCTGCTCTGAGCGTCGACATGGCCCCGTCGGGTCTGCACCGCGGCACCCAACGCCGCGACGCGCTGCCGCAGCGCTGTGGCCATCGCTTCATGGTGCGCTCGCATTGCGTCTGCGGCCTGCTGATCGGTCATGGTCATCATTGCGGTTTGGTGGCTCCTTCGGCCGTGGTTGGTCCCGGCACTTGATATTTACGCCTACTTCCGTGCAAAATGCAACCATGCACTACGCAAGGGCGCAATCCGAGCAGCAGCGCCATCGCGTCCTCGCCGGGATCAGCCGCTCACGTCTGCTGGCCGTCCTGCGTCACGCCGCCGAGC
Organism: Candidatus Limnocylindria bacterium; assembly: GCA_038248695.1. Lineage (GTDB taxonomy): Bacteria > Chloroflexota > Limnocylindria > QHBO01 > QHBO01 > JAICUY01. Next base: position 15,836 of record JBBRXE010000008.1, on the reverse strand, counting down.
CCATGGGCGTTCGCGAACTGGCCGGCGCGGTCGACCTCCACCAGAACACGGCCCGTGAGCACCTTGAGCAGCTGGTGACTGCCGGCCTGGTCACCCGCGAGACCGCTGCGCCTCGTGGTCGCGGACGCCCCGGACTTCGCTACTGGGCTGGGCCAAGCGCGACCGATGAGGACCCACAGGCATACCGAGAGCTCGCCACGGTCCTGGCGGGCGAGCTTGCCCGCCGATCGAACGGCAGCGCCGCCGCGACCGCCGCGGGGGAGCGCTGGGGACGACGGATGGCGACCGGACGTGCGCCGGCGCCGACCGACACGGAGGCCGTCGAGGGACTCGTGGCGCTCCTCGACGAAGTCGGCTTCGCGCCCGAGCCCGTCACCCAAGCCGGAGCGCCGATCCGGCTGCGCCACTGTCCGTTCGCGACGCTCGCGCACCAGCGCCGCGACGTGGTCTGCGGCGTCCACCTGGGACTGATGCGCGGCGCGCTCAGTGAGCTCGGTGCGCCGCTCGACGCGTTGAGCCTCGAACCATTCGTGGAACCCGACCTGTGCGTGGCGCACCTGGGAGCACGACCGTGATCGACGGGCCACAGACCGATGGCCCACAGACCGTTGCGGCATTGCTGCGCAGCAGCGTCCCCCCGGAGGCACTGAATGAGGCACTGCGCATGGTGATCGATCCCGAGCTCGGCGTGAACATCATCGACCTGGGACTCGTCTACGACGCCGAGGTGCTCGACGGACAGGCACGCATCCTGATCACCACGACCACGCCGGCATGCCCCCTCGGCCCGTACCTCACCGACGGCATCCGCTGGGCGCTGCTCGCGCTCGACGGCGTGCTGGACGTCAGGGTCGACGTGACCTACGAGCCGCTCTGGTCCCCCGACCTGATGAGCGACTTCGCGAAGGAACAGCTTGGATGGCGGCAGTGATCGACCGTCGCAGCCTCGCGCTGCTGGCGCTCGGCGGCCTGTCGCTGCTGGCCGGGCTGACCGGGGCCCTCGTGCTGCTCGGCCTCCGGATGCCCGATGCCACCGTCCACCTCGCCGCCGCGCATGGCCTGCTCATGGCGCTCGGCTTCTTGGGCACCATGATCGCCCTCGAACGAGCCGTCGCGCTGGGAGCCACCTGGGCCTACCTCGCGCCGTTGGCCGCCGGACTGGCCGCCGTGGCACTGATCATTGGGACTCCGGATCCGATCCCCGGGGCGCTGCTGCTGACCGCCGGCGCCGTGTTCGTCGCCATGTACGTCGCCTTCGATCGGATCGAGGTGTCGCTACACACCCGCGTACAGGCCGTGGGCGCCGTCGCCTGGCCGGTTGCCGCGCTGCTGTGGTTGAGCGGCCGGCCGGTGAGCGCCATCGTTCCGTGGCTGGCCGCGTTCCTGGTGCTCGTCATCGCCGGGGAACGACTTGAGCTCTCGCGGCTTGGCCGGCTTGCCCCCAAGGCACGCGCGACGTTCATCGGTGCCGCCAGCCTGTTCTGCCTGGGCGTGCTGCTGACCCTGTGGCACGCCGATCTCGGGATGCGCCTGGGGGGCATCGGCCTGGTGGCCATGACCGGCTGGTTCGCGGCGCACGATCTTGCCCGTCGGACGGTCCGCATGGGCGGCGTCACGCGCTTCATCGCGTTGTGCCTGCTCGTCGGGTACGCCTGGATGGCCGCTGCCGGATTGATCTGGATCGGATTCGGCGCCAACGCGGGTGGCCCCGCCTACGACGCCGGACTGCATGCGCTCTTCCTGGGCTTCGTGATATCCATGGTCTTCGGCCACGCCCCGGTGATCGTGCCAGCGGTCCTGCGCGTGCCGCTCCCCTACCGACCGCGTTTCTACATCCACCTCGCGCTGCTTCACGCCGGACTCTTGTTGCGCATGGTCGGCGGCGACGCTTTGGGTATCCAATTTCTATGGTTGGCAGGCGGTGTGCTGAATGTGGTTGCGCTGCTGCTGTTCATCGGCTCGTCGGCCGTCGCCGTGGTCCAGGGCTTGGCCGCCCGGCGTCCGCCGCCCCAGCGCCAGGTCGCACCGATAATTCAAGCAATGGAGCGCAAGGCGGTGCGCATTGACTGACCCGACAGGAGAGAGATGATGACAACGACAACGGTGGCATGGCCGGTTTTCGAGGCTGCGCTGATCGAACGTGAGATGGTCGCTGACCAGACCATGTCATTCCGGTTCGTGAAGCCGGCCGACTGGTCCTACCGTGCCGGCCAATTCGTCGACATCACCCTGCACGACCCGACGGAGACCGATGCCGAAGGCAACACGCGCGGATTCTCGATCTCGAGCGCACCGTGCGAAGACGTGATCCAGATCACCACGCGACTGCGCGACACGGCGTTCAAGCGCGTCCTGCAGCAGGTCCCATTCGGCACGACCATGAAGGTGGAGGGCCCGTTCGGCGACCTGCGGTTCCACCACGCCGCCCGTCCCGCGGTGCTACTTGCGGGCGGCATCGGCGTCACGCCCTTCCGCAGCATGCTGATCGAGCAGATCAGATGCGGATCGCTGCCCTATCGGGTCGCGTTGTTCCACGCGAACCATGGGCCGGAGGATGCGCCGTTTGCGGGCGAGCTCCAGGCGCTGGCAGATGGCGATCCATTGTTCACTTTCGTGCCGACCATGACGGCCATGCAGCACTCGCAGCAATCATGGGACGGGGAGCAGGGTCATGTCGATGCGGAGATGCTGGGGCGGCATCTGGAAGGCATCGATCAGCCGATCTACTACACCGCCGGCCCCGGGGCGATGGTACAGGCCCTGAGCGCCATGCTCGTCGCCGCCGACGTTGACGAGGACGACATCCGGACGGAGGTGTTCACCGGCTATTAGGACATGCTCACGACGGAGTTCATCACGCGATTGGCCGCCGGACGGCGGCAGGCAGGAGACACACCATGGCGATCGACCTCATGACCAAGACCTCGCATCCCGAGGCCACAGTGGCGGAGACGGTGACCGACGAGCCCTCAGCGCAACGACTTGACTACAGCCACACGCTGCCCGAAGCGACCCGCGCCATGCAGGGGCTGGAGGATGTCGTCAAGGCGAGCTCGCTCGAGCCGAAGCTGCGGGAGCTGGTCAAGCTGCGCTCGTCGCTGATCAACGGCTGTGCCTACTGCGTCGACATGCACACCAAGGACGCTGTCGCCATCGGCGAGAGCGAACAGCGCCTGCACTTCGTATCGGTCTGGCAGGAAGCCCCGGTCTTCAGCGCGCGTGAACGAGCTGCCCTGGCCTGGACCGATGCGCTGACGCGCATCGCCGACACCGGCGCGCCGGATGACGCCTACGCTGCGATCGCCCGCGAATTCAGCCCTGTCGAGCAGGTGGCGCTTACACTGGCAATCGTGGCCATCAACGGCTGGAACCGGCTGGCCATCGGCTTCCGCACACCGGCTGGCTCCTACGTCTCACACCGCCACCACCTGCCGGACAGCGCCGGCTGACGTCTGCGGCGCTCGTCGAAGGCGGGCGGCCAGGCTAGGTACCAGCTCGCCGCTTCGGTACGGTAAACGGAACCCAACAACGAGGGATGACATGGCGGATCTGGACGATCGAGTGCGACCGGCGCCCCGGGAACGGTTCGCCGGCGGCGAGCACCTGTTCGACCTCGTGGCGGAAACCGAGAAGTTGCGGGCCGAGCCCGGCGGCTCCCGCAACGGCCATCGACAGATCACCCTCTTCCGGGGCGGTGGGGTATCGGTGGTGTTGTTCGATTTCGAGGCGGACGGCTGGTTGAAAGACCACGCCGCTGACGGCTACGTGAGCGTGACCGTCCTCGACGGCAAGCTGCAGATGAGCACGGCCACGGGTGAGTATTCCATGCCATCAGGCTCGCTGCTGGTGTTGAGCCCGGGCGTTCGACACGACGTTCGTGCGCTGGCCCCCAGTCGGATGCTGCTCACCGTACGCCTCGATCCGGCCGAGGACGACAGGCCTTGAGGCAGCAATAGCGCATGACACCACCGAGGCAGCATGACGTGGCAGTCGCCGTCGAGCGGCGGGACATCGACACCGTCGTGGTGCATGGGTCACTCGCCGGTCTCGCCGCGGGGTTGGCGCTTGGCGCGACCGCGGTCATCGGCAGTCTGGTGCTCAACGGATCTGCCTCGACGCCCTTCCGCTTCGCATCGGCCTTCGTCGTCGGACCTGGCGCATTCGGGTCTGACTTTCCGCTGGCCGCCGCGATCCTCCTGGGCACGGTCATCCACTTCACGCTGTCGGCCCTGTTCGGCGTCCTGTTCGTGGGTCTGCTTTCGCTGACCTACCAGCTCTCCGCGCGACCGTTGCTGCTGATCATCTACGGCTCCCTGTTTGCCTTCGGCATCTGGGAGGTCGACTTTCTGGCCGCGGTGCCGACCTTCTTTCCCTTCCTCGCCGGGAAACTGGACGTTGCCACGCAGCTGTGGACCGGGATCTTCGCCTACGTCCTGATCTACGGACCGGCGCTTGGCCTGTACGTGGTCGTCTTCCGCCCGGGCGTCGTCGGCGACTGGCACGCGGTCGGTCCACCCGCCGGCACGTTCACGCAGCCGCCAGCGGAAGGAGGAGACGACTGAGATGGATCCGGGTGTTCTCGGCTTTCCGCTGTGGGTGCGCCTGACGCACTTCTTCGACATCCTCTTCCTATCGTTACTCATCCGGTCCGGCATCGAGATCCTGGGCGCGCATCCCATGCTGTACTGGAACGACGACTGCCGGCCGGGATCGGAGTGGGTGCGCTTCACCCGCAAGCGCATGCCATCGGACGAACTGTGGACCGCCGAGGATGAGAAGCAGCCGTACAGCCCGGTGGTGGCGCTGCCCGGCCACGACAACCTGGGGCTGGGTCGCTACTGGCACTTCGCGGCGCTCGCCGGCTGGGTCATCACCGGGGTGTTCTACGTCATCCTGCTGTTCGCCAGTCCGCAGTGGCGCCGGCTGGTGCCCACCTCCCTGGATATCTTTCCCCAGGCCGCGCAGGCGGCCCTCGGCTACCTGCAGCTCCAACCGCCGCCGGCGGGCAATCCGTACAACGCCCTGCAGCAGCTGACGTATTTCGGCCTCATCTTCGGGCTGGCGCCGCTCCAGATCGCAACGGGGCTGTGCATGTCGCCGGCGGTCGCCGGTCGCTTCCCCTGGTTCCCCCACCTGTTCGGTGGCCGCCAGGCGGCACGCAGCATCCACTTTCTTGGAATGGTCGCCTTCGTCGCCTTCGTGGTTCACCACACCGCGCTCGTCTTCGCGCACGGCATCCTGCTCGGCCTGGGCGAGATGGTGCTGGGCCTGACCCGGCAGCCGACAGCGGTCGAAGCGGCGCTGGCGGTGGCCATCGCGATCCTGGCGCTGGGGTTTGTGGCCGCCGTTCATGTCTGGGCGACACACGGTTCGCTCGTCAACCCGCGTCGCATGCAGAACCTGCTGCAGCGCCTGGTCGACCCGCTCCAGCGCCTCACGCTGCAACCGCTCGTCTCGCGCCAGGCCTACCCGCCGGCGATGATCACACAGGCGCCGCGACCGAACGGCCGGGCGCCCCACGATCAAGAGTGGCAACGGCTCGCCGCGCGGGACTTCGGAGAGTTCGCGTTCGAGGTCTCAGGCCTGGTGGAGGAGCCGTTCAGCCTGACCCTCGATGGGCTGCGTGCCCTCGCGCCTACCAGCCAGGTGACCAGGCACGTCTGCATCCAGGGTTGGACCCAGGTGGTGAACTGGGGCGGTCTGCCGCTCAGCGCGCTGCTCGAGCGAGCCCGGCCGCTGCCTGATGCGCGATACATGCTCTTCCGCACCTTCGATGACAAGTGGGAGCACGATGGCGAGCATGACTACTTCTACGGCACCATCGATCTTGACCTCGCCGCACATCCGCAGTCGATCCTGGCATACGACATGAATGGCGAGCCACTGCCGGCCGCGTTCGGCGCCCCACTCCGACTGCGCCTCGAGAATCAGCTCGGTTACAAGATGGTCAAGTGGATCCGCTCGGTCGAGCTCATCGCCGACTATCGAACCGTTGGCGAAGGGAAGGGTGGCTGGCGGGAGGACGTGCTGAATTACAGCCAGATCGCGCCGATCTAGGCATGGACGCTTTGCAGTGAGCCGTCAATTTGAAGTAGGCGATCACGTGGCCTGGAATTCCGAGGCTGGTCGTGTCTCCGGTCACATCATTCGGGTGGTGAAATCCGCGATCGAGTTCAAGGGGTACACCGTTCATGCCACCCAAGAGAATCCCCAGTACAAGATCAAGAGTGACAAGACCGATCACATCGCGATGCACAAGGGGTCAGCGCTGACCAGGCTGGACTGACGGATTGCCGACAGCATGGGTGTGACGCACTCGGCGTGATCGATGGAGCAGAGGAGGAGCCAATTGGGCGACGCACATCGCGAAGATTGGGATCCGCGAGATGCATCGGTCCTGGCGGACCAACGCGCCGCGTATGACGAGATGCGCGAGCGGTGTCCGGTGGCGCACAGCGCGTTCATGAGCTGGTCAATCTTCCGTCATGAGGATATCGAGAACGTCCTGGCAGATCCAGCGACGTACAGCAGCGCCTCGCGCCATGTCGCTGTGCCGAATGGGATGGATCCGCCCGAGCACACGCGCCATCGTGCCGCACTCGCCCCGCAGTTCGACGACGAGCACATGCAGCGGCTGGAGCCCCGGTGTCGGGAGATCGCCATTGAGCTCATCGAGCGGATGCTTGTCGCTGGTGAGGCGGACGTGGTGGATGCCTTCGCCGAACCGCTGACCCTTCGTACGCTGTGTGCCTTCCTCGGTTGGCCGGAACAACAGTGGGATTTCCTGGGAGGTTGGACGCACGGCAACCAGCAGGCCGCGTTCACGCAGGACCCGTCGGCGGGGCGCGCTCTTGCCAGGCTGCTCGGCGAGCACGTTCGCGGGAACCTGCAATCGCATCGACGGGCCGCGGCCGGCGCCATCGATGTGACGCATGCACTGTTGGCGACCGAAGTCGATGGGGAGCGGTACGACGACGACGCCCTTGTGAGCATCGTGCGCAACTGGATCGCCGGTGAGGGAACCGTGGCTGGCGGCCTGAGCCTGCTGGTCCTGTACCTCGCGAACGATGCGGACCTCCAACATCGGCTGCGCAAGGATCCGACGCTCATTCCGGCGGCCGTCGAGGAGATCCTGCGCGTCGACAATCCGCTGGTCGCCAATCGCCGCACGACCACCAGGGATGTTGAGATTGGCGGCCGCACCATCTCCGCGGGTGAGAACCTCACGTTGATGTGGATCGCCGCCAATCGCGATCCACGGGCCTTCGATGATCCCGAGACGGTTCTGCTCGACCGCGACATGGACGGCAGCATGGTCTGGGGGCATGGCATCCACCTCTGCCTTGGCGCGCCGCTGGCTCGCCTTCAGCTACGCGTCGCCCTGGAGGAGCTACTTGGCCGAACCTCGCGGTTCGAGGTCGCGGGCGACGTGCGGCGCTCCGTGTATCCCAGCGACGGACTTGCAGAATTCAGCCTCCGCCTCGCCTGACCGACCGGCGACAGCCCTCGTCCGTACCATCGGCCACGGCACGCGCACGACCGATGAGCTGGCTGCGCTACTGCGGTTGGCGGGCGTGACAACGCTGATCGACGTGCGCCGCTATCCGTTGGGCCGGCGACAACCGCATCTCTCGCGAGAGGCGCTCGCGGAGACGCTGCCCTCCCGCGGCATCAGGTACGAATGGTGGGGCGAGACGCTCGGCGGGCGACGTTCACCCTCACCCAGCGCCGTCTCACGCACCGGCTGGCGCAACCCCGCGTTCGCAGGCTATGCCGAATACATGGCGACGGCCGATTTCCGCGCGGCGCTGACCGCGCTCGAGGAGCGAGCGCGCGCCGGCGAAGCACTGGCGATCATGTGCGCGGAGACGGTTTGGTGGCGCTGCCATCGGCGGATGATCGCCGACGCACTGGTGCGTGACGGGCTCCAGGTCGAGCATCTGCTGGATCGCGTCCCAGGGCGCCCGCATCGGTCAAGCCAGGTCAATCCGGCCGATGGACCACCAGGGCCGATGCCTGGACGTTGATCAGGACATTGCGGGCGACGACGCCAAGCACCATCGGCCGCAGATCGAGCGGATCACGGCTGCGCTCGGGGAGCCCACACCGGATACGGAATCCCGGCCAGCCGATTGATGACGAACGCCTGCACGGTGAGCAGCAGCACCGCGAGCATCAGCACGCCGAGCTGCCATGGCTGGGTCAGGATCCCGAGCGAGATGATCAGCGTGGTCGCGCCGGCCGGCGGGTGCGGGGTGCGGCAGAGGATCATCACGCCGCTGGTGAGCCCCAGCGACAATCCGGCCGCCAAGACGCGCGGCAGCGTGACTCCAGCGGCAATGGCAGGCCCAGCATCGGTCAGGCCGAACACCACCAGCGCAAGGTAGCCGGCCGCGGCGCCGATCAAATGTCCGATCAATGCGTTGCGTGGCGCGGCGGTCGCCGACATCGGCGTGTGGAAGAACAGGAATGCCGTCGGTCCAAGCGACGGAAAGATGAACGGCGCGCGGGTGATCACGGCCGCGGCGGCCATCAGGGCAATCGAGATGAAGCCGTTGATGAGACTGAAGACGGCGAGCACCACGACCGAGTTGTGGTGCCCGCTCAGGTAATCGAGCCGCAGCCGACGCAGGGCGCGGCGCGCTACCTCCGACATCTGCCCGCGGATGGGATGCTCGCGATGGATGCCCGGGCCGCGCGTCGGGTCAGCCTCGTGGCGGCGCATTGCGGCGCAGCAGGACGACGGACCGTCGTGGCCGCAAACCGAGGTAGATGAGCCGCATCACGATGACGATCGTGAGCGCGGCCAGCCCGACTCCGGGCAGCTGACGCGGTGGGCTGCTTGGTTCACGCCTCATGGACATGTCTCGTCATCTCGGTAGCGTCAGGACAGGACCGGGTTGTCACCTCCTGGCGCACGAGCAGGATACCTGCCGGGACTGGCGCTTGGCCGCCTTCAGCATGAGCGCCTCGGCGTCTCACTCGTTTGAGTCTCCACGCGACTCAGCCGGGGCAGCCCGTGCATCTGAGTCGCCAGCCGACTGAAACGACGGTCAGCCCGCTTCTGTCATGCAGTTGAGTCGTCTGCTGACTGAATTCGACCGGTCTGAGGGTGACTGACCGTCAAAGCCGTCGATCTGAGTCGCGTGGTGCATCAACAGCATGCGAACCTCGCCCTCCCACTCGTTTGAGTCTCCACGCGACTCGGCTATCACCACTGAGCCCGCTCAGAACCGGTGAGCTCGCCCAGGGACCGATGCACCTGCCCGTGCCGGGTTCGCCGCGGAGCGATGCGCTGTGCGTTGATCAGGACATCGCGGGCGACGCTCCAGGCACCGTCCGCTGCAGACCCGTGCGCTGACCTGGTGGAAACATACCTGGCGCCGGGCCTGACGGGCCGATGGGGCCGGGTTGGAGGGGCCAATAGGCCGCCCACTTCGTGACCGCCGGCCGTCGTCAAGACGCGTTCGGGGGCCGATACTCTGGGCACCGACACGGGCCTGGGGTCAACGAGCCCGACGCAGTCAGGAGATCTTGAGATGACCATGACAACCGAGCTCCGCGTCGCCGACGTGATGAGCTTCAACCCGGTCGTGATCGGCCCCGACCAAAAGCTCGACGAGGCGGAACAGCTGATCAAGACCTATCGCGTGTCCGGGCTGCCCGTGGTCGAGGATGGCGTGGCGATCGGCGTCGTCAGCCAGACTGACATCGGGGTCGCTCGCTCCAGCAGTCTGATAAGCGCAAACTGGGATCGGATGCGGATACGGCATCTGATGACCGTTCCAGCGGTGACTGTTCATATCGGAACATCGGTCGAGCACGCGGCGCGGCTCATGCTGACGCGGCATATCCATCGGCTCGTCGTGATCGACGACGAGGATCGAGCGATCGGCGTGGTCAGCTCGCTCGACCTGCTGCGAACACTGGTCGACGATCCCGACCTGCTGTGAGGCGCACGACCAGGTCAAGACCGGCTGCGAGAGCTACTCTTTGGTGCTGTTGAGTCCCCCGGGATTCAACACGGGCTGGTCAGCGCGCGGTGAACGACCCACCAGCAGCGCGCCGATCAGCAGCACCAGCGCTGCCAGGGCGGCCGGCGCGAAGACCAGCACGCCGACGACGATCAGGAGCGGCGCCCCGAGGCCAAACCCCGCCCACAGCACCACCAGCCCAAGGTTCCATGCCACGACGCGCGCCAGGCCGAACCGCGACAACAGGCTGCGCTGCCGCGCCTTGACGGCCATGCTGCCAGGACCGACCGCCGGCAGCAGGTGGCTAAGCCCCGCGACCAGCACCTGCAGCGCCCATCCGCCGATCACGGGCACCGACAGCAGGCCGAGCCCCCAGCCGGGCACCGCCGCGCCGTCGCGAATCAATCCAATGAGCGCGGTCGCCACGGCCACGACCAACCAAGCCATGCCCGCCATCGCGTGCCGGGCGGTGAGCGCATGCCAGGCCAGGTCGAAGGCGAACGTGCCGCGGCGCCGCCAGATCTCGATCCCATAGCCGAGCAGTCCGATCGCACCCGCGAGCGCAACCCAGCCCCCGGCCACGGCGACGACCTGCAGTTCCAGCGCCGCGCCGAGCGCAACGATCGGCGGACCGATCATCAGGCCCAGCACCGCCACCACCATGCTTGGGTGCGGCCGGATGCGCGTGCCGAGCATGGTCGGGTAGAGGTAGATGAGCGTGGCGGCGATAGTCAGGGAGACGAACCCGAAGACGTTGAGCCAGGCGTGTGCCGGCTTGAGCGCCACCCAGTGCGAGGTGATCGGATTGAGGCCCAGCAGGAACAGGATCGCCAGCGATGCGCCGACGGTCAGGTCGGCGAGCGCCACGCCGTAGGTGAGCTGCACGATCGGGTGGCGGCGCACCAGCCCGGAGCGCATGGGCGCATACGTGTTCCAGGCCGTCACCCCCAGGCCGATGAGCACAAGCACGCCACTGCCCGCCGCCACGCGGTTGCCAGCGAACGGTCTGCCCAGCGCCACGCCGAGCATGCCCACCGCCAGCAACAGCACGCCCGCCAGGCGCAGCTGCGGCGACATCGGCCGCGTGCCGGCAAGGGTCACGCCGAAGTGTGGCATGAAGGTGCCGATGGCGACGGTCGTGGCACCGGCGAGTGCCAGGTGGATCGCCACCCAGCCATGCAGTCCACCGAGTGGCGCGAGACCGGCGACGATCGAGAGGAGCAGAAACGACACCGCCAGTGCGACGCCAACCTGCAGGACGACGCGCTCGTTCAGGCGCGAAGAAGCCGGAGCGGCGGATTGCCGCTCCGGCATCGGTCCGATGGCCAGGCCCATCGGGTCAGTTTAGGGGATCGCCGTCACCGGCCTGGAACAGGCCCAGTGCACCGTGCGCAGGCAGGTTGAACGCGTGGGTCACCATCGGATAGAGACCATCCTCGGCGAGCGTGAACTCCACGATCGCGCCCTGTGCCGGTGAGAGGTCAACTGCCTGACCGCCCCAGTTCCCGTCGTTTCCGCTCGCCAGCTCGATCCCCTCCTTGCGCACGTCATCGAAGATCGTGCCAACGATGTGGAACGAGCTGTCGAAGCTCGGGCCATCGTTCATGATGAAGATCCGGACGCGGTCACCGGTCGGCACCTTGATCGGGTTGTCCTTGTACTGGTTGGCGATGCCGTTGAAGACCACGAAGTCCGGATTGGGGACGGTGGCCTGTGCCTTGACCAAGTCGCCGATTTCGCCCTGGGGGCCGAGGTACCACTCGCTCTGGGTAATGAAGAACTCGTGATCGACCGTTGGTAGGCCGGCTTTTGGCTCAACGATGATCATCCCGTACATGCCGTTCATGAGATGGCTCAACACCCCGGCCGTGCCGCAGTGGTACATGAACACGCCGGCGTAGTCCGCCTTGAACTCGTACAGCTTCTCCTGGCCTGGGTTGATATCTGTCATCTCATCGTTCCAGGCCACCTTTGAGGCGTGAAAGTCGAGCGAGTGCGGCATGAGGTTCGTCTTCGGATTCTTGAAGTGGACGCGCACCGTATCGCCGACCTTGACCCGCAGCACCGGTCCGGGCACCATCGGCACATCCGGGGTGGTGCTGAACGAGTACGTCCGTTGCACGAAGCCATCTGCCACCGTCATCGGCGCTTCGACAGCGTACAGGTCGATGTCGTGCACGGTACCCGGCAGGAGCTTCGGTGCCGTCGGGTCGCGCAACTGGTACTTCGGCGCGTTCGGATCGGCCGCGACGACCGCGGTCGCCGGCGTTGCAGGGCTGGTCGCGCCGGGCATGATTGTCATGTCGTGGGATGCCACCGGCGCACCGGCTGGAGCGCGTACCGGCTCCTGGGCAACGTGGATGTAAATCAGCGTCAGCAATGCCATGCTGACGAAGGCTGAGATAAAGACCGTGATCTTGGCCATTGCTTCCTTACTCGTCGTGTACGGCTGGGCCTGGCGGCCACTTTGCCCGTGATTATGTCAGTTGCTGCCACTCGCCCACGCATGCCATTTGGCCCGGGCGGTCGGGACGAATGGCCCTGAACCCGGGACATCCGGGTAGGCTGTGACCGATGGCCAGACGCCCCTCGCTCCCCTTGCCGCCCCTGCTCGAAGCGCTCGACGACTGGCAGCACCTGCGCACCGAGCGGCAGCGCCTGGAGGTGGCCGAGTCTCTCCAGCGCCTGACCGACGTCCTCGATCTGAGGGGCGCGGCGATCCACGTCGAGGCACCACCACTCGCCGAGATGACTGCGGCGAGCGGCACGCTCGCCGCCGTCGCGGCGAACGACCCCGCCTGGGCCTCGGCGCACGAGCTCCGCGCTGCCGACGAGGTGCCGCTCGGCCGGTTGCTGATCGATCCGCCCGACTCGCCGGCAGTCGGCGCAATGATCTCCGCCGTTTCCGTCGCGGTCGCCGCGACGCGCTCGCGCGCCCGCGCCGAGCGAGCAGAGGCCAACCTCGCCGCGCTGGATGTGGCAGTGCGCGGCATCGCCGGGCTGCTCGAGTTGACGGCTGTGCTGCAGGGGATCGTCGACCACGTCCGCGAGCTGGTCGATGCCGAGTACGCCGCGCTGGCCATCCTCGATGAGGATGGTGGACTGGAGCGCTTCGTGACCAGCGGGCTCACCACCGAGGAATACCGGCGCATAGGGCCGCTGCCAAAGGGACATGGCCTGCTCGGTGTGATCGTCGACGAGAACCGCTCCCTGCGCATCCCCGACATCGGGACCGATCCACATCGCTACGGCTTTCCCCCGAATCACCCGGAGATGCACTCGTTCCTTGGCGCGCCGATCTCGATCAAGGGCCGCAGCATCGGCCGCCTATACCTCACCAACAAGCGCGACGCGGCCCAGTTCAGCGAAGCGGACCAGGAGCTCGTGGAGCGCTTCGCGCTGCATGCTGGCATCGCCATCGAGAACGCCCGGCTGCACGAGCGCGTGCAGCAACTGGCGATCGTGGAGGAGCGCGAGCGCATCGGCCGCGATCTGCACGACGGCATCATCCAGCGGATCTACGGAGTCACGCTGTCGCTCGACGACGTGCCCGAGCTGGTCGAGCCGACCAATACGGAGGCGGCCGAACGCGTTGATCGCGCCATCGACGCGCTGCACGACACCATCCGCCAGCTGCGTACCTTCATCTTCGGGCTCGGGCCGGCGCTCCACGACGAGGCGTCGCTGACCGATGCGCTCGAGGCGCTCGCCGCCGAGGTCCGCGGAAACATCCCGGTGACGACGCAGCTGCCGACCGGTGACGAACTCGCCATTTCACCGGAGGTCATCGGCGAGCTGGTGAGCGTGGCGCGCGAGGCGCTGAGCAACGTGATGCGGCATGCTGTCGCTCACTCGGCGACCATGCGCCTGACCGTCGGCCCGGACGTGTTGACGCTGGAGGTCGCCGACGACGGACGCGGCTTCGACGTGACCCGTCGCCGGCCACCGACCCACCGCGGGCTCATCAACATGCGCGCGCGGGCCGAACGGCTTGGCGCCCTACTGCGCATCGAGAGCGACTATGCATCGGGCACGCGTATCATCGTCACCGTTCCGCGACCAGTCGTGATGTCAGGAGGACCCGCCGCATGACCACCGAGACCGCAACGCCCGAGCGGCCAATGCGGCTGGTGGTGGTCGACGACCACGAGATCGTGCGACAGGGCCTCGTTGCCCTGCTCGAGCGACGTCCCGAATTCAGCGTGGTCGCGCAGGCGGGCACGGTGGCCGAGGCGATCGCAGCGGCGCAGCGCTTCCGGCCGGACGTGGTGGTGATGGACGTGCGCCTGCCGGACGGAACCGGGATCGAGGCGTGCCGCGAGATCCGGGCCGAGATGCCGGAGACGCGCGTGGTGATGCTGACCAGCTACCCCGACGAGGAGGCAGTCCTCTCCGCGATCATCGCCGGCGCCAGTGGCTACCTGCTCAAGCAGGTGCGCGGCCGCGACCTGATCGCGGCGCTGGAGGCAGTGGGACGCGGCGGCTCGCTGCTCGATCCTGCAGTTACCGAGCGCGTGCTCGAGCGTGTCCGGCGCGCCGCATCAGGCGGCGAGCGCGACGAACTGGCCGAGCTGACCACCCAGGAACGCAAGATCCTGCTGCTGGTGGCCGAAGGAAAGACGAACAAGGAGATCGCCGTGGACGTGTTCCTCTCGGACAAGACCGTCAAGAATTACGTCAGCAGCATCCTGAGCAAGCTGGACCTGCAGCGACGCGCGCAGGCCGCCGCATTCGTGGCCAAGCATGGGCTGAATCGCGGCTAGTCACCCTCGGCCGGCATGGCGCGTGCCGCATCGGCGAGCGAGGCAAGCAGCCAGCGCCCCGTGCCGCGCGCGGCCAAGCCGAGCAGAACGCGGTCGGCCACGCGACCCAGCAGCCCGCCTGGCGGGGCATACCAGCCCTCCAGGCGCAACTCGCCCTCGGCGATGGCCAAGCGACCGGCGAACACTGGAAAGAGCGGCGCCAGCGTGGCCGCCTGCCAGCTGACCTCGAGCTCGTGACCGCGACCAACGCGGTGCCACGGTCCGAGATCGATGAAGGCCGCCTTACGAAACAGGCCGCCCGATCGATCACCGATCTGCAGCCCCAGATCGCTCAGGTAGCGATGCATGCCGAATGGCGCGTCGGTCCCCTCCAACTCGGCACCGAGCCAGCCGGCATCGGTGCTCTCGAGGGCTGCGCGAATGCGATCGGGCGCGACCTCGACATCCTGCACGACGACGAGGTGCGACATGCCGGCCTGCGCCGGCTCTTCGAACGGCGACGCGTGGGCGACGTTCCTGAACATGTCGCATAGGTTGACGACTGCGAGCGGCTGACAGGAGGGCCGGATGGCCCGTCGCCGCCGGTCCATGAGTCGTATGATTCGACCACGGGGCTGATCGGCCGAACGGCCGGACGAGGCCGTTTCGCTGCACGTGCCCGATACACTGCGGCCGTGCAATCCTCCGCAGCCCAAGGGTGGCGGTCGCTGCTGCTCGCCTACGGCGTCACCTCGACCATCGAGGCCCTCGGCGTCAGCCAGATCTTCGCCTACCTGCCGCTGCGGCTGCGCGAGGTCGGACTGCCGGAGGCCGATATCCCCGCGTTCACCGGCATCTTCACCTCGCTGATCTTCGTGTTCGGCATCCTGCTCGTGCCGTTCTGGGGGGTGTGGGCCGACAAGTACAGCCGTCGCGCGGTGATCGTGCGCAGCGCGGTGGTTGAGGCGGTCGTCTTCGGCGCCGTCGCCCTCGCACGCGAACCATGGCAGCTCGCGGCCGCGCTGCTGCTGACCGGGCTGCAGCTCGGCAACACCGGCGTGATGCTCGCGGCGCTGCGCGACGTGACGCCGCGCCGGCGGGTCGGAACGATGACCGCGCT
>JBBRXE010000007.1:0-23959 GCA_038248695.1 Candidatus Limnocylindria bacterium | reverse complement strand
TGCGGTGGCGACGCCGCCCCTTGGCATCTATGTCGGTGGCGCATCGGTGCCGGAGCGGCAGGTCGGACCTGAGCATCCGGCACTGGTCAGCGTCGGCGTGCGGCCGACCTTTCACGACGAGGGCCGAGTCCTGGTGGAAGTCTATCTGCTCGACTTCGATGGCGACCTCTACGATGCGCAGTTGACCGTCACGCTCAAACATCGGCTGCGTGCAGAGCGACGCTTCGACAGCGTCCCGGCACTCATCGAGCAGATGCAGGCCGACGAACGCGATGCCCGGCGCTACCTGGGCATCTGACGCCTGACTGTACGCAAAGCGGCCGATGGCGCGGCAGGCCCGATTCTGGTACGATCGGCAAGATAGGAAACGAATGTGGAGGAACGTGTGCCGCTCGCGAAGGAAGCGAAGAGCGAGATCGTCGAAGACTACGCCACGCATGATGGCGATACCGGCTCCCCAGAGGTGCAGATCGCACTGCTCACCGAGCGCATCAAGTCGCTGACCGAGCATCTGCGCGCGTACCAGAACGACAACCACTCACGTCGCGGTCTGCTTAAGCTCGTTGGCCAGCGCCGCCGCCTGTTGGCGTATCTCGTCCGCAACGACGTCGATCGCTATCGTGCCGTGATCAGCCGTCTGGGGCTGCGCCGCTAGCACCACGTGCTGACGACCCAGGTGCCGACCGAGGCCCTGGGTCTGCATATGCAGCATCGAACATTCCATCGGTGCCCGGGCTCCCGCACACGAACCAAGAGGAGCCGCGCCCGTCAGACCGCCGTCCGCCGTCGGTGCATGAGCACCGGTCGAGCGCGATCCGCGCGCCCGGACGCACAGGATGAGATCAAGAGAGGAATCAGAATCAGTGTCAATTAAGGTAGAGGCCGAGATCGGGAACCAGACCTTCTCGCTGGAAGCGGGAAAGCTGGCCGAGCAGGCCGACGGAGCAGTGCTCGTCCGTTATGGCGACACCGTGCTGCTGGCAACTGCGGTCGCCAGCAAGGAACCTCGCGAGGGGACCGACTTCTTCCCGCTCACCATCGATTACGAGGAGCGGATGTACGCCGCGGGCAAGATCCCCGGCGGCTTCATCAAGCGTGAGTCGCGCCCGTCGGAGGCTGCCATCCTGGCCATGCGCCTGACCGATCGGCCCATCCGGCCGCTCTTCCCGAAGGGCTACCGCAATGACGTGCAGGTCGTCCTGACCGTGCTCTCCGCGGACCAGGAGAACGACCCGGACATTCTCGCCGTCAACGGCGCCTCGGCGGCGCTGTCGGTGAGCGGCATCCCGTTCCAGGGCCCGGTCGGCGCCGTGCGCGTCGGCTACATCGACGGCCAGTTCGTCACCAATCCGACCTTCAGCCAGCTCGAGGAGAGCCAGCTCGACCTCGTGGTGGCCGGCACGCGCGATGCGCTGATGATGGTCGAGGCCGGTGCCAAGATCCTTCCCGAGGCGACGATGGCCGATGCCATCGAGTATGGGCAGCGCGAGCTGCAGAAGAGCATCGAGCTGCAGGACAAGCTGACCGCCACTGCCGGTACCCCGAAGAAGGCCCCCTTCATCGGTCCGAAGGCGGAGTCGGTGGTCAAGCTCGGCAAGGCGCTGTCATCGGGCGCGAGCGACTTCGTCGTGTTCGACGTGGAGACGACGGCCATGAAGCCGGAGAACGGCTACATCGTCGATCTCGCCGCGCTGCGCGTGCGTGATGGTCAGGTGGTGGACCGCTTCGAATCGCTGGTCAACCCCGGTCGATCGATCGTGGGGCACCAGGTGCATGGGATCCACGATGAGGACGTGGCGAACGCGCCGACGGCCGCCGAGGTGCTGCCGAAGTTCGTCGAATGGGTCGGCGATGCGGCCATCGTGGCGCACAACGTCAGCTTTGACCTGCCGTTCCTGCTGCGTCATCTGCCGAACGATGTGAAGTGGGAGCCGAAGGCGGTCTACGACACCCTCGAGCTCGCCTACCAGCTATATCCCGATGCAGGCGGATACAAGCTCGGTGACTTGCTGCGCTTCGTGTTCGGACGCGATCACGAGACGGCGCATCGAGCCATGCCCGACGCGCAGGCCGCGACCGACCTCTTCATCAACCTGATCGACCACCTGCCGCAGCGGCTCGACGCCGTGCGTACTGACATCTCGGACGAGATCCGCCGCGGCCGCGAGGGCTACAACCGCTCCGAGCAGGGTCAGCGCATCGAAGACATCCGTCGCCGCCACGGCATCGGCTCGGCCCTGATGGACGTCATCCTGAAGGCGACCGTTCGCGAGATGGTCCTCTCCGAGGGGATCCGCATCGACGGTCGCGACACCTCGACCATCCGACCGATCGGTGTGGAAGTCGGCGTCCTGCCGCGCACCCACGGCACCGGTCTCTTCACCCGCGGCCAGACCCAGGTGTTGTCGATCGCGACGCTCGGGCCTTCGAGCGACGTGCAGCGGCTGGATACGATCAGCCCTGAGACCGAGAAGCGCTACATCCACCACTACAACATGCCGCCGTACTCGGTCGGCGAGGCCCGCTTCATGCGCGGTCCCGGCCGGCGCGAGATCGGGCACGGAGCACTCGCCGAGCGAGCACTTCTGCCGGTCCTGCCTTCCGAGGATGAGTTCCCGTACGTGATCCGCATCGTCAGCGAGGCGGTCAGCAGCAACGGCTCGACCTCCATGGCCTCGACCTGCGGCAGCACGCTGGCGCTGATGGATGCCGGTGTGCCCATCAAGGCACCCGTCGGTGGCGTCGCCATGGGCCTCATCACCGAGGCGGGAACCGGGCGTTACGCGGTCCTGACCGACATCACCGGCAAGGAAGACGCCTTCGGCGACATGGACTTCAAGGTGACCGGCACGACCGAGGGCGTGACGGCGCTGCAGATGGACATCAAGACAGCGGGCATCACGCCGGAGATCCTGCGCGACGCGTTGGAGCAGGCGCGCAAGGGTCGGCTCTTCATCCTCGACAAGATGACCCAGACGATCAGCGCCAGCCGCAGTGAGCTGAGCCCGTACGCACCGCGGATCATCACTGTCAAGATTCCGGTCGATAAGATTCGTGACGTCATCGGAGCAGGCGGCAAGGTGATCCGCCAGATCACCGCCGAGACCGGCACCCAGATCAACGTGGAGGACGACGGCACCATTCAGATCGCTTCCACCTCCAGTGAGGCATCGGACAAGGCGGTTCGTTGGATCGAAGGCCTGACTCGCGACGTCGAGGTCGGCAAGGAGTACCTCGGCAAGGTGACCCGGATCATGAACTTCGGCGCCTTCGTCGAGATCCTGCCCGGCAAGGAGGGCCTGGTGCACATCAGCCAACTGGCTGACTACCGGGTGCCGCGTGTCGAGGACGTGGTCAGCATCGGCGACGAGCTGATGGTGGTCGTGACCGAGATCGACCGCATGGGCCGTGTCAACCTGTCGCGTCGCGCGGCGATGGAGCGCCACATGGCGAAGGCGGGCGCGAGCGAGTCGTAGGAGGACAGCTCCGGCCGATGGGCAGCGAGCGGTTGCTGGCGATCGCCGAGGAGGTGCGCGTCTGCGTGCGCTGTCCGTTGTCGAAGCGCCGCACGCTGGCCGTCCCCGGCGAAGGCAACCCACTGTCCGACGTCCTGCTGGTGGGCGAGGGTCCGGGAGCACGCGAGGATGCCACCGGCCGCCCGTTCGTCGGGCCGGCCGGCCAGCTCCTCGACGAACTGCTGATCAGTATCGGCTGGGCGCGGACCGATGTCTTCGTCACCAACGTGGTGAAGTGCCGGCCGCCCGCCAACCGTGATCCGCAACCGGACGAGGTCGCGGCCTGCGGGCGGTATCTCGACGGGCAGGAGGCGGCGCTTGACCCGGTCGTGATCGTGACCCTCGGCCGCTTCTCACTGCAGTGCTACCTGCCTGGCGAGCGGATCGGCGTCGTTCATGGCCGCGTCCGGCGAAGCGGCAGCCGCTTCATCTTCCCGATGTACCATCCTGCTGCGGCGCTGCACCAGGCAACGTTACGAGAGACGCTCTTCTCCGACATCCGCAGCCTCCCGGTGGCGTTGCTCAGGGCGCGCGAGATAATCGAGTCAGAGCAGATCGCATCGGCCAGCACTATTCACGCCGAGGCCCCTCCCGCATCAGCGCAACCTCCCGACGATTCTCAGCTCACCCTCTTCTAGGAGCACCATGGCAGACACTCTGCGCATCATTCCGCTTGGCGGGGTGGGCGAGGTCGGCAAGAACATCACGGTCATCGAGGCCGGCGGCGAGATCCTGGTCGTCGACTGTGGTCTGGCTTTCCCCGAGCCGGAGATGCTCGGCATCGACCTCGTGATCCCCGACGTCACCTACCTCGAGCAGAATCGCGATCGCATCCGGGCGATCTTCATCACCCACGGCCACGAGGACCATACCGGCGCGTTGCCGTACGTGCTGCCTAAGATCCCCGGCACGCCGATCTACGCCACCAAGCTGACCCAGGGCCTGATCACGGGCAAGCTCAAGGAGCATCGGCTGCTGGAGATGACCAGCCAGCACGTGGTCGAGCCTGGCACCGAGGTGCGTGTCGGCGGGTTCGCCGTCACCGCCTTCCGGGTCAATCACTCCATCCCCGACGGCGTCGGGTACGCCATTCGCACGCCACTCGGCACCGTCGTGCATACAGGCGATTTCAAGTTCGATCTCAACCCGCCCGACGGTCGGCGTGCCGACCTGGGGCTGATTGCCGAGATCGGGAATGCCGGCGTCGAGTTCCTGCTTTCCGACTCGACCCGCGCCGAGCGCGAGGGCTACACCCTGTCCGAGTCGACCGTCGGCACGTCGCTGGACCGGCTGATCGGCGACGCACCCAGTCGGGTCATCGTGGCCACCTTCGCCAGCAACATCGGACGCATCCAGCAGGTCGTCGACGCGGCGGCGCAGCACGGCCGCAAGATGGTCACCCTCGGCCGCAGCATGGAGCAGAACACGGCCATCGCCGTCGAGCTCGGTTACCTCGACCCGCGTGACGGCACGCTGGTCAAGAAGGAGCAGCTGCAGCGGCTGCCCAAGGAAAAGCTGGTGGTCATGACCACCGGTTCGCAGGGCGAGCCGATGTCCGGCCTGACGCGCATGAGCAATCGCGACCATCGCAACATCACCATCGAGCCCGGTGACACGGTCATCGTCTCCGCCTCACCGATCCCCGGCAACGAGGAGGCAGTGGCCAAGACCATCGACAACCTGTTCAAGGAGGGTGCGATGGTCATGTATGAGCCGATGCAGCATTGCCATGTCTCCGGCCATGGCTCGCGCGAGGAGCTCAAGCTGATGCTGAGCCTAGTCAGGCCGCGCCACTTCATCCCGGTTCACGGCGAATACCGGATGCTGGTGCAGCACGGCCTGCTGGCCGAGGAGGTCGGCGTCGACGTCGACAAGATCTTCGTCCTGGAGAACGGCCAGGTGGTCGAGTCGGACGGCACGCGTGCCAGGCTCGCCGGAAGCGTGCCCGCCGGCGCGGTACTGGTCGACGGCATCGCCACCATCGATGGCATCGACGGGGTCATCCTGCGCGACCGACGCATGCTTGCCAGCGACGGCGTGGTGATGGTTGCCCTGACCGTCGACAGCCAGACCGGGCAGGCGGTGAGCGGGCCGGACCTCATTGGTCGTGGCTTCCTGTCCGATCCGGCGGATCCGGTCATGGAGGCCGCCCGCAAGCACCTGTCCGACGCGCTTCGCCAGGCGCCGCGCGATGAGCACGCCGCAGAGGCGGGCTACCTGAAGGCCAAGATCCGGGATACGCTGTCGCGCTTCTTCTTCGACCGGACGAAGCGCCGGCCAATGATCATGCCCATCGTCATGGAGGTGTAGCCCACGACGTGACGAGTCACCGAGGAAGCGCCACGCGCCGCCGCCGAACCACGCGCCGCCGCCGTCGCGCAGCCAGCACCGTCCGCGTCAGCGGACGCCTGGTGCGCGAGGTACTCGCGTGGGTGCTCGTCTTTCTGGCTGTGGTCAGCGTCATCGCGCTGTTCGCGCCCACTGCGGGTGCCATCATCAAGCCTTGGCACGACGTGCTCTCGACGCTGCTCGGCTGGGGGATCGCCTTTGCCGGGCCCCTGCTGGCTGGCTTCGCCCTGATGTTGTGGATGAAGGCCATGCCCGCCGAGCGCTGGATGGCAGTCTCTGGAGCGGTCTTTGTTGCGCTGGCTCTGCTGGGCATCTTCGAGCTGGTCGGGAATGGCGGTGGTGCCATCGGATCGGTGGTGGACGGCATCTTCAGTGGCGCGATCGGTGAGTTCGGTGCCTGGGTCGCCCTCGGACTGCTGCTGGTTGCCGGGCTGCTGCTCTACTTCAACATGACCGTCGGCGATGTCGTGGCGGCCTACCTCGAACGGCGCGAGGACAGGGCGGAGCTGGCCGAGGCCGAGGCGCGTCGCGCGGCCACCGCAGAGCGGCGATCGCAGCCCGGCGAGCCCGAGGACCTGATCGCCACGACCGGGGCTCGGCCAGGCCTGTTGCAGCGCGTGCGCGGTGCATTCGGAGGCGCCGAGCAGGAGGAGCCGCCGCTGATCGTCCGTCGTCAGCGACCGGAAGCCAGCAACGGCAGCCGGCCGGCATCGGCCAGACCGTCGCGCGAGCCACTCCCGGCTCCGTTGGCCGACGACGCGAGCGGCCCGGCTGGTGAGCCGCTGGCGGCCGAGGAGGACGCCCTGCTGGTGGCCGCCGCGAATGAGGCCGCCCAGGGCAACGACGCGGCACTGGAAGCGACCCAACGCGTCTGGGACCTGCCTCGGCTCGACCTGCTGGCCGATGCCCCCGAGTCGACCGCCGCGCAGATGGACCTGACCGCCAAGGGTCAGCGCATCCGCGAAACGCTGGCCAACTTCAAGATTGGCGTCAAGGTGGCCCGCATCCAGGAAGGTCCCGTGGTCACGCAGTACGCCCTCGACGTGGAACCGGGGATCAAGCTGAGCCGCATCGAGGGGCTGGCCGACAACCTGGCGCTGGCGCTCGCGGCACGCTCCATCCGCATCCAGGCACCCATCCCGGGTGAGCCGTACGTCGGCATCGAGATCCCGAATAATGCCTTTGACCTGGTGACGCTCAAGGAGGTGCTGGCCAGCAAGAACTTCAGCGAGGCGAGCACGCGCTCGAAGCTCGCCTTCGCCCTCGGCCAGGACGTGGCCGGCCAGCCGTTCAGCGCCGACCTGTCGAAGATGCCGCACGTCCTCATAGCCGGCGCCACCGGATCGGGCAAGAGCGTGTGCGTCAACGCGATCATCTGTTCGCTGCTGATGAACGCAACGCCGGCCGAGGTCAAGCTGATCCTCGTCGACCCAAAGCGCGTCGAGCTGGCGCAGTACAAGGGCATCCCGCACCTGCTCTGTGAGGTGATCGTGGAGGCGGACAAGGCGGTCAACGCCCTGAAGTGGACGGTCGCGACCATGGAGAGCCGTTACCACGAGTTCGCGCAGCGTGGCGTCCGCAACATCGCGGGCTACAACGAGGCGCTGCGAGGAGGCGGGCCACGCATGCCGTACCTCGTCATCATCATCGACGAGCTTGCCGACCTGATGATGGTCAGTGCCTACGAGGTCGAGGCCACCGTCACCCGCATCGCGCAGCTGGCACGCGCCACGGGGATCCACCTGGTGGTCGCCACGCAGCGGCCCAGCGTGCAGGTCATCACTGGCCTGATCAAGGCCAATATCCCGTCGCGCATCGCCTTTGCGATGACCTCAGGGGTCGACTCGCGGACGATCCTCGACACTGTCGGTGCCGAGGATCTGCTGGGTCGCGGCGACATGCTCTACCAGCCTATCGATGCGCCACGCGCGGTCCGCCTGCAGGGCGTCCTGGTGACCGATGCCGAGATCGAGGACGTTGCGCATCACTGGAAGGCGCAGGGGGGTGCGCAGTATCGACCGGAGATCACCGCACCGCGGCGCGGCGGCAAGTCCGGGGGGCGTCCGGGTGACGACGAGGACGAGGACGACGCCGATGCGCTGCTCAGCCAGGCAATCGATGTCGTGCGGCGCTCTGACAAGGCATCGGCCTCGCTGCTCCAGCGGCGGCTGCGCGTCGGCTACGCGCGCGCCGCGCGCATGCTCGACCAGATGGAGGATCGCGGCATCGTTGGGGCGGCTGACGGGAGCCGCTTCCGCGAGGTGCTGGTCACGCCCGACGGCTGGGGCGGCGACGTGGCGCCCGATCAGGACGAGATGTGACGGCCACTGAGCCGCACAAGCTCGGCGAGGTGCTGCGCGGTGCGCGCGAAGCCAAGGGCGTCGACCTGCCGCGGGTCGAACGCGACACCAAGATTCGGGTGCGCTATCTCGCTGCGCTGGAGAACGGCACCTACCGCGATCTGCCCGGCGCGGTGTACACCAAGGGCTTCCTGCGGAACTACGGGCTGTATCTCGGCCTCGACCCCGAGTACCTCATCGACCTCTACCGGCTCGAGAGCTCGGCGACGCAGCCCGATCACCGCCGCGAACCGGCTTGGCCGCGACCGATCACCGCCAGCCGTTCGCGTTCGTTCGTCCTGACGCCGGGCGCCGTCGCGGCCGCCATCCTGACGATCGCGGTGGTGGCCTTCGTCTACTACCTCGGGCGCGAGCTCATAACCTTCGCCCGGACCCCCGAGCTGCGAATCACCGATCCACCTGGGGCTGTAGCCGCCTACCACGAGCTGGAATACACGGTGCGCGGCGTGGCGCCACCGAATTCGCGCATCACAGTCAAGAACCTGACCGAGAACCCGACGGTGACTGCGGATGATGCCGGCAACTTCAGCATCGACGTGAAGCTCGTTCCGGGCTCTAACGTGATCACGCTGACCGCCAGCGATCCGCTCACCAAGCGCGACAGTGACGACCAGACGCGCACTATCGAGGTGGTCACGACACAGCCGAGCCAAACGCCCGCCGCGCAGCTGACGCTGGCCGAGCCGGCGGACAAGGCGAGCCTGGGCAGCGCAGTCAAGGTCTCGGGTTCCTCCATGGCAGGTGCCAAGCTGACGGTCACCCCCCGCCTGATCAAGGCGGCCGGGGCCGGGTTCAGCGTCGTCGACGGGGCGAATCGGGCAGTCAAGCTGCCAGTGCCAAAGGCACCCGGGCCGATCTCGCTGGAGGCTGATGCCGACGGATCCTTCTCGGGAACCGTAGGCTTGGCGCCGGGCAGCTGGGAGCTCACCATTGCGCCGGAGCTTGGCGACGCAATCGTCCGGCACGTCACGGTCACCGCTGCGAAGGGCCTGAGCGGCGCGATCAGCATCGGTAAGGCAGCGTCATATCTCGAGCTGCGCGAGGACGGCAAGCCCAGGGCCGGCGTATCGGGTGGCATCAGCGGGCCAGGTGACGTGATCAAACTGAGGGCAAAGACCGAGATTCGGCTGCGCGCCGGCAACGCCGCAGCCGTCGACGTCACGATCAACGGCGTACACATCGGTCCGATGGGAGGATCCGGGGCGGTCGTCGACTGGACGATCAGCCTGGGTCAGTAGGGGAGAATAGGAGCGTCATGGCAGAATCTTCATTCGATCTCGTGAGCGAGTTCGACCAGCAGGAACTGGTGAATGCGCTTGACCAGGTGCGGCGCGAGATCGGCACGCGCTACGACCTCAAGGAC
This sequence comes from Candidatus Limnocylindria bacterium, assembly GCA_038248695.1. Classification (GTDB taxonomy): domain Bacteria; phylum Chloroflexota; class Limnocylindria; order QHBO01; family QHBO01; genus JAICUY01. Next base: position 14,372 of record JBBRXE010000007.1, on the reverse strand, counting down.
AGCCGTTCCGCGCTGGAGCTCGGCAAGGACGAGATCACGCTGCAGACCGCCGACGATTACCACGCCAACGCGATCAAGGATCTGCTGCAGTCGAAGGCGGTACGCCGCGGCCTTTCGCTCAAGATCTTCGACTGGGGCAAGATCGAGCCGGCCGGCGGCAGCACCGTGCGCCAGCGCATCGGCCTCAAGCGTGGGTTGACCAGCGAGCAGGCCAAGGAGCTCTCGAAGAAGATCCGCGACCAATTCCCCAAGACGAAGCCTTCGATCCAGGGCGACTCGGTGCGCGTCAGCGCCAAGAGCAAGGACGACCTGCAGGCCGCGATCGGCTTCCTGCGTGAGCTCGACTATCCCGTCGAACTGCAATTCCAGAACTACCGCTAGGCACATGCTGACCACATTTCCGCCGACAGATGAGGCGCTGGCGGCCGGAGCTGAGCAGTTGGGCGCCGCACTGCGCGAGCGTCGCTGGCGACTGGCGACCGCCGAATCGTGCACGGGCGGCCTGGTGGGACACGCCATCACCGGCATCTCGGGATCCAGCGACTACTACGTCGGCGGCGTGATCTGCTACTGGGATCGGGCCAAGGAGGTCGACCTGGGAGTGCCGCACGAGCTTCTCGCGGAGCACGGCGCCGTCTCCGCCCAGGTCGCCGCAGCGATGGCCGATGGCGTGCGCGAGCGGTTCGGCGTGGAGATCGGCGTGGCGGTCACCGGTGTCGCAGGTCCGCAGGGAGGCAGCTCTGCCAAGCCGGTCGGGTTGGTGTATGTCGCCGCGGCACGCCGCGGCCACCCACCCGTCGTCGAGCGGCGAGTGTGGCCGTTCGATCGCGACGGTAACAAGCGCGCCTCGACCCTGCGCGTGCTCGAGGTCGCGCTCGCGGAGGTCGAGGCTGCGGCCTGATGCGGATGGCCGTTCGCTGCCTGCCGGCGGGGGAGTAGGGGATGGTGCACGCCGGCGAACGGATCCACGTCATCGGCATCGCGGGCTCCGGAGCGGCCGGCACGGCGCTCCTTGTCGCGCGCGCCGGCGCCATCGTGGACGGCTGCGATGCCGAGGCGCCCTCGCCCTACACCGCGCCGCTCGACGCCGCCGGAATTTCGTGGGTCGTCGGCCACGACTCGGCGCACCTGTCGGGCATCGGGCGGGTGGCCATCACACCCGCATTGCACGCTCACCCCGACCTGCCAGAGCTGGTCGCAGCGCACGCGGCGCGGCTCCCGGTCGTGCCGTGGCAGGCACTGCTCGGCGAGCTCATGGCCGATCCGGCGCGGCTGGGCCTGGCGGTGACGGGGACTCACGGCAAGTCGACCACCACCGCGCTGCTCGGCCACCTGTTGATCGACGCGGGCCGGGATCCGACGGTCGAGGTCGGGGCCTTCATTGCAGACTGGGGCGCAACCGTCCGTGCCGGCGAGGGAGCGCCGTTCGTCGTCGAGGCCGACGAGTTTGGCGACAATTTCCTGCATTACCACCCCGCGGGCGTGATCCTGACCAACGTCGAAATGGACCACCCGGATTTCTTCGCCGATCGCGCCGCGGTGCTCGACAGCTTCGAGCGCTTCGTGCGCGGCATGCATCCAGACGAGCGCCTTGGTGGCTGCCTGCTGCTTGCCGTTGCCGGCGACCCGGGTGTCGACGAGCTCATTGGGCGTCTCGGCGACTGGCCGGGAACCATCGAGCGCTACGGCGGCGGAACGCTCGCCGCGACGGAGGTGGCGTACCGGGCCGAGGGCACTTCGTTCATGCTCCAGGGGCAACATTTCGAGATGCCGCTGGCCGGTGCCCACAACGTGCTGAATGCCACCGCCGCACTGCTGCTCGCGCATCGCCTGGGCGTTCCGCTCGGAACGTTGGCCACATCACTGCGCACGTTCGCTGGAGCCGGACGCCGCATGGAGCTCATCGCCGATACTGCGGGGGTGACGGTCTACGACGACTATGGCCACCATCCGACCGAAGTGCGCGCCGCCCTGGCTGCCGCGCGCCAGAAGGTGGGCGATCGCCGCCTGTGGGCGGTCTTCGAGCCGCACATGTACTCGCGCACGGCACTCTTCCTGGACGAGTTCGCCCACAGCTTCACCGATGCCGACGAGGTCGTCATTGCAGATATCTTCGCGTCGCGCGACACCGATACCTCGGTGACCTCGGCGGAGGCCTTGGCTGATGTCATCGAACGCACCTCGGGCATCCCGGCGATGGCCGGCGGCGATGTCGACGCCACGGCGCGCTATGTTGGCGAGCATCTGCGTGTCGGCGACGCCGTGCTGGTCATGGGCGCCGGCAAGAGCTACCGGATCGCCCGCTCGCTGGCCCAGGCACTGGCCGGCGGCGTCCTCGAGCGGCCGCGAGGGCTGGCGTGATCGGGGCACGGTCCGCCATCCTGGGATTGATCCTGGCATTCGCCGTCGCCGTCGCCGAGCAGGGTCTGGTGCGGCTCGTCTCGGCATCGGGCGCCAAGGACCAGCCGGCCGTCGCGCTCGTCCTGCTGCTGGCCGCCTTCCTCGGCGTGCTCACCGCCGTCGCGACGCGTACGTTGCGGTTGCCCGGGGCCACGGCGCCCACTGTCCTGGTGCTCGGCTGGACGCTCGTGCCCGCGCTGCTCAGCCTCGTTCCAAGTGCTGCCACCAGCCTATTCGCCGGCGATGCGGCGCTGACCACTTCAGAGGCGCTTTCCCTGGCCGTTGCCACCATCGCCGCGGCAGTGACCCTGGGGGTTCCCGCCGACCGCGGCTGAGGCTCCACGAGACGATTGCCAGCGGTGCGCACTCCGATCCGGTCACGTCCAGCGGTAGGGCAGCGATGCTGCTGACGAGGACCTCGAGCCTGCCGCCGGCCCGGGCGCTGTTGCCGCGAACGCGCTGGTTTGAGTCGCCGCATGACTCAAACGAGTGGGAAAAGGCCGCTCACCCGCTTTCTAGTCGTGTGATGACTGAAATCGTCCGTTCTGTGGGACCTTCGCCTGCAAATTCGCCGATCTGAGTCGCCTGGTGCCTAAACCGCAGGTGAGCCGTGGTCTCCCACTCCTTTGGGTCGCCAGGCGACTCAGGCAGGGAGCGACAACTGCGGCGCGACGCGTGCCATTCCCGCCTGGAACCGCAGCTGGAGTCCTGATACCACGCCGGAGGATTAGCGTGCCATCCTGACTTGAATGACGAGTATGCGGTCCTTCTCACTTAACTTGGCAGCGACTTCGGGGCGGCTGCGCGCGGTACTGGAGTAGGTCAGGGGGCCGATTGGCCCATCGTCCGGGCGGCATCGTGCGCCTACGCTCCGAGCGTGCCACCACAAATCACCGGAGATATCGCGATGTTGGCGGCCGCGATGGGCAGTGACGACCTGCTCGTGTTCGAGCTGACGGAGCAGGGCGCCACGCTCATCGGCGGCGCTGGTCGCGGAGCCAGCTGGGCGGGCGTGGTCGATGTCGAGACTGATACCGAGCCGCACCTCGCTGAGCTGCGCGATCGTCGCCGCGTCATGCGCATCGATGGCGACGCCGCGACCCGCGTCATCGGTCCGTACTGGGCCGTGCATGCGGCCCTGATCCCGGTGGGGGAGCACCTCGTCGTGGTTGGCAGCGACACCCCCATCCGCGTCTCCACCGGCGAGCTGGTGCGCCACGCCACCGAGGCCGTGGCCGAGGTCGGTGACATTCCGGCGTCGAAGCTGCTGGCCGATGAACTCGAGCTGATCCAGGCGATCCAGCAGCTCAACGAGCTGGCACCAACTTCGCTCGCCGAAGCCGCCACGCACGCAGCTGCTGTGGCTGCCGATGCGCTGTCCTGCGAGATCGGTGTCGTTCTGCTGCGGCATGAGGATCGGACGCACGTCCATGGTGCCGGCCCGGCGTGGGCGTCGGTCGCCGACGACGACGAGCTGTGCGCCGCGCTCCACGAGCTCGCGGCGCGTGCGGCGCCGGGGCCGATCGTGGAGCAGGATCTCGAAGCCATTGGTGCCAACGGGCTGCGCATCGTGTCGTGCTACGCCCTCGGCCTTGGTGCCGACGGCCTGCTGGGCGCACTGATCGTGGGCCACACCGACCTGCGGCCGCGAGGCTTCACGCAGCTCTGCCGTCGGGTCGGACGCGCGCTGGCAGATGCCACCGAGCTGTCGCTGCTCGCGGCGATGGCCCGCGAGGAGATGGCCGAACAGCGCGACCGCTATGCACTTGAGGCGCGCACCGATCAGCTCACCGGTCTTGCGAGTCGCGTGCAGTGGGAGGAGGCGCTGACGGCTGAAGAGGCGCGTTGGCAGCGCTACGGGCATGGCGTCGTACTTGTTTCGATGGACCTCAACGGGCTCAAGGAGGCGAACGACCGCTATGGTCACGGCGTCGGCGACGAGCTGCTGCGCACCGCGGCTCAGATCGTCCGAAGCTCGCTGCGGGCCAGCGACGTCGTCGCTCGCATCGGCGGTGATGAGTTTGGTGCACTCCTGCTCGAGACCGATGCCGCCGGCGCAACCGCATTGCACGCACGAATTGAGACGGCGAGTCGTGCATGGCAGGGGACGCAGCCGGGCGCTGAGCTATCGTTGTCGCTTGGCTGGGCGGTGGCCGAGGCGGGGGAGTCGTTGCGTGAAACCTTCGCCCGAGCCGATCGCGACATGTATCGCGCCAAACGAGCATTACTGACCGGCGGCCAAGCTTAGGATTCTAGCGGCAAGCGCTCGCTTGCCCGACTGCGAAGGGCCCCATGTGAGCAACCGCGACGCCGCACCGCTTTCTGCGGGCACCAACCACGCTCCAGCCCTATCGGTCCATCACCTCTCGAAGCGATTTGGCGATCGCACTGCGTTCGAGGACGTTTCCTTTGATGTGGGGCGGTGAGGTGTTCGGGTTTCTCGGCCCCAACGGAGCGGGGAAGACGACGATCGTGCGGACGCTGGGCACGCTCATCGCCCCGACCTCGGGCTCGGCCATCGTGGTGGGGATCCCGCTCATCGGTGAGAACGGAGTCGAGATCCGCCGCCGGATTGCGATCATGCCCGAGTCACCGGGCCTGTATCTCCGCCTGAGCGTCCTCGAGAACCTCGAATGCTTCGCCGATCTGTACGAAGTACGCGATCCCCATGATCGCGTGGAAGCGGCACTGCAAGCGGTTTCCTTGGCCGAGCGAGCCCACGACCCCTGCGGCACGCTGTCCAAGGGCCAGCGTCAGCGGATCGCCTTGGCGAGAGCGCTGCTCAGCGACCCGGAGGTGCTGTTCCTCGATGAGCCGACCGCCGGGCTCGATCCGGTCGCCGCCAGAGACGTCCACAAGTTGATCGATGGACTCCGCGCGCGGGGAGTCACCATCTTTCTGACGACCCACCGCCTCGACGAGGCTGAGCGTCTTTGCGACCGCGTCGCGATCCTCAACACGACGCTGCGCACGATCGGCCGGCCTGACGAACTTCGCGACCGGCTATTCGCCAGGACGGTCACGGTCAGGACAATTGGTCCACTGACCGCGCCAGGAGCCGTGTTCGGTGGCCTTCCCGCCGTCGACAGCTGGCGCCACGACGGTCCGTCCAGCTACGTCCTCGCAGTCTCCGAACCGGAAGCTGCCGCGCCAGCCATCACCCGCGCGCTGGTGGCGGCCGGCGCCGACGTGCTATCGATCAATCAGTCACGACACTCGCTCGAGGACGTCTACCTCGAGCTCGTCGACGATGTGGCGACCGACTGATGACCCTGAGCACGAGGCGGGTGTGGGCCATCTTCCGCAAGGAGCTGCGAGAGTACCGCCGCAACCGCTCCCTGATCGCGGGGATGGCGATCCTCCCGTTGGTCTTCCTGATTCAGCCTCTCATCGCGGTCATCAGCTTGAACGCATCGGCATCGAGCTCACTCAGCCACGAGCATGTCCTGCTCTACATGCTGGGCATCCCATCTCTGGTTCCGATATTCGTGGCCGCCTATGCGGTGGTCGGCGAGCGACAGCAGGGGACCCTTGAACCCGCGCTCAGCACGCCCATCCGTCGCGAGGAGTTCCTGCTGGCCAAGGCCCTGGCGGCACTCGTGCCGTCGCTCGTCATCGCGTATGCGGTCTTCGCGGTTTTCCTCGGCCTTGTCGTGCTCATTGCACAGTCGCCGATTGTGCCGGCGCTGCTCCAGGGACCGGATCTGCTGGCCCAGATCCTGTTCACACCACTCCTCGCCACGTGGTCGGTGTGGGTCGGCATCGCGATCTCGACGCGGTCGAGCGACGTCCGGGTCGCGCAGCAGATCGGGCTGCTCGCGAGCCTCCCGCCCGTTTTCGTGACAATTCTGATAGCGCTCGATGTCATCCACGCAACTCTTGGCCTCGCCATCGCCCTCGCGGTGGCTCTGCTCATCCTCGACGCGCTCGGCTGGCGGATCACGTCGTGGATGTTCGACCGCGAGCGTCTCGTCACCGGTACCAGGTGATCGTCCTGGCGTAGGCACGGCGAGCTGTCGTTCTCAGCGGCGGCGAGCCTACACGAAACCTTCCGGTGACCTGGGCGGGACATCACATAACCTACATTTGCGGAAGTGGTGGGTTGAGTTATCCGGTGACCCCGCCCGCGCGCTGACGCATCACCTCGAAGCCGATGATCGCCGCCGCCGCCGCGGTCCCCAGCGATGGGGCGTCCGAGCGTGCGTACGGGATGCGCACGATGGTCTCGGCTGCTTCGACGGCCGCGCGCATGACGCCACGCCGCTCACCGCCGATGAGCACGAAGAGCGGCCCGAGGAGATCGGCCTCGTAGAGTGAGGTCGCGTCGCTGCGCTCCGCGGCGAGGATGCTGCGCAACCCGGCCCGCCCGAGCTCTGCGCTGGCCAGCGATGGATCGTCTGCCTCCGCGGTGGGCAGCAGTTCGGATGCACCGGCCGAGGCCCGCGCGACGATGGCCGTGGCCGTGGCCCAGCTTCGTGGGCGCACCACCAGGCCGGTGGCGCCGGCGGCGTACAGCGAGCGCAAGGCTGCGGCGAAATTGTAGGGATCCTCGATCCCGTCGAGCATGACCACGAATGCAGCGTCGACGGCGAGCTGCGCCAGCGGGACCAGGTACCGCTCCCCCACCTCGGCAATGATCCCGCCGTGGCTGCGCCCGCTGGCCAATAGGTCGATGGTCGCGCGCGGCTGCAACTCGACCGCGATGCCGGCAGCCGCCGCCAGCGACCGGATACGACGCGCCTCGCGTTCGGCGCGCACTCCATCGGCGGCGATCAGGACGCGATGGATGGGTCGCGAATGACCTCGCAGGGCCGCCTCGACCGAGATATGGCCCTCCAGGAAGGCGCCGTCGCTCACGGCGGTGATTCAGCGCCGCGCGGAACGCACGGCACGGCCGGCGGAGTGGAGTTCGCCCGCGATGGCCGGCGGCAGGTGCCCCGAGATGCGCACGCCGGCTGGCCCGTACTGCTCGGTCACGTCACCGCTGTGGCGTGCGCGAGCGACCAGCTCGCCGCGCTCGTACGGGACGACGGCATCGACGGCGACCATCTGATCGCGCAGGGCGTCGGCGATCTGCTCGAGCAGCTGCGGCATGCCCTGGCCGGTCGTGGCGCTCACGAAGGCGGTCCGCTCGGCGACCAGCATCGGCATTCCATCATGAGGCACGTTCAATAGGTCGACCTTGTTGAAGACGGTGATCCGCGGCTTGTCGCCGGCCCCCAGCTCGTCGAGCACACGCTGCACGGCCTGTTGCTGGCCGACGAAGTCCGGATCGGCGGCGTCGACCACCTCCAGCAGCAGATCGGCACGTGCCACCTCCTCGAGCGTGGCGCGAAAGGCATCCACCAGGTCGTGCGGCAGCTTGTTGATGAACCCCACCGTATCGGTCGCGACCACGTGCTGGCTTGATGGTAGGACGACCTGACGCGAGGTCGGGTCGAGCGTGGCGAACAGCATGTTGGCGACATACACGTCGGCATCGGCCATGGCGTTTAGCAGCGTGCTCTTGCCGGCATTGGTGTAGCCGACCAGCGCGACCGTCGGAACTTCCTTGGTCTCGCGCTGCCGGGCGGCCGTCGAGCGATGGCGCTTTACCGCTTCGAGCTCGCCGCGCACCTTGCGTATCTTCTCGCCGATGAGCCGCCGGTCGGTCTCCAGCTGGCTCTCACCGGGACCGCCGCGCGTCCCGATACCGGCTCCCGTGCGCGACAGGTGGGTCCACATCCGTGTCAGGCGCGGCAGGTGGTATTCGAGCTGGGCGAGCTTGACCTGCAGCCGTCCTTCCCTGGTGCGGGCGTGGCTCGCGAAGATGTCGATGATCAGCGCCGAGCGATCGAGGACTTTGCAGTCGAGCAGCTGCTCAAGGTTGCGCTGCTGGTTCGGGCTCAGCTCGTCGTCGACGATCAGCACGTTGAAGTCGCTGGCCGCCTTTTCGGTGATGAGCTCGGCCGCACGACCCTTGCCGAAGTACCAGGCCGGATCCGGCTGCGGACGTCGCTGAAAGGCGCTGCCGACCACCACGGCGCCGGCTGTTGCGGCCAGCGCGCCGAGCTCGGCCAGGCTGTGCGCGACCGACCACGCGTCGCGCGGATCGTCCAGGCCTATGAGAAAGGCCCGCTCCTCGGGTGTGGTGAGATCGATCATGCGTTCGGTCATGGCTGGACGATCCATGGTAGCGGATGCCGCCCGATGCGCCGCGCCCGGTACCTTCGGCCTATCCCCCATCGTGCGCGACTATGCGATACCCATCCCATCCATACGCAAACCGGAGACGTGGGCATGCGGCACACCGCGGAGCGATCGCTGCGACTGCGCCTGGCCAGCGCATTCGTCGGCGCGGCCGTGGTGGGCATCCTGCTCCAGCAGGGCGTCGCCGCGGCGCGTCCCGACGCTCCCGTTCTGTCGGTGCTGCTTGGTCTGGCGGCAATGGCGGCCATCGGCCTCGCCGTCGCGGAGCGCACCCTCACGGGCATGCTGCGATCACGGGACGACCTGCAGGGCCTTTATGAGAACGCTCTGGCGGACGCCCTGACGGATCCGCTGACCCGCCTCGGCAACCACCGGGCCTTCCAGGAGGAGCTCGATCGCCAGGTCGAGCACGCATTGCGCTACGAGTCGCCGCTGGCGCTGGTGCTCATCGACCTGGACGACTTCAAGGCGATCAACGATGCCCGCGGGCACGCGGCCGGCGATGCGGTCCTGCACCAGCTCGGCGAGCTGATGGTCACCACCATCCGCAAGCCGGACCGTGCATTCCGAGTCGGAGGCGACGAGCTCGCCCTGCTGCTGCCGCATAGCGATGCCGAGGGGGCACGGATTGTCGCTCGTCGCCTGCTGGCTGCTTCACTGCAACCGAAGGGGCTCGCGGCGGACCTGCCCGACGGACTGTCGTTCTCGGCCGGCATCTCGTCGATCCCGGCGCTGGCCATGTCGCGCTCGGATTTGTTCGCGCAGGCCGATGCCTCCCTCTACAGCGCCAAGCGCGGCGGACGCACGGCTGTCGAGGTCTTCTCGGCCGATGATCTGCAACCCGTGCAGCACGGCGACGCGGCGGCCGCGGTCGGCCAGCTCATCGCCGCGCGGCAGCTGCTCGGCGTGTACCAGCCGATCGTCGAGCTGGCGAGCGGTCGGGTGTTGGGCTACGAGGGGCTCATCCGGCCGCAGCCGCCCGCGCCATTTGCCAACCCGGTGGAGCTCTTCGCAGCGGCCGAAGCCGACGGGCGCACCGTGGCTCTCGACCTCCTCTGCATCGAGCTGCTGGTGGCCGGTGCCGCGAGCCTGCGTGCCGACCAGTTCCTGAGTGTGAACCTGTCACCCCGAACCGTGGAGGCATCCGAGTTCGGCGTCGGCACGCTGCTGAATATCGTCCGCCGCAACGGCTTTGCACCCGAGCGCCTGGTGGTCGAGCTCACCGAGCACGTCTCGATCAACGACATGGCGCGCGTGCGCGAGAAGCTCGACGCCTGCAGGCGGGTGGGCATTCGCATCGCGGCCGACGACCTGGGCGCCGGCAACGCCGGCCTGCGCCTGTTGAGCGAGCTGCAGTTCGACATCCTGAAGGTCGACGTCAACCTCGTGCGTCGCAGCGCCCCGGGCGCCCTGTCGTCAGCCATCGTCAGTTCCGTGATCGACCTCGGCGGTCGGACCGGAGCCCTGGTCGTCGCTGAGGGCATCGAGGACGAGACGCAGCTCGCGCGCCTTACCGGACTGGGCGCCCACGCTGCCCAGGGCTTCCTGCTGGGGCGTCCCGGCGCGCTGCCGGGTCGTGATGCGCTGGTTGTCCAGGCGCCGCCGCCAGTGACGGCCGAGATGGGTCCCATGGCGCACTGGCGCGAGAGCATCGGCCTGCCGATCGGAAGAGCCGGGCAGGCCTGACCCGCGCCTCAGGACTTCGGCATGAGCGCCAGCGCCGTGTCGACCAGCCGTGGGTCGTCCGCATCGAGCCATTGGACGCGCGGGTCGCGGCGGAACCAGCTCATCTGCCGCCTGGCGTAGCGTCGCACCCTGAGCGTGGTGGCGCGGATCGCTTCGATCTCGCTCAGGGTGCCGTCCAGCATGCTCGCCGCTTCGCGGTAGCCGTGCCCCGACAGCGCGGGCAGGTCGCGGTCATACCCCGCAGCCAGGAGACGGCGCGTCTCAGCCACGAGGCCGCCGACGAACATGCCCTCGGCGCGCTTCGCGATGCGCTCGTCCAACGTCGCGCGTGGCAGTCGCAGCCCGATCACGGTCACCGTCCCGCCGTAGGCCTCGGCGCGTGGCCGCTCGAAGTCGCCCGCCGATGCGCGTTCGAGTGCTCGCAGCACGCGGCGCGGGTTGTGCGCATCGGTCTGCGCGGCGACGGCCGGCGCCAGCCGGGCCAGGCGCTCGGCGAGCGCCGCGATGCCCACCGCCGCGAGCTCGTCGGTGAGGCGTCGGCGAATCTCCGGCGACCAGGCCTGGCGCTCGAAGTCGAAGCCCTCGAGCAGTGCGCTGATGTAGAGGCCGGTGCCGCCAACCAGCAGCGGCAGGCGCTCACGCGCCGTGATTTCGGGCAGCAGTCCGTGCGCGGCGGCGGCCCACTGGGCCACCGTGAACGGCTCATCGGGTGCCGCCACGTCGAGGAGGTGGTGGCGCACGGCCGCACGCTCGTCGGCGGTCGGCTTGGCGGTGCCGACGTCCATGCCGCGATACACCTGCCGCGAGTCGGCCGCGATGATCTCCAGCGGCACCCGCGCGGCGAGGGCCATGGCCAGCGCGCTCTTGCCCGATGCGGTCGGTCCGACGATCGCGGCGATCGCCGGTAGGGTCACGCCACCTCGACCAGCCGCTGGACGAGCTCGATCGAGTGTGCGCGCCCGCTCCCCCGCTCCGCCGCGATCAGCACGGCGTTGAAGCTGACGGGCCCCTCGGCCACCGCGAAGCGCGTCGGCAGGTGCCGTAGGAAGCGCGGCATGACAGTCTCGACGCTCATACCAATGATCGAGTCGCGCGGGCCGGTCATGCCGATGTCACTGATGTAGGCAGTGCCCTTCGGCAGGATGCGGGCATCGGCCGTGGGCACATGGGTGTGCGTGCCGACCACCGCCGAGACGCGCCCGTCGAGGTGCCAGCCCATCGCGTTCTTCTCGGACGTGATCTCGCAGTGGAAATCGACCAGCCGCAGCGGTGGCAGCTCGACCGCAGCTTCGTCGAGCAGCTGATCGATCTTGGCGAACGGCGAATCCAGCTGGTTCATGAAGACGCGGCCCATGGCGTTGATGACCGCAACCTCGCCGCCGTCGGACAGGTGATGGACCAGCCATCCTCGGCCGGGGGTCTCATCCGGGTAGTTGATCGGCCGCAGGAGGGGCTTATCGGTCTCCAGGTAGTCGTAGATCTCGCGCTTATCCCAGATGTGGTTGCCGCTGGTGATGACGTCGATCCCCGAGTCGAGCATCTCGTCGGCCAGCGACGGGGTGATGCCCATGCCGGCGGCCAGGTTTTCGCCATTGGCCACGATCATGTCCAGGCCGAGCTCGCGGCGCAGGTCGGGCAGCACGGCGTGCACCGCCTGCCGCCCGGGCTTGCCGATGATGTCGCCGATGATCAGGCACCGCACGAGATCCGTTCGCTCGCTCACCGGGCGTAGTCGATCGCGCGGGTCTCCCGAATGACGGTCACTTTGATCTGGCCGGGGTACTGCAGCTCCTCCTCGATCTTCTTGACCACGTCACGCGCCAGGCGTGACGAAGCGAGGTCGTCGATGTCCTCGGGGCGGACCAGGATGCGCACCTCGCGACCCGCCTGGATGGCGAAGCAGCGCTCGACGCCGGGGAAGCTCATGGCGATCTGCTGCAGGTCGTCCAGGCGCTTGACGTAGTTATCGAGGTTTTCGCCGCGCGCCCCGGGGCGGGAAGCGCTGATGGCGTCGGCGATCTGCACCACCGTCGCCTCGATGGTCTCCTGCTCGACCTCCTGGTGATGCGCCGCGATGGCATTGCAGACCACGGCATTGACGCCGTAGCGTTTCGCGATGTCGCCGCCGATCAGCGCGTGTGGACCCTCTATCTCGTGATCGACCGCCTTGCCGATGTCGTGTAGCAGGCCGCCCTTCTTGGACTCGTTGATGTTTGCGCCGATCTCGCCGGCCAGTACCCCTGACAGCCTGGCCGTCTCGATGCAGTGGTTGAGCACATTCTGTCCATAGCTGGTGCGGTACTTCAGCCGGCCGAGCAGCTTGATGAGCTCGGGATGCAGCCCGGGCACGCCGGCCTCGTAGGCCGCCTGCTCGCCGGCCTGTCGCATCACCACCTCGATCTCGGACCGGCACTTGGCGACGGTCTCCTCGATTCGTCCGGGGTGGATGCGCCCGTCGGAGATGAGCTTGGTGAGTGCCATGCGCGCGACTTCGCGGCGCACCGGGTCGAACCCGGACAGCACGACCGCCTCGGGCGTGTCGTCGATGATGAGGTCCACGCCGGTGGCCTGCTCAAGCGCCCGGATGTTCCGTCCCTCGCGGCCGATGATCCGACCCTTCATCTCCTCCGACGGCAGATGCACCACGCTGACGGTGGCCTCCGAGGTGTGGTCGGCGGCGATCCGCTGGATGACCGTGGTCAACACGCGCCGGGCACGCTCCTCGCCCTCCTCGTTGGCGTGCCGCTCGATCTCACGCACGCGATGCGCCGCCTCGGCCTGCGCTTCGTCGACGATCTGCCCGATGAGCGACTGCTGTGCTTCGGCGACGGACAGGCCGCTCACTCGTTCGAGCTCGGCGAGCTGACGGCTCTTGAGCTCGGCGAGGTGGCCGCGCTCCGCTTCGAGCTCGTGCTGCTTCTCCTCGTGCGTCGCTTCACGACGTTCCACGCTCTCGAATTTCCGGTCGAGGCTCTCGGAGCGATCGAGCAGGAGTCGCTCCTGGCGCTGCAGATCGGTGCGCTTGGCGCGCGCCTCTTCCTCGGCGGCGCGCTGCAGCTTCAGGGCTTCGTCCTTGCCCTCGAGGACGATCTCCTTCTGTTTCGCGCGCGCGTCTGCGGCTAGGCGCTCCGCATACGTTTCGGCGTGCTTGACGGCGTTGCCGGCGACGATCCGCCGTGCAACATAGCCGATCACGACGCCGACGATGAGTGCCGCGATCACGGCCGCGACGACGATGAACTCAGGCATCGGCTCCTCCGGTCGATGGAGCCCCGTATGGGCGATGTGCGCTCGCGCGGCGAGCGTCAGATGAGCGAATTAGCGGTCGGGCTGACCGTCGGGGGAGTGTAGCGCAATGTTGCGTGGACCATCAGTTGGGCGCTGAGCCCTCAGTGAAGGCCCGGCCGATGAGGCGCACCATATCGAGGTCGCGCGGTAGGAAGTCCTGCAGCATGATTCGCTGCACGCCCGCCTCCTCGAGCGCACGGACCCGGTCCCAGGCCTGATCCGGCGTGCCCATGATCCAGCGCGTGCGGCGCTCCTCGAGCCAGGCGCGCGGATCGCCATCCCCGCTCGTCGCGGCCAGCTGCTCACGGACACGGTCCTCCAGCTCTGTCTGCGTCTCGGCGACCAGCACGCCGACCATGGCCGAGTAGACGAGCTGATCCGCGTCCCGGCCGAGCGCGACACAGGCGGCCCGCACGTTGTCGTACGCCTTGCGCACGAGCAGCGGAGTCGCCGACTGGCGGTTGAACTCATCGGCGTAGGTAGCCACCAGGCGGCTCAGCCGCGGACCACCGTCACCACCGAGGATGAGGTGCGGGTGCCGCGCGCCGGTCCCCGCAGGGCGTGGGTGGAAACGCGAGTCCCTGACCTGCCAGTGCGTGCCGTCGAACGTCCAGGCGTCGGGCTCAGTCCACAGACCATGGACGATGGCGAGGCTCTCCTCGAGCATCTCGTAGCGCTCGCGGAGCGGAGGAAACGGGATGCCCAGCTCGCCATGCTCGCGCTCGTTCCAGCCGGCACCCATCCCCAGCTCAACCCGGCCACCGCTCATCTCATCGACGGTGGCCACCAGTTTCGCAAACGGACCCGGC
>JBBRXE010000006.1:0-24072 GCA_038248695.1 Candidatus Limnocylindria bacterium | reverse complement strand
TGGTGGGTCGACCGAGACGATGCGGTGGTTGTCCTCATGCCGGGCGTGCCGTCGGAGATGCGACGGATGTGGGCCGACGAGGTCGTGCCCCGGCTCGGGTCCCGTTTCGCGCTCGCGCCGCTGCACAGCCGAACGGTGAAGACCTTCGGCGCCGGCGAGTCAGCCGTCGCCGACCGACTGGGGTCGTTGCTCTCCTCGACCGATCCTGCCGCGGGGATCTACGCCCGCGACGACGGCGTCCACGTGCGCTTCTCGACGCGCGGCGATCCGTCGCCGCTGGATGCGCTGGTCGCCCTTGCATGCGAGATCCTGGGCGACGACATCTACGGGACCGATGATGAGACGCTGCCAACGATTGTCCTGCGCCGCCTGCGACGCCAGGGCGTCACCTCGCTGGCCACCCACGAGCTGGGCACCGACGGCGCGCTGCTGTCGATCCTGGGTGCAATGGCCCCACTGCCCGACGCTGCCACGTTCGCCGGCGGCGGCCTCCAGGCACTCCCGTCGGTCGCGGCCGACGCGCTGCTGCATGTCACCCTGCACGCCGAGGACGGGCTTGGCCGCAGCCGCGTCGACGTGCAGCTGGAGGGGTTGGTCGACTTCGAAATGCGCCGGCTGCGGGTCCACGGAAGCGGTCCCCAGCGTCTGCGGCGTGCCGCGTTCGCGGCGCTTGACACCGTGCGCAGGGCACTCGTGCCTCGCGCATAAGCCTTACTGCCACGCTTTACAGAGTTGGGTGCCGTTCGTATCTGCGTTACGATCTGCCGTTTCTGCCACGAGCCCGTCTGGGCGGAGATCGGTCAAACACAGAAGCGGCGGGTTATCACGCGATCCCGGCACGCCGCATGAGGGCAACGGGAACATGGGGGTGATGAAGAGGCCCGCCGGACGGATCCGGCGGGCCTCTTGGGTGGGACCTACGTTGGGGGAATGCCCCCAAACGCTACTTCGTCACGTGCAGCGTCACTGCCTGCGTCGCGGCGGCCTTCATGGTGTCGGCCGTCAGCGTGGCCGTGATGGTGTAGGTGCCCTTCTTCTTGGCGTACGCCTCGTAGGGGATCGTCACCGAGCCACCAGCAGTCGGCGGCGAGGTGTTGATCGTCCAGTCGGGCGAGGTCCCGATGCTGGCCGGCGCCAAGTTGATGCCACTCGTCCCGTCGCGGTTCTCGGCGCCGATGCTCAGCACCGAGCCACCCGAACCACCGATGTCACCGTACGTGAACCACTGGCCCTCGGTGTCACCGAGCTGGATCCAGACCTGGAACGAGTTCGCCGGACCATGCCCCCATGCCTGCACCGCACTCCATTCGGCGATCAGCCAGTTCGTCGTCCCGTCGCCCAGGATTCCGACCCGAATCTCTCCCCCGCCGCTCAACGGATCGAGGCTCAGGTCGGTCCAGAACGGCGCCAGCACGTTGTTGGGCCGTGTCGGATCCGGGAAGGCCTGCGGGCTGCAGCAGTCGTTGTCCTGCGACGTGCCGCCACCCAGGACCACGTACCCGTTCGAGTCGACGGCGATCCGCGAATACGTCTCGTCGCCGAACCTGAACTGCGGCACGTTGTAGTTCGTGATCGTCTCGTCACCGAAGCCGGATTGCGGGTTGATCCCGAACTGACTGAGCGCGACGAAGCGACCGCCAGGACTGTTGCCGTTCGCGGCCACGATCGAGTCCACGGTCGGCGCCAGGGCCGGCGACAGCGTGCCGCTCCAGGTGAATCCGTTGCCGCTCTGGATGCCAGGCGCGCCAACGTTCTGGATCTGGAGGTTCTTGGGCGACGCGTTGGTTCCGACCGTCAGCGCCGCCTGGGTCTGAGTCGCGGTGAAGTTCGTCGCCGTGACCGAGCACTCCGACACGTTGCCCGCCGACAGCGTGGTCGGATCGCAGGTGTGACTCAGGGTCACCACGCCGGGCTTCTTGTTGAACGCCACCGGGAGCACCGCGGCGTTGCCCCGATTGGCGTTCAGAGTGATCTGCCCGAAGTAGGTGCCATCGGCAAGCTTCGTCCCGTCGATGGTGACCTGGATCGTCTGCGAAGCGCCGGCATTCAGGTTGAACTTGCTCGGCACGACGGTGATCGATGCCCCGGCGGGGGCCGTGGTGCTCACCGAGATGTGCTGTTTGACGCCGCTGACGTTCTTCAGCGTGCGCGTGGTGTGGACTGAGCCGGGCATCGGGTTCGCGTAGATGCTCGGCAGGTTGAGGTCGATGCGCCCCAGCGGATCAGCCGCCGAAGCGTAGTAGTCGGCCGCAGCCACGTCGAAGGTGACGGTCGGCGCAACCGCACGGTTGGCCCGGATGGAGCCAGCACCTCGGTCGAACGGATCGGCCGGCGTGACAGCGTCCTCCTTGAGGACATCCTGTACCGAAGAGGTCATCAGCGCAGACTTGATCTGACCTGGCGTCCAATCCGGATGCGCCGCCTTGACGAGCGCCGAAACGCCGGTCGCGTGCGGGCTCGACATGGAGGTTCCGGCAATCGCCTGGTACAGCTCGCCCGGGGGGCCATTGACGATTTCGATCGGCTGCGGGGTGTTGCCTGCGAGCACCTGGACGCCCGGCGCAGTCACGTCAGGCTTCAGGAAGTCGCCGACCGGCCCGCGGGACGAGAAGCCGGCCATCACGTCGCCACGCACCGTGGCGGCACTGCCCGGTCCCCAGCTCGCCATGGCGTCTGCGTGGTCCTTGACGAACGCGACGAAGTCGTCGTTCGGACCTTCCAGGTGAATGGCGGGCAGCCAATGGTTGTCACTCTCAACATCGCTGTGGGTTGGGTTGTAGAGGACGAAGCCGGCGGCGCCGCCCTGGAGCACGTTGTAGCCCTTCTCGATGCGGGCGTTGACGCCGCGCTTGCAGGCCACGATCAACCCGTCCGCCGAGCCCGTGGCGAGCGGTGTCTGGCACAGGGGGTCCGTGTATCCGGGGACGTCCTCGGCGAGGACGATGTGGTGCGGGTCAACTCCCGCCGTGATGCTGACGCCGTCCTTGGTGAAGGTATCACCGTTGGCTGACGTCATGTTCAGCGTTGTCTGGAAGCTGCGATCGAGGGTGGACGCACCCACAGTCGTGACCCACGGACCCGCGTGGTCGGAAGTCGCGGCGCCCGGGCCCGAGTTGCCGGCCGAAGCATTGACGCTGATGCCCGCGGCATACGCGTCCAGGAAGGCCAGCTCCACCGGATCGGTGTAGGCGCTGCTGCCACCGGAGATGGAGAAGTTGATGACGTTGACGCCATCGGCGATCGCCTGCTGGACGGCAGCCACGGAGTCCGAGCCGAAGCAGCCCTGCGCCAGACAGACGCGGTACATGATGATGTGCGCACCCGGAGCGATGCCGCTCACCGGTCCGCGATCCACGCCGAGCAGGACCGAGTGGTCCACCGGACTGCCCGCGGCAGTCGACGAGGTGTGCGTGCCGTGTCCGTCAGGGTCGCGGGCGGAGCAGACTTTCGTCGTGTTGTCGCAGAACTCGCCCGGTTCAGCAGTGTTGACCGACATGTAGGTATCGGTCTTGGCATACGCGCCGATCAGCTTGTCGTTGCAGGTGAACGACGGGCCGAGCAGCGGGTCGCTGCCATCGCCGAATTCGCACGCCCACGGTCCGCGGTCGGTCGGGGCGGTGATGCCCAGATCGGCAAACATCGGATGCTCTGGCCAGATGCCGGTATCGATGACGCCTACGATGACGCCTTCACCAGCCGTGGTCGAGCCA
Source organism: Candidatus Limnocylindria bacterium (assembly GCA_038248695.1). GTDB lineage: Bacteria > Chloroflexota > Limnocylindria > QHBO01 > QHBO01 > JAICUY01. The sequence goes on along the minus strand of JBBRXE010000006.1, from coordinate 20,362 downwards.
CCCAGCTGAGGCCAAACCTGGGTCGCGCCCACGAATTCCGGGCTGGCAAGGTCGAGCGGCTGGCCCAGGGTGTCCGACTGCACGGCCGCAACGCCGTCCACCTTCAGAAGGTTGGCCACCTGATTCTGGGGGAGCGTGAGCTCGACGCCGCCATACGCAGTCTGGAAGGAATCGCCGAACTTGACGCCCGACGCCTTGGCACTGATGGCCGCCTTGGTCTTCTTCTCGAAATTGGCCGCGTAGCGCAGATACGCATCGACGGCCGTTTTGTTCTGTTTGAGCTCCTTACCGGTCACCAGCGGGCTGGTCGCGGCAAGGCCCTCGACGCCGCCGGCATACGAGGCGACCGCGTCGTAATCGAACTTGACCATCACGCTGATCGACTTCGAGCCGGTCAGCCCCAGCAAGGCCGGGTCTGACTTGGCGAGCTTGCCCGACTCTGACTTGGCGACGTTCGTGACGTCGGTCGGGGTCAGGCTCTTCGCACTGAAACTGGAGCGGTCAGGGTTGACGGCTCCGACCGGTGAGGCGAGCATGGTCGCGAGCAGCGACAGCACCGCCAAGAGAACCGGGAACTTCCTCATCCTTCCTCCTCGGATCGGGTATCGGCATCAGAATGTGCCGCCGGTGACTCCGGGTGCGGCGCCTGAGCGAATGGTACGGCGCGCCCCGCGAGCGTCCCCAAAATCCTAGCATCGGGCGGCTGACTTGAAACGTCTGCGGACAGCAAAGTGGCGCACGGGCGCACCGCTCATGGCCAGCCACACCGGCGACGCCCTATCATCGGGGCATGTTGCTACGCCTCGGCGCTGTCACCGCGCTCCTTGCCCTCACCGCGTGCGCAGGGGTCGGCGGCGGAAGCGAGCCGCCCGCGACCCCAACTCCAATGAGTCCGGGACTGCGGCCGTCGAGCGAGCAGCCAAGCCCGTCTCCGATGGACGGGGAAGCCGAGACCATCACGGGCGTCCTCGGCTCGGAATCGATCGAGGGCGGCTGCCCGTACCTGCAGGCGCCGGACAACACGCGCTACGAGGTCATCTACCCGCACGGCTGGAAGGCGAGCGCGGCACCGCTCGAACTGCGTAACCCCGACGGCGAGGTCGCGGCGACTGGCGGCGACACGGTCACGGTGCGGGGTCAGCTGGCGACCGGCTTGGCATCGATCTGCCAGATCGGACCGATCTTCCGGGCAACCGAGGTCGTCACCATCGACCGATGAGGTTCACAGCCCGCGGCCGGATCTCGAAACGCCACTCACCGGCGTCTCCCAGCGCGTCGCCGTCGGCCTGCACCCCCAGCGGTCTGCCATCCAGCGTCTCGAGCCTGACCGATGCCGCCCGATGCGCCTTGGCTCTCGGGTGTCGCCGCGCCGCCCAGCGCACCGCCTCGAGCGCCAGGCTCGGCGCCGGACCCGGATAGACGCGCAGCGTCAGCCGACCGATATCGGGGCGCGCACCCGGGTTGACTCGCAGCCCCCGTCCATAGAACGGGGTGGTGCCGACGACCAGCAGCTCCATGGGTCCTTCATGCACGACCCGGTCGTCGGCAGTGACCCGGACTGCCCGCCGCCGGAACAGGTCGGGGGTCGATTCGATCACCGCGCGCGCCCAGCCCATCATCCGATGGGCGCCCTCATCCGCATAGCGCCTCGCCACGAGGGCGTCCCAGCCGGCACCGGCGAACAGCGCCAGGCGTTCGCCGATCGCCATCAGGTCGATGCGGCGCGCATCGGCTCGAGTGATGGTGTCGGCAATCGCCTCCGGTTCACGTGGCAGGCGCAGCAGGTGCGCCGTGGCGTTGCCAAAGCCGGCCGGGATGTAGCCGAGCGTCACGTCGCGATCTGCCGCGGCGTTGTAGGCGACGCCCAGCGAGCCATCCCCGCCGGCGATCACGATGGTGGCGTAGCCGTCGAGCCGCTCGCGCATCCAGGCCCCCAGCTCCGCGGCGTCACGCGTCGACGTCACGTGGCGGTCGGCATGCAGCGCGCGCGGGGTGAGGCCGACCGCTCGACGCACGCGCGGGCTATGGGCCGAGCCGGCGCCCTCGTTGACGAAGATGGCCGAGGGTTGGCGCCTCAGGGGAGCTGGCTTATGGCTGACTGCGCGGCCTCCGGCGATCCGCTGACCACCGCGAAGACGATGTCCTGCACTGTGTAGAGGTAGGTCGTCTGGTCGGACTGCGAGTCCGTGACGATCTTGCCGACCTGCACATCCTTGCCACCGACGTTCTGCGACGACCAGGTGACAGCCTCGGTCGCGTCGGTGGCAAGCGCGGTCTTCATCTCAGCCTCCAGCTTGTTCGAGTCTGCTCCCGCGACGCGAAACGCGAAGATGACGCTGAATTTGGTTGGATCGGTCGCCAGGCCCGGATTTGCCTTGAAATCCGGAATGGCCGTGGCAACCGAGACATCGCTCATCTGCGCTCCGAGATGGTTCAGGAAGTCGGCGAACTGCTGGTTGCTCTGGGCATCCTTGGCGACGAAGTCCGCGCCCGTCTGACTCGTCTTCTGCATCGTGACGTCACCGATCTTGTCCGGCAGCAGCGCCGCGAGTTCCGGTGCATTGTTCGGCAGATCGAAGGTTGGCAGCGCGACCTGCGATTCAGAAGCGGCGCCGCTGCCCGTGGCACCGACACTGGGTGAGGTGCTCGCGGACGCTGATGCCGCGGACGCGCTGGGGCTGTTGGCGGGGCCACTCGAGCAAGCGGCCACCGTCAGGGCCAATACGCCGGCGAGGCCGATGGTGCGAAAGCGGTTCATGGTGTGGTCGTCTCCCTGTCTGTCATCTCATGGCGCAACTCATGCGCAGCCGCACCGGCCAAGATCGGGCAGCGCGGGCAGAATAGACCCCGACGACCGATGCCGCCACCAGCCAGCCGCCGTCAGCCCAGGCCAGCAGTCCGCGGAGCCGTTCCCACCACGTACTCGTGCGACGAGTCAATGGGTCCTGGCCGCTCAGCCAGCGCTCAGGCGAGATTCGGCCGCTGGCGCTTCAGGAAGCGGCCGTCGCCGGGGCTTCCCAGGAACTCGTCCCCATCGACGATGACGCGACCGCGGCTGAGCACCGTTTCGGCCTTGCCGCGCACCTGGCGTCCCTCGTAGCAGGAGTAGTCCACGTCCATGTGGTGCGTCTTGGCGCTGATGGTCCGCGTCACGGTCGGATCGTAGATCACGATGTCGGCATCGGCCCCGACGCTGACAGTGCCCTTCTGCGGCATGCCGAACATGCGCGCCGGCGAGGTCGCGATGACCTCCACCCAGCGGTTCGGGCTGATCTTGCCGGTGACCACGCCGCCGTCGTGCAGCAGGTCGACGCGGTCCTCCACGCCCGGCAGGCCGTTGGGCACCTTGCGGAAGTCGCCCTTGCCCAGGTCCTTCTGCCCGTGAAAGTCGAATGGGCAGTGGTCGGTCGAGACGACCTGCAGGTCGTCGGTCTGGAGGCCCTTCCACAGCTCGTCGGCGTGCTCGGCGGTGCGCAGCGGCGGTGAACAGATGAACTTGGCTCCCTCGAAGCCGTGGCCCAGATCGTCGAGCGTCAGGAAGAGGTACTGCGGGCAGGTCTCGGCGTAGGCCGGCAGGCCCTCGTTGCGCGCCTGGCGCAGTTCGTTGAGCGCCTCGGCCGCGGACAGATGAACGATGTACACCGGGGCGCCGGCCACCTGGGCCAGGCGGATGACGCGGTTGGTGGCCTCGCCCTCAAAGACGGGCGAGCGCGACGTGCCGTGGTAGTAGGGATCCGTGTGCCCGGCTGCCACGTCCTCGGCAGCGACCACGTCGATGGCCATCCCGTTCTCGGCGTGCATCATGATCAGGCCACCGTTCGCGGCGCTCTGCTGCATAGCACGGAAGATCGCGCCATCGTCGGAGTAGAAGACGCCGGGATAGGCGGTGAACAGTTTGAAGCTGGTGATCCCCTCGTCCACCAACGTATCCATCTCGGAGAGCACGTCGTCGCGGACGTCGGACACGATCATGTGGAAGCCGTAGTCGATGACGGCGTTGCCCTGCGCCTTCTCCATCCAGGCGTCGAGTCCCTGGCGCAGTGAGCCGCCACGCGGCTGCACCGCGAAATCAACGATGGTGGTGGTGCCGCCGAAGGCTGCGGCGCGCGTGCCCGTCTCGAAGGTGTCCTTGGCGAATGTCCCGCCGAATGGAAGCTCCATGTGCGTGTGCACGTCGATCGCGCCGGGGATGACCCACTTGTCGGTCGCATCGATGGTGCGTTCTGCGGTCGCGTCCAGCCTGGCGCCGATCAGCGCGATCTGTTCACCGTCGACCAGGACGTCGGCGCGGGTGGTCGCATCGGCATTGACGATCGTGCCGTTTTTGATGAGCGTGCGCATCGGTCCTCCGTTGATGGGGAATGCTCGGGGCAGAGAGGCTTCGCATGGTACCGCCGGCGGACCATCTCGGTGGGCGCGCGAATACTCCCCCACCGTCCAGGATGCCGCCACTGGCTGCTGATCGCAGTGATTATCCTCGGGCTGATCGTCACGCCGCGCTCCTGGTACTGAGCGTACGATGGAACTCCCATGACCGATCAACTCCATTACACCGATGACGAGGCTGCCAACCGACTGATCGCGACCGACCCGATGGCGCTGTTGATCGGCTTCGCGCTCGACCAGCAGGTATCGGTGCAGAAGGCTTTTTCCGGCCCGAAGGTGCTCCTCGAGCGGCTCGGGACGCTCGATCCCCGGCGGCTCGCCGCCATCGACGATGCGACGCTTGAAGCCGCCGCCAAAGGCCCGCCGGCCATCCACCGGTTCCCCGGCGCCATGGCCAGGCGCATCCACGCGCTCGCGACCACGATCGTTGACGACTACGACGGCGACGCCTCCCGGATCTGGACCGATGCGACCAATGCCCACGACCTCGAGCGGCGCATCGGCGCGCTGCCCGGCTTCGGCGACATGAAGGTGCGCTCCCTGCTCACGGTGCTGCACAAGCGACTGGGCGTGCAGCTGTCCGGCATGACCGAAGCGCTGCCTACCTATCCGACCCTGGGTGATGTCGACTCGGCCCAGGCGCTCGAGAGGTACCAGGCCAGGAAGCGCGCCTACAAGGCGTCGCTGCGCGAGGCGGGCGAGACCTTCGAGCCGTGGGCCGACAAGAAGGAAGCCGCGGCCTACACGGGCAAGGGTCGCAGCGGACCTGAAGGCTGAGTCGGGCGGAAGGGCCCAGGCCGGACCGTTCCGAGGGCATTGACTCGTGCTACGAGTCGCCGGGCGAAGGGGTTAAGCGGGTTCGGCGGACGGCTCCTCCTCGCCCTTGTGCATCCAGGGCGTGTAGGTGATGCCGACCAGCAACCCCTCGGGACTCTGCAGCCGCGAGGTGGTCTGACCCCAGGGCTCTTCCTGCGCGCCGCGCAGCAGCCGGTACCCGCGACCCTCCAACTCGGTGACCGCCTCGCTGACTGCCGCGACCGAATCGACGTCGAGCTCCATCCACGCCTGTGGAACTGGGATGTCGGATGGCCACGCATCGGTCCCGAACGCGGATTCGGCCGCCTGCGCAAGCGGCCAGAGCGCGAACGCCCGAACGCCGTCGAGGTCGTCGGTCGCGAAGTAGCCGGGCGCGGCCTCCTCCAACTCGATCCCGAGCGGCCCGCCCCAGAAAGCGAGTGAGGCGTCGGGGTCAGGGGCGATGGGGCCGAAGCCGGCGACGAACCCGATCTTCATGTGCGCACGCCTTGCATTGCCGGGATGATCTCGCGGCCGTAGATGTCAAGCTGGTTCTCCTCGTCACCGTTCATCAGGTAGATATTGAACTGGTCGACACCCGCATCGGCCAGCTCGTGGAGCTTGGCCACGTGCGCGGCCGGGTCGCCGAGGACGCAGAAGCGATCCGTCACCTCGTCTCCCACGAACGATGCGTTCGACGAGCCGACCTCGGCGTGGTGCTGGTAGTCGTAGCCGGCACGATCGTGGATGTAGCCGGTCAACGACTCGGGCAGCTGTTCGCGCGGGTACCGGTTCACGAGATCGACGACATGGTTACCGACCATCGCCGGGAACCAGCGCGTGCATTCGCGCGCAGCGGCCAGCGAGCCCACGTGCGCGGGCGCGGCGGCTTGGACACGCACCGAGCGCGGCTCGCGTCCGGCGGCGGCTTCCGCATCCCGCAGCTGCGAGACGAACCACGCGATGAGGTCCGGATCGGCCAGCTGAAGGATGAGGCCGTCGGCGATGCGGCCGGTCATTGCCAGCGCCATGGGTCCGTAGCCGGCGACCCACACCGGAAGCTGCCACTTGCCGGTCCATGGCAGTTGCAGCTCGGTTCCCTCGTAAGTCACGCTGCGACCCTCGACCAGGTCGCGAATGACGCCGATGGCCTCCTCGAGCGTCTTCATGGTCGTGGGCGGCTTGCCCAGCACCCGGCGTGCGCTGTCGCCGCGGCCGATGCCCAGGTCCATCCGCCCCTCGCTCAGCTCGTCGAGCTCCGCCAGGAGCGATGCGGTGACGCTTGGCTCGCGCGTCGCCGGGTTGGTGACGCAGGTGCCCAGTCGCAACCTGTCGGTCGCTTCCGCCATGAGGGTCAGCAGCGGATACGGATCCCGCCACAGCACGTGCGAGTCGAAGATCCAGCCGTAGCTGAACCCGTTCGCTTCGGCCCGTTTGGCGAGGTCGATGGATCGGCCGATGCGGTGATCGGGCTTGAGGGTGAATCCGAATTCCATGCGTGTCTCCGGCTAGGGCCGGACGAGGTCGTCGTAGGCGTCAGGCCGCCGGTCGCGGTAGAACTGCCAGGTCTGACGGACCTCTTCGATCTGGTCGAGATCCAGGTCGCGCACGATGAGCTCCTCGGCGTGCGCGTCGCCGATGTCACCGATGAACTGGCCGCGTGGGTCGGCGAAGTAGGACTGGCCGTAGAAGTCGTCGTCGCCCAGCGGCTCGATGCCCACGCGATTGATGGTCCCAACGAAGTAGCCGTTGGCGACGGCATGTGACGTCTGCTCCAGCCGCCACAGGTATTCGCTCAGGCCACGGGACGTGGCCGACGGGATGAACACCATCTCCGCACCGTTGAGGCCGAGCGCGCGAGCGCCCTCCGGGAAGTGGCGGTCGTAGCAGATGTACACGCCGACCTTGCCGACCGCGGTGTCGAAGACGGGGTAGCCGAGGTTGCCGGGACGGAAGTAGTACTTCTCCCAGAAGCCCTTGACCTGTGGGATGTGGGTCTTGCGGTACTTCCCCAGATACGTCCCGTCGGCGTCGATCACGGCGGCGGTGTTGTAGTAGATGCCGGTCGCCTGCTCGTCCTCTTCGTACATCGGCACGATGAGCACCATGCCCGTCTCGCGCGCGAGCTCCTGCATGCGCTTGGTGGTCGGGCCGTCCGGGATGTGCTCGGTGTAGCTGAAGTACTGCGGATCCTGGACCTGGCAGAAGTAGGGACCGTAGAACAGCTCCTGGAAGCACATCACCTTGGCGCCCTGCGCCGCCGCCTCGCGCGCGTATTTTTCGTGCTTGGCGATCATCGATTCCTTGTCGCCGGTCCACTCGGCCTGCAGGAGTGCGGCTCTCACGGTTCGCGGCATATGGATCTCATCCTCCGATTTCAACGTACCGGTGTGATAGAGCGCGTCATGGAAGGATCAACTTTACACGCGTCGAGCCGATGGACGTCGCGCAGCTGGCGGAGGCAATGCCGCCCGATTCAGCTTGGCACGAGCGTGTTGGCGAACACCTGCCAGGCCAAGGCGGACTTGGCAACGAGGCTCAGAAGGACGTAGACATACTCGCCGAACAGATAGCTGCGCCACGGACCGATCTTGCGGTACTGCAGCACCATGTTGAGCGCGAACGAATTGAAGAAGACGAACAGCGATACGAAGATCGCATACACGAACGCCGGCGGCTCGGCGGCGGATCCGGGACTCCAGAGGTAGATGCCGATCCCGATCCACGGAATTGCCCCGGCGACGGAGCCGAAGATGAACGGAAGCCAACCGGGCCGGCCGGGGCGCTCGTAGTGCTCCTGGAGAAGTCCGAAGAGAATCATGGAGGCGTTCACGCCGCCGATCGCCAAGAGGGCGACCACATCGGCGATACCGGTGATCATGGCGATCAACACGATCATCAGCGACGAGCTGATCGAGTATTCGATCCACCGCGCATAGCTCCTGCTCTTCGCCAGGTTCGCGCCATACCACGCCCAGGCTGGGCCGGCAATGATCAGGTGCGCCGCAGCCGACATGAAGAGGAAAGCGGCCACCGCCGGTCCGAGCGGCACGTTGAAGAGCCCTTCGGTCGTCGTCGGGGAGCCGGGCGGACCTTTCATGAACGCGGCCGTCACGGGCAGGGAGAAGTCGTTCGAGAGCGCCAGCAGCGCGGCGCCCTGGGCGGCGTGCAGCACCGCCATGACGAGGTTGTACAGGCGAAGGCGCCCGAGGTTCTGCTGCGATGTCGTCATCGTTCCCCACTCATGATTGCACGGTGCGCCGACCAGCCCGGTGGGTACCAAGGCCACGTGGCCCCTACCACTCTGACCGGTGCCACCCGTGCAGAATATACCGATGCAGACAAACGATCTCCTCGAGCGCACAGCTGTGCTGGCACGACGCTACCTCGACTCGCTCGAAGAACGGCCGGTACGGGCGGAGGCCACACTCGCCGAGCTGCGCGCCTCGCTGGTCACGCCGCTCCCCGAGCAGGGCGAGGATCCGCTGATGGTGGTCGAGACGCTGGCAGAAAACGCCGGGCCAGGGCTGATCGGCATGGCCGGACCGCGCTACTTCGGCTTCGTCATCGGCGGTCACCTGCCGGCGGCACTGGCGGCCGATTGGCTGACCTCAACCTGGGACCAGAATGCCGGGATCTACGCCGGCGGCCCGGCGGCATCGGTCGTGGAGGAGGTGGTCGGAAGCTGGCTGGTCGATCTTTTCGGGCTACCGGACGAGACGAGCTTCGGGCTGGTCACCGGCGGTCAGATGGCCAACGCCACCTGCCTTGGCGCGGCGCGCCACCACGTGCTGGCGCAGGCCGGCTGGGACGTCGAGGCGCGCGGGCTGATGGGAGCGCCGGAGATCGAGGTCATTGTCGGGGCGGAGGCACACGCTACCGTTCCAACCGCGCTGCAGTACTTGGGGCTCGGCCGTGACCGCGTGACGGTCATCCCGACCAACGGCCAGGGCCGCATGCGGACCGATGCGCTGGCTGCCCCGCTGCGCGAAGCCGGAAAACGGCCGCTGATCGTGTGCCTGCAGGCGGGGAACGTGAACAGCGGCGCCTTCGACGCGTTCGATGCGCTCATCCCGGCGATTCGCGCGGAGCGCCCGGATGCGTGGATCCACGTCGACGGCGCATTCGGGCTGTGGGCCGCCGCGGCAGCCTCGCTGCGGCCGCTGGTCGCAGGCGTCGAGCGTGCCGACTCCTGGGCGGCCGATGGACACAAGTGGCTGAACGTGCCGTACGACTCCGGCTTCGCGCTGACCGCCCACCCGGAGGCACATCACGCCGCCATGGCGCCGGCGAGCGCCGCCTACATCCAGTACGGCGACGCCGAACGCAACGAGTTCGACTGGGTGCCCGAGTATTCGCGCCGCGCGCGCGGCTTTCCTGCATACGCGGCGCTGCGCTCGCTGGGCCGGAGCGGCGTTGCCGAGATGATCGAACGAGCGTGCGGGGTGGCGCGGGCAATGGCGGCGCAGCTCGCCGAAGCGCCGAACGTGGAGATTCTGAATGATGTCGTCCTCAACCAGGTGCTCGTCCGGTTCACGCGCCAGGGCGTGGATGCCGATGCGCTGACGCGCGACGTCGTGCGACGCGTCCAGCAGGATGGAACCTGCTGGTTGTCGGGCACGACATGGCACGACATGGCTGCCATGCGCATCTCGGTCAGCAACTGGTCAACCACCGAGGCCGATGGCGCCACATCGGTCGAGGCCATCCTGCGCTGCGCCGCAGCCGCCGGCGGGGATGCTGGCTGAGATGGACCTGGGGCTGCGCGGCAGGGCTGCAATCGTCGGCGGGGCGTCGTCCGGCCTCGGCGCCGCGATTGCGGAGCGGCTGGCCGCCGAGGGCTGCCGCCTGTTGCTCTGGTCGCGGTCGATGGAGCGCCTGGAGGCCGTCGCCTCCGGCCTTCGGCAACGCGACTCCGCCGAGGTGCACGTCGTGGTCGCGGATGCCTCCCGGCCGGACGCGGCGTCGACCGTGGCCGAAGCCGCCGCGCGCACGCTGGGCGAGGTCGACATCCTGGTGCTGAATGCCGGCGGCCCGCCGACCGTTGATCCCACGCAGACGAGCGAAGCGGAGTGGCAGCGCTCGCTGCAGCTTCTCGCCGTGACGCCGATCAGCCTCGCGAATGCCGTCCTGCCGGAGATGCGGAGGCGCGCCTGGGGCCGCATCGTGGCAGTCCTGTCCTCGGGCGTGCGGCAGCCGATCCCCGACCTGGTCTACTCGAATGCCGGCCGTTCGGCGCTGGCCGCCTGGTTGAAGACGACGGCGCGGATCGTGGCCGCTCAGGGCGTGACGGTCAACGGGGTGATGCCCGGTCGCATCGACACGCCACGCGTCCAACAGCTGGATGAGGAGGCTGCTGCGCAGCAACATCGGTCCGTCGATCAGATTCGGCGCGCACGGTTGGCCAGCATCCCTGCCGGTCGCTACGGCGAGCCCCATGAGCTGGCCGCGCTGGTCGCCTTTCTGGCGTCAGCGTCCGCCTCATACCTGACCGGCCAGCTGATCGCCGTCGACGGCGGCCAAATCGCCGGCTACTAGGCTCCCGATGGCCACGGCAGCGTGGCACAATGCGGCACCGAGTACGACGCGGCCGCTCAGCGGTCGCGACCACGGAGGATCAGAGACCGATGTCCGGGCCGCTTCGCGCCCTGTTCGCCGCGCCGTTCATGCGACGTGTCGGCTTCCACATGCGTCGCATGACGGGCGGGCTGGATCGACACTTCTTCATTTCGCTGCTGCTGCCGATCGTCGGCTTCGTGGTGATTGCCGCGGCAGCCGTCACGCTCCTCGAAGAGGACAAGCGCACCTTCGGCGGGTTCGGCTCCACCTTCTACTGGGCGATCACCACGGTCATCGGCTCCGGCGATTCGAGCTATGTCAACTCGCCCGGCGGCTTCATCTTCGGCTGGCTGCTGGCCTTCTTCGGAGTGGCCATCGTGGCCGCCATGACCGGGGCCGTCGTCGGGTTCGTCATTGATTTCCTGCTCAAGGAGGGCCAGGGTATGGGTGCGGCGGGCTTCCGCGATCACATCGTCGTCTGCGGCTGGAACAGCACCGCGCGGGAGCTCATCGAAGAGCTCAAGGGCGACGAATTCGAGGCGAAGGTCGTTGTCCTGCACGACTCCGAACGCAACCCTGCCGGCAGCGGCGTCTACTTCGTGCGCGGTGACACGACCTCGGCCGAGGACCTCGAGCGCGCCGGGATCAGCGAGGCCGCGTCCGCAGTCGTCTTTCCGACGGAGCAGACGAACGAGGCCGACATGCGCTCGATCCTGACCGTGATGGCCATCGAGGCGGTCGCACCGCAGGTCCGCACCGTCGTCGAGGTCAACAATCCGGCGCACGTGGAGCACATGCAACGCGCCAAGGCCGATGAAGTGCTGGTCACTTCGCGTCTTGCATCGCGCCTGCTTGCCCGCTCGGCGCTCTACCCCGGGCTGACCGAGATCATGTCCGACATCGTGTCAGGGGGCGAGGGGTCGGAGCTGTACCGCGTACGGCTGCCTGACGAGTACATCGGCCTGTCGGTCGACCAGGTCGCGGCACGACTGCGTGGCGAGCATCACGCCACCCTGCTGGCGGTCACGCGCGGCGGCCGCCCGTCCATCAACCCGCCGTCCGACTTCAAGCTCGAGCTCGGGGATGACGCCGTCGTGGTGGCCGAGTCGCTCGGCACGCTGGCGCCGCTGCGTTTGCAGCACGACGCCGCTTCGGCCGTCGGCGAGGTCCCCCTGCGGGCCGCTACGGCATCGGAATGAGCCGTCAGGCGCGCGCCGAAGCGGTGCGGCGCGCATACGCCGCCCAGCATCGCTGGCGCGCAAGCCCCGCCCGCTGAGCCGCGATCTGGGGTTGCATGGTGTGCTCTAATCGGCAATCAGATCACCATGCACGCCAGAGGGTTTCGCGCAATGACCGTCACCGCACCCAAGCTGAGCACCGACGAGATCGTCAAGCTCTGCCGCGACCACACCATCTTCTCCTGGTCCGCGCAGGCCAACGTCCACCCGATCGTGATCGATCATGCCGAAGGCATCTACTTCTGGGACGCGGACGGCAAGCGCTACATAGACTTCAACTCGCAGCTGATGAGCGTCAACATCGGTCATGGCGACAAACGCGTGGCGGATGCCATCGCCGAGCAGGCTCACAAGCTCGCCTTCGCCGCGCCACAGTTCGCCACCGAGGTGCGCGGCCGGCTGGGCGCACTCCTCGCAGAGCTGACGCCCGGAGACCTGAATCACTTCTTCTTCACGCTGGGTGGGTCGGAGGCCAACGAGAACGCCCTGCGGATGTCACGCATGTTCACCGGGCGCCAGAAGGTGATGGCCCGCTACCGCTCATACCACGGCGCGACGGCCGGGTCGATGAGCGTCACCGGCGAGCCACGCCGCTGGGCGTCGGAGCCGGCGGTGCCCGGGGTGATCCGCGTGCTCGACCCCTACCGCTGGGGCACACCCGATCCGGAGCCGGTGGACGAGCATCTGGCCTATCTCGAGGAGGTCATCAACTACGAGGGGCCGGATCAGATCGCGGCCTTCATCATGGAGACGGTGACGGGCACCAACGGCATCCTGGTCCCGCCGGACGGCTACCTGCAGGGCGTGCGCGAGCTGTGCACGAAGTACGGCATCATGCTGATCTGTGACGAAGTGATGGCCGGCTTCGGCCGCACCGGCCGCTGGTTCGCGGTCGACCATTGGGACGTGGTGCCGGACCTGATGACCATGGCCAAGGGTCTCACCAGCTCCTACATGCCGCTCGGCGCGGTGGCGGTGTCCGACAAGATCGCAGCGCACTTCGACGACCACGTCTACTTCGGAGGCCTGACCTACTCGGCGCATCCGATGAGTTGCGCGGCCGCCATCGCGGCGGTGAACGTGCTGCGTGACGACGACCTCGTGGGCAATGCAGCGCGGCTTGGCCCAATCCTCGCCGAGCAGCTGGCCGGCCTGCAGGCGCGTCATCCGAGTGTGGGCACCACGCGCAGCATCGGCCTGTTCGGGGTGGTCGAGCTGGTACGCAGCCGCGACCCGTACGTACCGATCGCCGCCTACAACACCACCGCACCCGAGATCGTCGCGCTCGACAAACGGCTGAAGGCCGATGGCCTCTACACCATGAACCATTGGAGCACGTTCTTCACCAACCCACCGCTGTGCATCACGGAGGAGCAGCTGCGCGAAGGATTCTCGATCATCGACCGCGCACTCGAGGAGACGGATGAGGCGGTCGCCTAGGCCGTCATCGATCGATGATCCGACGCCGCACGGGCGCGTCCGCCGGGTCATCACGTTCGTTGGCTTCTTCCTCGCGCTGCTGCTGCTCTGGGAGGGCGCGAAATTCGTCGGCGGCGACCCGTGGCGCTACTTCGGCGCCACCTGGCGCCCGCCGCTCGACTTCAGCTTCGCGACCGATCTCAACCTGCCCCACGTCTGGGACGTGATCGGCGCGATGGTTCGGCCCGTGCAGCGGGGGACCGAAGAGAGTCTGGGCGTGTTCCTCTTCGGCGCATCGGCCTATACCCTGCGCGAGGCCGCCATCGGCTTCGCTGCCGGCGGCGTGCTGGGGATTGCCCTGGCCGCCGCCTTCGTCCATTCCCACCTGCTCGAGCGCGCCTTTGTGCCGTACGTCATCGCCAGCCAGACCGTCCCGATCGTTGCCCTGGCGCCAATGGTCGTCTTCGCCTTCGGGCAGGATGTGGCGAGTGTTGTGATCATCGCCACGTACCTGACGTTCTTCCCTGTCACCATCGCCATGATCCGGGGCCTCCGATCTCCCGATCCGCGAGCGCTCGAGCTGATGCGCTCGTACGCCGCATCACGCTGGAGCATCTTCTGGAAGTTGCGCCTGCCGGCATCATTGCCCTACCTCTTCACCGCGCTGAAGATCAGCGCCACGGCCTCGATCGTGGGCGCCATCATTGGCGAAGGTCCGGGTGGCATCCCCGATGGCCTCGGTCGCGCGATCATCAACTTCAACCAGCAATACGTCTCGGGTCCCGAGAAACTCTGGGCGGCGGTCGTCGCCTCGGCGCTGCTGGGCATCGTCTTCTTTCTGCTGATCCGGCTCGGCGAGCTCCTCACGCTGCGCGGACGCCGGCAGATGGTCGTCGCATGAGCGACCAGCCGGTGGCGGCGGATCTCGTCGTCCGCGCATCGGGCGTCGACAAGACCTTCGTCGGCGACGGGGATGCGGTGACCACCGCGCTGTTGGGCATCGACCTGGACATCGCTCGGGGTGAGTTCGTCTCGCTGATCGGGCCATCCGGCTGCGGAAAGTCGACGTTGCTTCGCGTCATCGGTGACCTCACGCCACCGTCGGCCGGCAACGTCACGGTCAACGGCAAGCCGGCGCGGCAGGCTCGACGCGACCACGACTATGGCATCGTCTTCCAGGCCCCGGTCCTGTTCGATTGGCGAACCGTCGAGGACAACGTGCGGCTGCCACTGGAGCTGCTGGGCCAGGGCAAGCGCGAACGCGAGGCACGCGCCAACGAGATGCTCGCGCTCGTCGAGCTCCGCGATTTCGCCCGTCACCACCCGTACCAGCTCTCGGGCGGCATGCAGCAGCGGGTGGCGATCGCACGGGCGCTGGCACTCGAGCCCTCCCTGCTCCTCATGGACGAGCCGTTCGGCGCGCTCGACGAGATGACGCGCGAGCGGATGAACAGCGAAGTGCTGCAGATCTGGCGCAAGACCGGCACGACCGTCATCTTCGTGACGCATTCGATTCCGGAGGCGGTCTTCCTCTCGACAAGGGTCGTTGTCATGAGCGCGCGGCCAGGACGCGTGACCGACATCGTGGAGATCGACCTGCCGCAACCGCGCGACGACGAGACCCGCGAAGAGCCGCGCTACTTCGAGCTGATCACCGAGGTCCGCGAGGCGCTGCGGGCCGGAGAGCGGCGAACGTGACGAGCGCTGCCCCGAGCCTCGGCGTGCCGCGTCCCGCGCCAGTCGGGCCGCCACGACGCATCCACATCGGACGCGCACTTGTCGACTACGCTCCGGCGGCGGTGGCCTTCGTGATGATCGTCGCGGTCTGGGAGCTCGCCGCCAGCGCGCTCCAGTCGCGCCCGTACGTCATGCCGCCACCGTCGGCGATCGTCGCGGCCCTGGTCGACAACTGGAGCTCGGGACGGTGGCCACTCTTCGCATCGGCACTGCACACCATCTTCGAGGCGCTCGGCGGTCTCGTGATCGGTACCGCCGTCGGGCTGGTCGTCGCTTTCGCTGTGTCGCGCTGGGCATCGGCGCGGGATGCGGTGCTGCCCGTCGCCGTGGCGGCGAACGCCATCCCGATCATCGCCATCGCGCCCATCATCAACAACTGGTTCGGCGTGCTCGAGCCGCAGTCGAAGATGATGATGGCGGCGCTGCTCGTCTTCTTCCCCGTGATGATCAACGTGACGCGCGGATTGACCGACGTCGCGCCAGCGTCGATCGAGCTGATGCGCTCGTACGCCGCCAGCGACATCGACATCCTGCGCAAGCTGCGCCTCCCGAATGCGTTGCCCTTCTTCCTGACCGCGCTGAAGCTCGGCACGACGCTGAGCCTCATCGGAGCCATCGTGGGTGAATACTTCGGCGGATCGTCGGAGGTCATCGGCCGCGTCGTGGTGCAGAGCGCGAGCGCGCTGCGATTCGATGTCACGTGGGCCGCCATCCTCCTCGCTGCGGCCGCCGGTATCGTCTTTTACCTGGCCATCGCGGTCATCGAACGCGCCATGATCCCGTGGCATCCATCGGTGCGCGGCGAGAACAGCGGATAGGTCGTTCAAGGGGCCGTGCAGTCACGTACTATCCGCCAACACCCGCGTGGGAATGGGCCGCCCGAGCCTCGGCCCGACAGGAGGAACTCCGTTCATGAAGCTACCTCGCGCATTCACGGGTCTGGCGGTGGCCGCCATGCTCCTGCTCTCCGCCTGCGGAGGCACCGGGCAGAGCAGCAGCGCCGCCGCGGCGGGTACCAAGGTGAGCCTCCAGCTGCAGTGGGCACCTCAGGCACAGTTCGCCGGCTACTTCGCGGCCGACAAGCAGGGCTATTACAAGGCCGAGGGGCTCGACGTCACGTTCGTTCCGGGCGGTCCCGACGTCGTCCCGCAGCAGGTCGGCTCGGCGGCCAACGGACCGGAGTTCACCATCTCGTGGGTACCGAAGGTGCTCGAGTCCCGCGCGCAGGGCTCGGATCTGGTGGACATCGCGCAGGTCTTCCAGCGCTCCGGCACGCTGTCGGTGTCCTGGAAGGATTCGGCCATCACCTCGCCGGCGAACTTCGCGGGCAAGAAGATCGGCGTCTGGGACTTCGGAAACGAGTTCGAGGTGACCGCCGCCGCGAAGGCCGCCGGGTTGGAGGCCAACAAGGACTACACGAAGGTGATCCAGCCGTTCGACATGTCGCTCCTGCTCAACCGGCAGATCGACGCGGCCGAGGCGATGATCTACAACGAGTACGCGCAGGTGCTCGAAGCAACGAATCCCGATACCGGCAAGCTCTACCAGGCGTCCGATCTCAACGTGATCGACTACAACAAGGTCGGCACGGCGATGCTGCAGGACGCGATCTTCGCGCGTGCCGCGTGGCTCAAGGAGTCCGGTAACGAAGACACCGCGGTCAAGTTCCTGCGGGCCTCCTTCAAGGGCTGGATGTACTGCCGCGACAAGCCGGCAGACTGCGTGACCTACACGACCGATGCCGGTTCCACGCTGGGAGCTGGTCACCAGGCGTGGATGATGAACGAGATCAACCCGCTCATCTGGCCGTCTCCGAACGGCATCGGCATGCTCGACAAGGCCGCTTGGGACCAGACCGTCAAGATCGCGCTGGACTTCGGCGTCATCAAGGACCAGCCGTCGGACGACGCGTTCCGGACCGATCTTGCGGAGAAGGCGCTCGCCGACCTCGGCGATGCAGCCAAGGGCACGGACTTCCAGAAGGGCACGGTCGAGGTCACGCCAAAGGGCGAATGACCACCTGACCGATGCAACCCGCAAACGGGGCGTCTCCGAATCGGAGGCGCTCCGTTTGCTACCTGAACGACTGCGGCTCAGGGGTCGGCGAGGGCATCCTCGTCCGGCTCGGCACGCCGCAGCAACGCCGGCAGGAACGGTGGAACGATGAGCGTGGTGAGCACGGCCATGCCGACCACCACCGAATAGATCTCGCCGTCGATCGCGCCGGCTGTCAGCCCGAGGCCGGCAACCACGATGCCGACCTCACCCCGCGGGATCATGCCCCAGCCGATCAGCAGGGCTCGATCGCGGCCAAGTCCCAACGCGCCGATGAACGCGCCGACGAACTTGCTGGCGACGGCGGCGATGGTGATCACCACCAGGAAGAGGATGGCAGCCGGGCTCGCCAACGCGGCCAAGTCGACCTGCGCGCCAATGAACCCGAAGAAGAACGGCGTGAAGAAAGCGGCAACCGGCGCGACCTCCTCTTCGAGCGCGTGGCGCTCGCTCGACTCTCCGACGACCATGCCGGCGAGGAACGCGCCTATGATCGCCGCCAGGCCGATGATCGAAGCGAGGGCCGCGAGGCCGAGCATCAGGATCATGCCCGGCAGGAACGGCGTCTCGGCGAAGACCGGATCGGTGAGCAGTGACCGACGCCGCTGCAGCACGCGCGTTCCGCCGATGAGCACGACGCCGATGAACAGGGCGGCGACGACGATGAGCGTGATGATGCGCTCGAACGAGACGCTGCCGGCCGCGACGCCCGACGCGAACGCCAGGATCAGCATGGCCAGCACGTCGTCGATGACCGCGGCTCCCAGAATCACCCGGCCGCTCTTGGTCCGCAGCCCCCCAAGCTCGCCGAGGGCCTGGGCCGTGATCCCGACCGATGTCGCGACCAGCGCCGCCGCGAGAAAGACCGCGACGCTCAGCGGCTCGCCGAGCACCATGGCCAGCCCAAAGCCAGCGCCGAATGGAAGCAGGACCCCCAGCGCACCTACGGCCAGCGCCGCCGCGCCGACCCGGACGAGGTCGCCGAGCCGGGTCTCGAGGCCCACCCGGAAGAGGAGCAGCACCACCCCGATTTCAGCAAAGAGGGTCGTCTCCGCATTCACCTCGTAGATGCCGAGCACGGCCGGGCCGACGATGACCCCCCCGAGGATCTCGCCGATCAGGGGTGGCTGCCCGATCCGCTTGAAGAGCTCGTCGCCGACCTTTGCGGCGAGCAGCACGGCGAAGAGCTGGGTGAGGATCTCCGCCAGGTGATCCATGCGGCTCTAGAGGTACCGCAGCCAGAGATAGATCGTCGAAATCAGGATGCTGCCCA
The DNA here is from genome assembly GCA_038248695.1 of Candidatus Limnocylindria bacterium. GTDB lineage: Bacteria > Chloroflexota > Limnocylindria > QHBO01 > QHBO01 > JAICUY01. The sequence goes on along the minus strand of JBBRXE010000006.1, from coordinate 1,900 downwards.
CTGTCACCGGCAGCCCGTAGCGTAGAAACCGGCCAAACGTGATCTCGTGGCCCTCGCGCCCTGCCAGGCTCGCGAGAATGACGTTGGCCGAGGCCCCGATGATCGTGGCGTTGCCACCCAGGTCCGCCCCGATGGCAAGTGCCCACCAAATGGGGTTCGATTGCGGGCCGGTGCTGAGGTCGCGCACGACCGGAATCATCGTCGCCGTGTACGGGATGTTGTCGACGACGCCGGATAGCGCGGCGGAAACCCACAGCATCACCATGGTCGTCGGTGCCAGCGCGCCGCCGGTGACGGCCAGCAGCGCATCCGCGATTGCGCGGATAACGCCGAGCTCGATGATGCCGGCGATGAGCATGAACAGGCCGATGAAGAAGAAGAGCGTCGGCCACTCGACTTCACGGAGCACCTCGCGTGGGTCCTCCCGCGCCACCAGCATCAGCGCCACCGCGCCTGCGAGTGCCACGGTCGCGGCCTCGTAACCGAGCGGTCCGTGCAGGAGGAAGCCAATCAGGGTCAGGCCGAGCACGATGAGTGAGCGGCGCAGCAGCGCCGGATCGCTGATCATCTCCCGCTCGTCGAGTGCAAACAGCGCTGTACGAAGCTCGGGATCGACGTCCAGCTGGCCACGGAACAGCCAGCGTGCGGCGACCAGGTAGACAGCCAGCAGGATCGCCGCAAGTGGCGCGAGGTTGACGAGGAACGCGGTGAAGTCGAGACCGGCGGCACTCCCGATCAGGATGTTCGGCGGATCGCCGATGAGCGTCGCCGACCCGCCGATGTTCGAGGCGAGGATCTCCGAGACCACGAACGGAAAGGGGCTCATCCCCAGCCGGGCCGCCAGGAAGAGGGTGATCGGTCCAACCAGGACCACGGTGGTGACGTTGTCAAGGAGCGAAGATGCGACGGCCGTGATGATCGAGAGCACGACCAGGATGCGGTATCCGTCGCCGCCGGCAAACCGGGCGGCACGGATCGCCAGCCAGCCGAAGACGCCGGTTTTCCGGATGATGCCAGCCAGGATCATCATCCCGGCAAGCAGGAAGATGACGTTGAAGTCGATGTGGGCGAAGGCTTGTTCCTGGTCGACGATGCCCAGCAGGATCATCGCGACGCCGCCCGCGAGCGCGGCGATCGTCTTGTCGACGAGCTCCGTGGCGATGAGGGCGTAGGTCAGAACGAAGACTGCCAGGCCGGCTACCAGCTGGGGCGTCAAACGTCCGTCTCCGACTCGGGTCGCAGCAGCCGGTCGCGTCCCGTCGCCCGGACCCATACCAGCAGCAGCTCCAGCTGGTCGATATAGCCAACGACGCGCTCCTCTTCATCGACGATCGGGATGCCGGCCAGCTCGTGGGCGTGCAGCAGCTCGAACGCCTGTCGGACCGTCTGATCGCGATGGATGGAGACGGGATCCAACATCACGTCGGCCGCGGTGCGCGCGGCAAGACGCTCGGCGTAGGTCATGACGCCCTCGTAATCCTCGATCTCGGAGAGGAAGTGCTCGGGCACGATCTTGACGAAGATGTCGTCAATCAGGTTGCGCACCGGCAGGAGGCCGACCAGACGGTCGTCGCCATCGACGACCGCGATCAGGCGGCACGCGGGATTGCGGATCGCCTCCTCGGCGACGGTCTGCAGGCTGTCCGAGGCATGGACGACCACCCCTTCGATGGACAGCAGCCGGTCCGCCTGCGAGACGGGAGTCGCCTGCGTGATCGATTCGGGCGTCTGCATCGGTCGGTCCTCAAAGCGCGAAGGAGACAGCGCATTGCGCAGTCTCCACCTCTGGCGCCGGCGATACGGGCCCGACGCCCGGCCCTGGCGCACAGGATACCCGAGGCCACCCCCTATCATCGGGCGATGGGAGCCCCAAACCGATGACCGGCGGCCTCGGCCTGAC
>JBBRXE010000005.1:0-29518 GCA_038248695.1 Candidatus Limnocylindria bacterium | reverse complement strand
GCGTAGTGACGGTTGACCGTCTGGTACTCGACGTGGCTGATCGCGATCGTGATGCCGCGCTGCCGCTCTTCGGGCGCGTTGTCGATCTGGTCGAACGCGCTGAAGTCGGCGAGGCCCGAAAGCGACAGATACTTCGTGATCGCCGCGGTCAGGGTGGTCTTGCCGTGATCGACGTGACCGATCGTGCCGACGTTCACGTGCGGCTTGTTGCGGTCGAACTTCTGCTTGGCCATGGTTGTCCTTCGTCGCTCCTGTTCTTTCGCTTAGCTCTTGGACTTCGCGATCAACTCGTTGGCAATGCTGGTGGGAACTTCCGCATACCGTGAAAACTCCATCGAATAGACCGCGCGACCCTGCGTCATGCTGCGCAGCTCGGTCGCGTAGCCGAACATCTCGGCGAGCGGCACCTGTGCGCGGATGACGCGCGCGTTGCCGCGTTCGTCGATCCCTTCGATATGCCCGCGTCGCGCGTTGAGGTTGCCGATGACGTCTCCCATGAACTCATCTGGCGTGGTGACCTCGACCTTCATGACCGGCTCGAGAATGGCGGGGTTCGCCTTCTGCACGCCAGCCTTGGCGGCCATCGAGCCGGCGATCTTGAACGCCATCTCGGACGAGTCGACCTCGTGGTACGAGCCGTCGATCAGCGTCGCCTTGACGTCGATGACCGGGTAGCCGGCGATCACGCCGCCGGCCAGCGCATCGCGGATGCCCTCCGAGATCGCCTTCCAGTACTCGCGCGGCACGGAGCCGCCCACGATCTTGGACTCGAACTCGAATCCGGAACCGCGCTCAAGTGGCTCGAGTGTGATGACGGCATGCCCGTATTGGCCCTTGCCGCCGGTCTGGCGCACGAATCGGCCCTCTGATTCGACCGCCTTGCGGATCGACTCGCGGAAGCTCACCTGCGGCCGGCCGACATTGGCCTGCACCTTGAACTCGCGCAGCATCCGATCGACGATGACCTCGAGGTGCAGCTCGCCCATGCCGGCGATGCGGGTCTGCGAGCTCTCCTGGTCGGTGCTCACCCGGAAGGTGGGATCCTCCTCGGCAAGGCGCTGCAGCGCAATCGCCATCTTGTCCTGGTCGGCCTTGGTCTTGGGCTCGACCGCCAGCTCGATGACCGGCTCGGGGAAGCTGATCGACTCGAGAACGATCGGCTTTGCATCGTCGCATAGCGTGTCGCCGGTGGTCGTGCTCTTGAGGCCGACCGCGGCCGCGATGTCACCGGCGCCGATGGCGTCGATCTCCTCGCGGTGGTTGGCGTGCATCTGCAGGATGCGGCTGACACGCTCCTTCTGGCCCTTCGAGCTGTTGTAGACGTATGAGCCGGTCTTCAGCGTCCCGGAATAGACCCGGAAGAAGGCCAGCTTGCCGACGAACGGGTCCGCTGCGATCTTGAAGGCCAGCGCGGCGAACGGAGCATTTGGATCCGTCTCGCGCGTGACCTGTTCTCCATTACGCGGATCGATGCCGCTGACCGGCGGCACATCGAGCGGCGAGGGCAGGTAGTCGATGACGGCGTCGAGCATGGGCTGCACGCCCTTGTTCTTGAGCGCTGAGCCGCACAGGACCGGCACCAGCTGGTAGCCGAGCGTACCGGCACGCAGCGCGCGGCGGATCTGGTCGGGGGCGATCGGCTCGCCGTCGAGGTATTTGGCGGCGATGTCGTCGTCGAGATCGGCCAGCGCCTCGATCATCTTGGCGTGCCACTCCTTGGCCTGCGCCTCGAACTCAGCGGGGATGTCGCCGACCTCGATCTGGTCACCGAGGTCGTTGCCGTAGGTGATGGCCTTCATGTTGATCAGGTCGATGACGCCGCGGAAGCGGTCCTCATGACCCATCGGGACCTGCAGCGGCACCGCGTTGGCGCCCAGCCGATCGTGGATCATCTCCACCGCGCGCCAGAAGTCGGCGCCGGTGCGATCCAGCTTGTTGACGAAGCAGAAGCGCGGCACGCGGTACTTGTCCGCCTGTCGCCAGACCGTCTCGGACTGCGGCTCGACGCCAGCCACGCCATCGAAGACGACGACCGCGCCGTCAAGCACTCGGAGGCTGCGCTCCACCTCCACCGTGAAATCCACGTGGCCGGGCGTGTCGAGTAGATTGATGCGGTGGTCATCCCAGAAGCAGGTCGTGGCGGCGGCCGTGATGGTGATCCCGCGCTCCTGCTCCTGCTCCATCCAGTCCATGGTGGCGGCGCCCTCGTGGGTCTCGCCAATCTTGTAGATCTTCTTGGTATAGAACAGGATCCGCTCGGTCACCGTCGTCTTGCCCGCATCGATGTGGGCAATGATGCCGATGTTGCGGGTCTTCTCCAGGCCTGCGTGCACGCGCTGCGTGTCGGAACGGCCGGCGGCCGTGCTGGTTGCCATCTGCGCTACCACTTGAAGTGGCTGAAGGCCCTGTTGGCCTCGGCCATCCGGTGGGTATCCTCGCGGCGCTTGACCGCGGCGCCAACGCCGTTGGCTGCGTCCAGGAACTCGGAGGAGAGCTTCTCGGCCATGCTCTTGCCGTTGCGCTTGCGGGCCGACTCAATCAGCCAGCGCATGCCCAGCGAGATGCGCCGATCGGCGCGAACCTCGACCGGGATCTGGTACGTCGAGCCACCGACGCGCTTGGGCTTGACCTCGATGAGCGGCATGGCGTTGCGCAGCGCCTGCTCCATGACCTCGATGCCCGAGCGACCGGCCTGCTGCTCGCAACGGGCAATGGCGCCTTCCAGGATCCGGCTGGCGAGCTGGCGCTTGCCGCCACGCATCAGCTTGTTGGTGAACTGATCCATGGTCAGCGCGGTACCGACCAGCTGCTCTTCGTACTTGCTCTTCCGAGCAACGGTGGGACGGCGCGGCATGCGGCTAGCTCTTCCCCGCCGACTTCGCGCCGTACTTGCTGCGGCTCTGCTTGCGCTCGCGGACGCCGGCGGCGTCCAGCGTGCCGCGCACGATGTGGTACTTCACCGCGGGCAGGTCCTTGACCCGGCCGCCGCGAACCAGCACGACCGAGTGCTCCTGCAGGTTGTGGCCCTCGCCGGGAATGTAGGCGGTGACCTCCATGCCATTCGTCAGGCGCACGCGGGCGACCTTGCGAAGCGCCGAGTTCGGCTTCTTCGGAGTTCGCGTCATGACCTGCAGGCACACGCCGCGACGCTGTGGCGCGCCACGGCCCTCGGAGGCGGTCTGCTTGAGGGTGTTGAACGTGCGGCGCAGCGCGGGCGCCTTCACCTTCTTGCCCATTGGCTTCCTGCCCTTGCGCACCAGCTGGCTGATTGTTGGCAACGAGAACCTCGTGTCTGCTCGCGAATTCGTGATCTGGGCTGTTTCATTGACCGTCGCAGGCCGCACGATCCCCAGTGAAAGAGACCGATGGGGCACGGATACGACGTCGGGCGCCCCTGAGGGCACACACGCAGGAGTCCCGCTCGAAGCGGGACGCCGAAAGCGAAGTATAGGGTTACGAGGGCGGGGGTGTCAACCGCGCAGGAGGCGCCCTCCGCGGACGCATGCGCCCGCCGCCGAGGCGTCATCGCCGCTGTTCACCTGACGGCGGGTTGGCGCCGCGCTTGGCCAATCCAACGGCCAGTCACACGCATGAAGCGCATGCAGCCGTCCTTGGGCGCCGCCGAGCGGGTTTTGGCGCCGCGCGTTTGCCGGGGCTGCAAATAACGACGGCGACGGAGCCGAATCGGACGTCTCAGGCTCCGCTGTTTGCCACGACTGCAAACCGCGGCGGCGTTCGCCGTTTCAGGCGCCGTTAGTTGCCGCCACTGCAAACCGGAGCGCGTAACCGCAGATGCAGACGCGGCAGCCCGCTTGCGGTGAAGAACGGCCGATGCATCGGCCGGGTGACACGGAACGAGGCGGTCCCGTGGACCGCCTCGACCTGTATCGCAGCAACGGACGTGGGCTACGGCTTGGCCGGCTCTTCCACTTTCTCCTTGGTCAGGGCGTCGAAGACCTGCTCCTCGACCTCGGCCTCGATGGCCTCGTTGTTGTCGGCGCCCATCAGCTCGGCGGCGTTGTCGGCTGCGGACGCTGCCGCGGCCTCGGCCTCGTCGGTCTCGACCACACCATCGTGGTCCGTGTCGGCGTCGCCGGTCAGGAAGGCCCGCGCAGCCTCCCGCTCGCGCAGCTCCTCGGCCTGCTCCGGCGAGAGCTCGTGCGCTCGCGCCGCCGCCAGGGCACGCGCCGCTGCGCCCGTCCCGGCAGGAATCAGCTTGCCGATGATGACGTTCTCCTTGAGACCCAGCAGGTGGTCCTTGGCGCCGTTGATGGCGGCCTCCGTGAGCACCCGCGTCGTCTCCTGGAAAGAGGCGGCCGCCAGGAACGAAGAGGTGTTGAGCGATGCCTTGGTGACGCCCAACAGCACCGTCTGCGCCGTAGCGGGCTCGCCGCCCTCGGCCAGGATACGGTTGTTGGTCTCCTCGAACTCGAACCGATCGATCAGCTCCGACGGGAGAAGCTCGGTGTCGCCGGCCGTGTCGACGGTCACCTTGCGCAGCATCTGGCGGACGATGATCTCGACGTGCTTATCGTGGATCGTGACGCCCTGCGACTTGTAGACCTTCTGGACCTCGGTGACCAGGAAGCGCTGGACCGTGTCCACGCCCTTGATCTGGAGCAGGTCCTTCGGGTTCAGCGAACCCTCGGTCAGCGGATCGCCGGCGGTCACCGTGTCGCCGGTGTCGACCTTCATCCGTGAGGAGTGCGGCACGCCGTATTCGCGCGTGTCGACCTCCTCGCTGTGCAGCGTCAGGGTGTTGCCCTTCTTGGTGATCCGCCCCGCGGACGGCGCCTTCACCTCGACGAGCTCTTCGCCCTCGCCGACGCTGGCCAGCAGCTGTCCCTCGATCACCTCGTCGCCCGAGGCGACCAGCACCTCATGTTGCGGGGTGAGCTTCATCGGCGTGTTGTACGTCTCGCGGTGCGTGATTCGCACCGTGATCGGCTGATCTGGCCCGGTGCGCACCACCTCGACCTCGCCATCGATCTCGGTCATCGTCGCCTGACCCTTGGGGTTGCGCGCCTCGAACAGTTCCTCAACGCGCGGCAGACCCTGGGTGATGTCCTCGCCAGCGACGCCGCCGGTGTGGAACGTTCGCATGGTCAGCTGCGTGCCTGGCTCACCGATGGACTGGGCGGCGATGATCCCGACCGCCTGGCCGAGGTCGACCAACCGGCCACTCGCCAGGTTGCGGCCGTAGCACATGCGGCACACGCCGTGACGCGCGACGCAAGTCAGTGGCGACCGCACGCTGATGCGGTCCAGGGCGAGCTCGTCGATCCGCGCGATGGCGGCCTCGTTGATCTCGTCATTGCGCGCGACGATGACCTCGCCGCTCTTCTCGTCGACGATGTCGAGCGCCGCCATGCGCCCAATCAGCCGATCGACGAACGGCTCCGGGATCTGGTCCGATTCCTCGCGGGTGATCCACGTCCCGATATCGGTGCCGCAATCCTCCTCGCGGGTGATGACGTCCTGTGCCACGTCGACCAGGCGCCGGGTCAGGTATCCGGAGTCGGCGGTGCGCAGTGCGGTATCGGCCAGGCCCTTGCGGGCACCGTGGCTCGAGATGAAGTACTCGAGCACGGTCATGCCCTCCCGCAGGTTGCTGCGGATGGGCAGGTCGATGATGCGACCCGACGGATCCGCCATCAGGCCGCGCATGCCGGCCAGTTGATGGACCTGGGTCACGTTGCCGCGAGCACCCGAGTGGGTGATCATCCAGACCGATCCCCGGCGGTCGAGACCGTCGAGCATCTTCTCGGTGACTGCGGCGGTGGTGCCGCGCCAGACGTCGACCGTCTGGTTGTAGCGCTCCTCCTCGGTGATGAAGCCGCGGCGGAACTCGCGGTCGATGTCGGTCACCGCACTGTCCGCGTCGGCCAGCAGCTGCGCCTTCTCAACCGGGACGTGCATGTCCTCGATGCCGATGGTGACGCCGGCCATGGTGGCGTAGTGGAAGCCCACGCCCTTGATGCCGTCGACCAGCGCCGAGGTTGCGGCTGGCCCGAGCTCGCGATAACACTGGGCGATGAGCGCCTTGAGGCCCTTGCGGTCCATGACGCGATTGACGTAGCCGAGCTCGCGCGGCACGACGGTGTTGAAGATGACGCGCCCCGGCGTCGTCTCGATCAGCGAGCGCTGCATGGCGCCGCTGCCATCCTCGCCGCCGGTGGGATCCCAGGTGTCGAGCTCGACCCTGACCTTGGCCTGCACGTGCGCATGACCCAGCTGGGTGGCCATGATCGCCTCGTCGGCGCTCGAGAAGACCATCCGCTCGCCCTTGAGCGGCGTTTCGCCCTTGATCGGCTCGCGATCGACGGTCAGGTAGTAGCAGCCCAGCACCATGTCGTGCGTCGGGCTGACCACCGGCGAGCCGTCGGCCGCCGAGAGCAGGTTCTGCGTCGAGAGCATCAGCTCCTTGGCTTCCTTCTGCGCGGCGGTCGATAGCGGCACGTGGACCGCCATCTGGTCGCCGTCGAAGTCTGCGTTGAAGGCGAAGCAGACGAGTGGATGGATCTGGATGGCCGAGCCCTCGACCAGGATGGGCATGAAGGCCTGGATCCCCAGCCGGTGCAGCGTCGGGGCGCGGTTGAGCAGGACCGGATGATCCTTGATGACGTCCTCGAGGACGTCCCAGACCTCGGGACGCACGCGCTCGACGATGCGCTTGGCGCTCTTGATGTTGTGCGCGAAACCCTTCTCGACAAGCTGGCGCATGACGAATGGCTTGAACAGCTCGAGCGCCATCTTCTTGGGCAGCCCGCACTGGTGAAGCTTCAGGTCGGGGCCGACCACGATGACCGAGCGACCCGAGTAGTCGACGCGCTTGCCGAGCAGGTTCTGGCGGAACCGACCCTGCTTGCCCTTGAGCATGTCGCTCAGGCTCTTGAGCCGATGGTTGCCGGTGCCGGCGATGGCGCGACCACGGCGCCCGTTATCGATCAGCGCGTCGCAGGCTTCCTGCAGCATGCGCTTCTCGTTGCGGATGATGATCTCCGGCGCCTCGAGGTCGAGCAGCCGCGAGAGACGGTTGTTGCGGTTGATCACGCGCCGGTACAGGTCGTTGAGGTCCGACGTCGCGAAGCGGCCGCCGTCGAGCTGCACCATGGGGCGCAGGTCCGGCGGGATGACCGGCAGCGTGGACAGGATCATCCACTCCGGCCGCGCGCCGCTCTTGCGGAACGCCTCGATCAGGCGCAGCCGCTTGATGGCCTTCTTGCGCCGCTGGCCCGATGTCTGGCGCATCTCGACGTGGAGCGTCTGCGCCAGGTCGTCGAGGTCCAGGTTCTCGATGATCTTCTTGATCGCCTCGGCGCCCATGCCGGCATCGAACAGCCGCCCGTAGCGCTCGGTGAGCATCCGGAACTCCGCCTCGCTGATGATCTGCATCACCTTGATGTCGGAGACCTGCGATCGGGCGTTGCGCGCCTCGAGCTTGGCACTGTCGGTCTCGCGCGCCACCTCTTCACGCTCCGAGGCCAGCGCCTCATCGATGCCGCCGGTCATGTCGCCGATCGCCGTGTCGAGCTTCTCGCGCGCACCCTGCTGCGCCTCCTTGACCTCGCGATCGACTGCGTCGACCTCGCCCTTGACCACGTCGCGCAGCTTGGCCAGCGCGTCCTTGGAGGTATCGCCCTCGCGACCGATGACCTCGCCGGTGGCGGCGAACACGACATCACTGCCGATGGTCTTGCCGCCGGCCTTGATCGACGCCTCGACCTGCTGGGCGGCCGTCATCAGCTCCTCGGTCCGCGTGGAGAGCTGCTCGTCGAGCCGCTTCTTCTCGGCCTCGTGGGCGCTCTCGACCTCGGCGCGCTTGTCGGCGACCGCGGCCTCCAGCTCGACCCGCTTCTCGTCGACGACGCCCTGCGCGCGGGCGACGCGCTCGTTCATCTCCTCGTCGATGCGGGCCAGGGCCTTCTCACGCTCGTGCTCGTCGACACGGGTGATGACGTACAGCGCGAAGTAGAGGATGCGCTCGAGATTGCGCGGGCTGACGTCGAGCAGGATCCCCAACCGGCTGGGGGTGCCCTTGAAGTACCAGATGTGGCTCACCGGGCTGGCGAGCTTGATGTGGCCCATCCGCTCGCGGCGGACCTTGCTGCGCGTCACCTCGACGCCGCACTTGTCGCAGATGATGCCCTTGTAGCGGATGCGCTTGTACTTGCCGCAGTAGCACTCCCAGTCCTTGGTTGGACCGAAGATGCGCTCGTCGAAGAGGCCGTCCTTCTCCGGCTTGAGCGTGCGGTAGTTGATCGTCTCCGGCTTGGTGACCTCGCCCGACGACCAGCTCTTGATCTGGTCGGGGGAAGCGAGGCTGATGCGGATCGCGTCGAAGTTGTTGACTTCCAGCATGTGTGGCTACGACTCCTGCGGCTGATCGCCGACGTTGCCATGCGCGCCGCGACCCAGCGAGGTCGCGACAGGGTGGTCCTTGGGATGGGCGACCGGCGCGCCTGCGCCGGTCATCGGTCTACTCTTCAAAACCCTGGAGATTGATGCCGCCCAGGTCCGGCAGCGGATAGCTGCCGGTATCCTCGATGAAGCGGATCTCCTCTTCGTTCTCGTTCAGGATCTCCACCGAGAGTCCGAGCGCCTGGAGCTCCTTGACGAGCACCTTGAACGACTCGGGCACGCCCGGCGGGTTGATCTCCTCGCCCTTGACGATGGCCTCGTACGTCTGCACGCGGCCAACCACGTCATCGGACTTCACGGTGAGCAGCTCCTGGAGGATGTTCGCCGCGCCGTACGCTTCGAGCGCCCATACCTCCATCTCGCCGAAACGCTGGCCACCGAACTGGGCCTTGCCACCCAGCGGCTGCTGGGTGATGAGGCTGTACGGTCCGGTGGATCGCGCGTGGATCTTGTCCTCCACCAGGTGGTGGAGCTTGAGCATGTAGATGTAGCCGACGGTGACGCGCGAGTCGAATGCCTCGCCGGTGCGTCCGTCGTAGAGCACCGTCTTGCCGTCGGTCGGCAGCCCCGCCTGGCGCAGCCGCTCGTCGATCTGGTCCTCGCCGGCACCATCGAACACCGGCGTGGCCGCCTTCAGTCCGAGCACCTGCATGGCCCAGCCCAGGTGCGTCTCCATGATCTGGCCGATGTTCATACGGCTCGGCACGCCGAGCGGGTTGAGCACGATGTCGATGGGCGTGCCATCAGGCATGTACGGCATGTCCTCGACCGGCAGGATCTTGGAGATGACGCCCTTGTTGCCGTGGCGGCCGGCCATCTTGTCGCCGACGCTGATCTTGCGCTTCTGCGCGACGCTGACCCGCACCAGGCGATTGACGCCGGGCATCAGCTCGTCACCGTTCTCACGGCTGAATTGACGCACGTTCACCACGATCCCGCGCTCGCCGTGCGGCAGGCGCAGCGAGCTGTCCTTCACCTCGCGGGCCTTCTCACCGAAGATCGCGCGCAGCAGGCGCTCCTCCGCGGTCAGCTCGGTCTCGCCCTTGGGCGTGATCTTGCCGACCAGGATGTCGCCTGGCGTGACCTCGGCACCCTCGTAGATGATCCCGTCCTCGTCCAGATTGCGCAGCGATTCCTCGCCGACGTTCGGGATGTCGCGGGTGATCTCTTCGGGGCCGAGCTTGGTGTCGCGGGCCTCGATCTCGTGCTTTTCGATGTGGATGCTGGTGAACAGGTCGTCCTTGACCATCCGCTCGCTGAGGACGATGGCGTCCTCGTAGTTGCCGCCCTCCCAAGGCAGGAAGGCCACCAGGATGTTCTGGCCGAGGGCCATCTCGCCGGCATCGGTCGATGACGAGTCGGCCAGGACCTGGTCGGGGGCGACGCGGTCGCCGACGCTGACGATGGGCCGCTGGTTGATGCAGGTGCCCTGGTTCGAGCGCAGGAACTTCTTGAGCTGGTACGTGTCGCGCACGTCGCCTTCGTCGCGCTCGACCTGGATGTGGTTGGCGGTCACGCTGACCACCGTGCCGCCCGCCTTGGCGACGACCACCTGCTGCGAATCGAACGCGGCGCGGTACTCGACGCCGGTGCCGACCAGCGGCGCCTCCGGCTGGAGCAACGGCACCGACTGACGCATCATGTTCGAGCCCATCAGCGCACGGTTGGCGTCGTCATGCTCCAGGAACGGGATCATGGCGGTCGCCACGCTGACGATCTGCTTGGGGCTGACGTCCATGTAATCGACGTCGTCGACCGGCTCCATCAGGAAGCGGTCACGGTAACGGACCATGACCCGCTCCTCGAGCAGGTGCTGGCTCTCGTCGAGCGGCGCGTTGGCCTGCGCGATCGAGAACTTCTCCTCTTCGGAGGCGTCGAGGTACTCGATCTCAGCCGTGACCTTCGGTCGGATCCGCACGCTCTGCAGCTTGTGCTGCTTGATGGCCGCCCAAATCTTGTCGTCGATGACCGATCCCGCTTTGGCAACGGGCTTGGCGCCATCGCTTGGCACCAAGTCGTCCACGAGCGTCTCGCCGATGACATCGGCCTGCTTGTCCTTGTAGCCGACGAGCTTGCGCACCTTGCGGTAGGGCGTCTCGATGAAGCCGTGGCGGTTGATCTTGCCGTAGGTCGCCAGCGAGCCGATGAGACCGATGTTCGGCCCTTCGGGCGTCTCGATGGGACACATCCGGCCGTAGTGCGAGGGATGGACGTCGCGGACGTCGAAGCCGGCACGCTCGCGGCTCAGGCCGCCGGGGCCCAGCGCCGAGAGGCGTCGCTTGTTGGTCAGCTCGGCCAGCGGGTTGGTCTGGTCCATGAACTGGGAGAGCTGGCTGCCGCCGAAGAACTCCTTCATGGCCGCCACCACCGGGCGGATGTTGATGAGCGCGTTCGGCGTCGCCTGCTCGGCATCGGTGATCGTCATCCGCTCCTTGACGACGCGCTCCATGCGGAGCAGGCCGATGCGGAACTGATTCTGGATCAGCTCGCCGTTGGCACGGATGCGCCGGTTGCCGAGGTGGTCGATGTCATCGGGCTCGCCGCGGCCGTTGTTGAGCTCGACCAGCTTGCCGATGATCGCCACGATGTCCATCTTGCTGATGACGCGCGAGTCGCGCGGGTTCGGGCTCTCCTCGGCGGGCAGCTCGATCTTCAGCTTCTTTGCCACGTCGCCCAGCGCCTTGTTCAGCTTGTAGCGCCCGACGCGACCGAGGTCGTAGCGGCGGAAGTTGAAGAAGAGGCTGGTGACCAGGGCGCGGGCATTGTCGATGGTCGGCGGATCGCCCGGGCGCAGCTTCTTGTAGACCTCGATCAGCGCCTCTTCCTGGGTGGTCGCGGTGTCCTTGTCCAGGGTCAGCGTGACGAACGGGTGCTCCGGGTTGTCGTCGACCGGCGCAAAGAGGCTGAGCATCTCGGCGTTGTCGTCGAAGCCAACGGCGCGCAGCAGCGTGGTGACCGGGATCTTGCGCTTGCGGTCGACCTTGACGCTGAGCAGGTCCTTGTTGCTGGTCTCGAACTCGAGCCAGGCGCCGCGGTTCGGGATCACCTTGGCGGCGAACAGGTGACGGCCGGTGGCCGAATCCTCCGACGCGGTGTAGTAGACGCCCGGCGAGCGCACCAGCTGGCTCACCACCACGCGCTCGGCACCGTTGATGATGAAGGTGCCCTGTTCCGTCATCCATGGGAAGTCGCCCATGAACACGGTCTGGTGCTTGACCTCGTCGGTCTCCTTGATGATGAGATCGACCTCCACCTTCAGAGGACGCGAGTAGGTCAGGTCACGGGTGCGGCAGTCCTCCTCGTCGAACTTGGGATCCTCGAAATAGAAGTCCCGGAAGTGCAGCTCGAGGTTCTTGCCGGTGAAGTCGGTGATGGGAGTGATCTCGTCAAGCAGCTCACGGAGGCCGGTCTTGACGAACCACTCAAATGATTCGGTCTGGGTCTGGATCAGGTTCGGGAGGGGAAGAACCTCCGGAATGTGCGAGAAATTCTCTCGGCGCGGGGCCAGCTCAAATCGGCTGGCGGGCTCGGCCAAAGCCATTCAGGACTCCTAAAAGAGGGCAGGGTGAGACGCGGACACGCGAAAGGTGAGTATAGCAGCCTGGGGCACTTCGTCAACTGAAGCGCACCCGACTCGCGAGGTTGACCGTCGGGCGTTCGCGATGTATACGTACATCGTGGAACGTACCCAGATCTACCTCAGCCGCGAACAGGCCGGTGCCCTCGATCGGGAGGCAAAGCGCCGCGGCACCACGAGATCGCATCTCATCCGCGAGGCAATCGAGGCGCGATACCGGCCGACGCCCAGCCGTGCTGAGATCCTCGAAGTTCTGCACGAAACCGCCGGGGTCTGGAAGGATCGGACGGAGACTGGTGAGGAGTATGTGGAGCGGTTGCGGACCGGGCGACGCCTTCGCGAGCTGTATGGCGACGATGCCGATTCGGGTGGCCAGTGACGGTCCTGCTCGACACCCCCGTCCTCGTCGATCATCTGCGGGGCGATAACCGAGCCGCGGCACTCCTGAGCCGGCTCTTCCAGGGCAACGAGCCAGTCTGGGCCGCAACGCCGACCCGCACCGAGATCCTCGCCGGAATCCGTCCGGCCGAACGGGAGCCGATGACGAGGCTCTTCGCACTCATCTCGTGGATAGACATCGATGTCGCCATAGCGGATGCGGCCGGCGAGCTTGCCCGGCGCTATCGGCGCTCGCACTCGGGCATCGATACCACCGACTACCTCATCGCAGCGGCGGCCAACTCGATGGGAGCAGACCTGCTGACGCTGAACGTGCGCCACTTCCCGATGTTCCCGGGGCTCGAACCAGCTTACGCTTGAGACCGGCCGATCAAGCTTGCCGCGACCGGGTAGATTTGTCGCATGAGCTTCGATGTCACAGCCGATGCCTATGACCGCTTCATGGGCCGATACTCACGGCTGCTCGCGCCGCGCATGGCGGACCTCGCCGCGGTGCGGAGCGGCCAGCGGGCGCTCGATGTCGGCTGCGGCCCCGGCGCACTGACCGCCGAGCTCGTTGCCCGACTGGGCGCGGGCGCCGTGGCGGCCGCGGACCCGTCGGAGTCATTCGTCGCCACAGCCAGAGCGCGCAATCCGGGGGCGGACATCCAGCAGGCATCGGCAGAGGCGCTCCCCTTCTCGGACGAGACGTTTGACGTTGTCCTTGCCCAGCTTGTCGTCCACTTCATGACCCATCCCGTGGCCGGCCTGGCGGAGATGCGTCGCGTCACCCGGCACGGAGGCGTCGTCGCCGCCTGCGTCTGGGATCACGCTGGCGGTCAGGGACCGCTCGGCGCCTTCTGGCGAGCGGCGCGTGACCTCGATCCCGACGTGCATGACGAGTCGTTGCTGGCCGGTACCCGAGAAGGGCACCTCGCCGAGATCTTCATCGCGGCAGGGCTCCACGACATTGAAGAGACGACAATCTCGGCCAACCTGGACCACCCTGGCTTCGACGAGTGGTGGGAGCCGTTCACCCGCGGCGTCGGCCCGGCCGGCAGTTACGTGGCGGGCCTCCCGCCCGAGCGGCAGACCGAACTCCGCGACCGATGCCGAGCCCTCCTCCCCGCCGGACCCTTCACCGTAACGGCCAGGGCATGGGCCGCGCGCGGCAGTCCCTGACCGATCGCAATCCCCTATCGCGTGTGCTGCCGCAGGCGGCCAGGTCGGTCGCAAGCAGGATGGGTGAGATCGGGTTGCCGCTCAGCATTTGGTCAACTTCTCCTCAGGTTGGTCTGGCCCGGCCCAATAGTTCTTGCTCTACATCGGTAACTGAGGTAGCATCCGGCGATGCTTCGCTCGCAACTACTGAAGGGCACCGTGCCGTTCCTCATTCTCAGCGTGCTGAACGACGGTGAGCTGTACGGCTACGAGATCGTTCAGCGACTCCGCGAACGATCTGGCGACCAGCTTGCGCCGAGTGAGGGCAGTCTTTATCCCGCCCTCCACCGTCTCGAACGTGACGGAGCTCTCAGCGCGCGCTGGCAGGCGGGCGAGCGCGGCCCGCGACGCCGCTACTACCGGCTGACGCCCGCCGGCGAGCAGCTGCTCGCGGCATCGCGAGCGGAGTGGGATAGCTTCTCGCGCGTCGTCGCGCAGGTCGCGGACGTAGCAACCTGATGAGCGACATCGAGCGCTACCTCGAGCGACTCAGGGCCGACCTGCCCCTTCCAGAGGACCTGCGTGCCGAGGTCACCGAGGAGATAGCAAGACACCTCGCCGACAGCACCGATGCGCTCATCGCCGCGGGCCACGAGCCCGACGCGGCCGAGGCAGCGGCCGTCGCTCGTCTCGGGACACCGCGCGCACTCGCGCGAGACCTGAGCCGATCGCATCGTCGAGGTCCCCGCCTGCTGGCCGCCGCGGGAGCCGGAACCTTCGGCGCACTTCGCGACGGCCTGCTCGGCACGCTGTTGGGCTGGCTTTTCATGATCCTCGCGGTTGTCATCGGTCAGGCGGTCGTCACCGTCATCGGCCACTGGCTCTCGATCGAAGTGAATCTCTCATGGGGACCTGGCTGGAACACGGTCATCACCGCCTTCGGGCTGAATGTGGGTGCGCTGGCCGGCGGCGGCGCCGCAATTCGGGCGGCGTCGCGCGGTGCCTGGCGATCACCCGAGGAGATTCGTGGGGCCGTCATGCTGGTTGGCGCACTGGCCGTTGGTTGGATCGTGCTGGTCGGCACGCAGTATCAGCTTAACTGGGCAAGCGTCGCCGGCCTGATGGCAGCTCCGCTCTCGTTCGTGACTGGCGCGCGCTTCTACGGCCTCCGGCCGCCGAGGCCGCGAAGCGTGGCTGTCGCCCTCCTGCTCATCGGTGCCATCGGAGTCGGATCAGCTACCGTGGTCCACACGGCCACAACTGCCGGTGAGCCGATTTCCTACTCCTGGAGCACGCTCACGCATGGCTACGAGATGATCGCGCCGTGGTGGCAGGATCCGGCGACCGGTGATCCACCGGCGTTCATTGAGGGGGACTCCGCATGGGCCGATGGGACCGTGACGCTCAACGTCGATGCGGCAAGCCCAGCACTGGCCTCGAGCTTTCATGCCCTGCGCCTCGAAGCATGGCAGGCCGAGGCGCCGGGTGACGGTTGGCGGCTCCTGCCCGACCAGACGACGCCCTTTGCCACAGCTCCGGCGACGCGCGATGGCGCCACCATCCAAGGCACCCTGCAATTCAACCGAACGCCCGGCGTCACCTGGGCGCAGGTGGTGCTGACCGGGATCGGTCCGGACGGGACCCGCTATCTGCTCGACGGCAGCTGGCCGCAAGCCACCATCTTCCGCGGGAGCGTCTGGGATTGGTTCGCGCGGCTCTCGGCGCCCTGATCGACGCCGCCCGATACCCCGCTGCGGAAGCTCGACGGGATCAAGCTTCGCCGTCTGCTTGCGAAAGCCGCGTTCCACGAGCTCCGTGACCTGCGGCACGAGATCGTCGAGGAGCGCTCTCAGGCGCATCCCAGAGTTGCGGCCCATGCTGACTGCGTGACTGGTGAGCCAGCTCTTCCGCGGATGTCGCGGCAGGCCGCAATTCCTCCACTCGGCGAGCAGACCCTGCAACGTGTCCCGCTCCCCCGCCTCTGGTCGCTCCGCTTCAGCGACCTCGTCTGGCTGTCCATCGGGAACGCCGTGCTGATCCTGGCGATGTGGGTGCGCCACGGCGGAATCGACCAGCTCGTCGATCTTTCGGGCTGGCTGACCGGCATCGGCCAGCTCACCGCCCTGTTCGGAACGTACCTGGCCCTGCTCGGCCTCGTCCTCATTGCGCGCAGCCCGTGGCTCGATCAACTCGCCGGGATGCATCGACTTGCGACCTGGCACCGCTGGATGGGCTTCGCCTGCATCTGGCTGCTCGTCGGGCACACCGTCTTCACCACCGCGGGCTACGCGGCCGGCGATGGCAGCGGCTTCGTCGCCGAAACCTGGATGCTGCTGACGACCTACCCCTACGTCCTGATGGGAACCGTCGCGTTGCTGCTGCTCGTGGGCGTCGGCATCGCTTCCGCGCGAGGCGCCCGCCGGCGCATCTCCTACGACACGTGGTACGGCATTCACCTTTACACATACCTCGCCATGGTGCTGGGCTTCGGCCACCAACTGGCGGTGGGCAGCGACTTCCAGGACGATTCAGTTGCGCGCTTCTACTGGATCACGCTCTACCTGCTCGTCGCCGGGCTTATCCTGCTCTTCCGCTTCGGGCTTCCCATCGCGCTCTCGCTGCGGCATCGGCTGCGCGTCACGGACGTGGTGAGCGAAGCACCGGGCGTCGCATCGGTCTACGTTCGAGGCAGACGGCTCGACCGGCTGGCGGTGCGCGCCGGACAATATTTCGTGTGGCGCTTTCTGGCTGGCGACGGCTGGTGGCGTGGACACCCGTTCTCGCTATCGGCGGCACCCAACGGGAAGGCACTGCGGCTGACGATCAAGGCCGATGGCGACTACACCAACCGCCTGATGCAGCTCAAGCCCGGAACCCGCGTGGCTGTCGAAGGGCCCTACGGGATCCTGACCGGGGCTCGACGGACCCGCGAGCGCGTGCTGCTCATCGCCGGCGGGATCGGTATCACGCCGATGCGCGCGCTCCTCGAGGAGCTGCCCGCGGCACGCGGCAACATCACGCTGCTGTATCGGGCTACCAAATGGGACGACGCGATATTCGCCGACGAGCTGGATCACCTGGCACGACGCCGCGGGGTGGACCTCCACTACCTGATCGGCCGGCGCGGCACATCCGACCTGCTGGACGATCCGCTTCGCGCGGAACACCTGCGCGAGCTCGTCCCGGACATCGCTGAGCGCGACGTCTTCGTGTGCGGCCCGATTCCAATGCTCGACAGCGTACGCCGCAGCCTGCGCTCGCTGCGCGTGCCGAAAACGCAGGTGCACGTCGAGCGCTTCTCGTACTGATCACCGGGGATATCCAACATGCCGAAACGCGGAATCATCGCCTCGCTCCTGACCGCGGCCGGACTCGTCCTGCTGCTGAGCTTCAAGACGCCCAGCGACACCGTTCCGACCGATACGACCGCGCTGACGCGACCGGCCGCCACGCGGCCCGATGCGACCTCGGCACCCGACACCACCTCGGCACCGCGGCCGACAGCCACGCCGACGCCGGCGCCGCAGGCTGCCGACACGACGGTGACCGGCCCGGTGATCCCGACCCGCTACGGCGACGTGCAGTTGCAGGTCACGTTGTCGGACGGCAAGATCACCGACGTCACGGCCATCCAGCTCCCCAACGACCGCGCGCGCTCGGCATATATCTCGTCGGCTGCCGCACCGATGCTCCGCCAGGAAGCCCTGCAGGCGCAGAGCGCGCAGATCGACCTGGTCTCGGGCGCCACCTACACCAGCGAGGCGTACGCCGAATCGCTGCAGGCCATCCTCGACCAGAATCATGGCTGAGCCGATGCCGCTCGGCCCGCGGCCGCACCGCATGGTGCGCGTCGAGCACATCATGGGCACCGCCATCAGCGTCGATGTCCGTGATCGCTCGTTCGCCACATCGGCGGTCGACGCGATGTTCGCGTACCTGCGCGACGTGGACGATCGATTCAGTCCGTACCGGTCCAACAGCGAGGTAAATCGTCTGGGCCGTGGCGAGCTGGCGCTCGCCGATAGCAGCAGGGATCTGCGCCAGGTCCTGGCGCTCTGCGAGCAGCTGCGAACCAGCACAGCGGGCAACTTCGACGCGCGAGCCCATCGGTCCGACGGCATGCTCGACCCGACCGGAGTCGTGAAGGGCTGGGCGGTCGAGCAGGCAGCCTGGATGCTCGACGATGCCGGTGCGCGAAACTTCGCGATCAATGCCGGCGGCGACGTGGTGACGCGCGGCCAGCCCGAACCCGGTCGGCGCTGGCGCATCGGCATTCGACACCCGATGCTGGCTGATCGCGTCGCGACGATCCTTGAGCTGGGCGCTGGCGCCGTCGCAACATCTGGGCACTATGAGCGCGGCATTCACATTCAGCAGCCGCGCACCGGCCGGCCGGCAACGGACCTGCTCAGCCTCAGCGTCATCGGCCCGAGCCTGACCTACGCCGATGCATACGCGACGGCGGCGTTCGCGATGGGCAGCGACGGACCGGCGTGGGTTGCCCGGCAACCCGGCTACGGCGCAATCGCCATGACCCCCGATCAACAGGTTGTGTGGACGCCAATCGCCTGGGAGCGGCGTGCGGTCTAGACGGGGCTGACGGGCGGACTCGCGGCCCTGCGGCGACACCGACGCGTCACGACAGGCCGGACGTCCTCCGCAGCTCGGCGATCCAGCTGTCGTCCAATTCCGCGGCAACCGACAACTGGACCTCCTGGCTCAGGCCCTTGAGCTCGGCGCGCAGGTCTCGCACGTGGGCGCTCGGAACGTGACGAGTCACCAGGATCGCATCGGGCAGGATCCCGTAGCCGGCCAGGTGGCGCAGGTGACCGGCGACCGCCGTAACCGGTAGGTCGATCTCAATCCCCCGCGTGGTCGTCTCAGCCACGAGACGGGTCCCCCGTTCCGCGATCGCGTCGTAGGCACGTCGCGCGCGCAGCGCCACGTCATCGGGCAGCTCATCGCCGCGAACGACCCAGACCAGCGTCGCGCGCTCGTCGTCGGTGATCCGGCCGCCGAGTGGGCGCCATTGGACGGGTTCGAGGCCCCAGGCGGTGAGGTACGACTGACCGGCCCCGGCGGCCTTGGGGCGTGGCTGCTCCGCGGGCCGATTGATTCGTAGGAGTCGCATCCGATTGAGCCTAATCCTCGCTGGCGAGCCGGACAATGCCGCGGACGTCCTGCCGACGGTCCTACCAACGGCCGTATCACGCTGCGTTCTTTGTTCCAGCGCGGCTGGTTGAAACGCATCGGGGCCTATGACGGCGCCCACGAAAAGGCGGCGGGCCGCCCCGCTCCGGGCAACCCGCCGCCAGCGATGCGCAGGAGGAGCTACTTGACCTCGACGGTCGCGCCGGCCTCGGCCAGCTTCTCCTTGACGGCTTCGGCCTCTTCCTTGTTGACGCCTTCCTTGACGGGCTTCGGTGCCGCGTCGACAAGGTCCTTGGCTTCTTTGAGGCCCAGGCCAGTCAGCTCGCGGACGGCCTTGATCACCAGGATCTTGTTGGGGCCGACCTCGGTCAGCACCGCGTCGAACTCGGTCTGCTCCTCGACGGCAGCGGCTGCGCCGCCCCCATCACCACCGGCAGCCGGGGCCGCAGCGGCGACCGGAGCGGCGGCCGTCACGCCGTAGCGCTCCTCGAACGCCTTGACCAGCTCGGAGAGCTCGAGGACGCTCATCGTGTCGATCGCCTCGAGAATCGTTTCCTTGTCCATCGTCTTGGTAGCCATTGTTCGTCGTACTCCTTGTCGCCGGCTCGCGCCGCGCTGACGTTGGGCGGCACAGACCGCCGTGGCCTCAAGCGGCTGAGCCGCCCTCGTTGGTTCGCTTCTGGTCGGCGATCGCGGACAGCACGCCGACGAGGTTTCGCAGGTTCGCGGCGAGGACGCTCGCCATCCCGTTCAGGGGGGCAGCCATCCCGCCGGCAAGCTTGGCCAGCAGGACCTCGCGGGTCGGCAGCGTGGCCAGGCGCTGCAGCTGGGCAGCGTCGATCGCCTCGCTGCCGAGCAGGCCGCCACGGATGGTGACTGTGCGGGCGTAGGGTCGGAAGGCTTCCTGCAACGCCTTGGCCATGGTCACCGCGTCGCCATCGATCGAGGCGAGCGCGGTCGGCCCATCGAGCAGCGGCTTCAGGTTGGATCGGCCCGCGTCATCGGCGGCGATCTTGACCAGGCGGTTCTTGGCGACGTGCAGTTGCACGCCACTGGCGCGCAGCGTCCTTCGGACCGATTGCATGTCGGAAACGGAGAGTCCCCGGTAGTCGGCCACGGCGAGCGCCGAGCTGCTGCGGAGCAGCTCCGCGAGCTCGGCGACGGCCTGGCGCTTGGCATCGGTCGGCATGGCGTTGAAGTTCGTCCACCTCCAGGTATGAGAATCGGTCCTCGCACGTCAGAGCACGGAAACCGATGCGCCACGCTAACGGTGGCGGACGAGTGTCGTGCCTCGGCGTGCCGCCGGCTCCTCGGCCGGCAATTGGCCCGGGACTCTCACCCGGGCACATCGCTGTCTCTGGCTTCTTCAGTTGGGGCGAGCCCGCATCCTACCCGATGCGGCCGGCTCACGCATCTCGCCGTCTCTTCGTCCCGTCGCCGTCGCCTCTCCATTTGCCCGGGAGGCAACTATCGGCCACCGGGGGCACGTTCCACGCACCAGCGCGGCCGCCCTTGGCCGGCGGGGCAAGCGGCGGCCAAGTTGAGGGCACGCGCGAGCTCTCGTTCGCCGATGGTTGCGCGCGGCGCAAATGCGGCCGGCTGTGAAGTAGGCCCAGCCACCCCAGTGGTCAGGCGCTCGCGGCGGCAAGGGCTGACGGGATGTCGACGGCCACGCCGGGTCCCATGCTCGGCGCCAGCGTCAGCGTCCGCATGTAGGTCCCCTTGGCGCCCGATGGCTTGGCGCGCTGCACGGCGTCGACCAGCGCAGCCACGTTCGCGGCGAGCTGATCGGTGCTGAAGCTGACCTTGCCGACGGGCACGTGCACGATGCCGGCGCGGTCGACCTTGAACTCGACCCGGCCGGACTTCACCTCGCTGACGGCGCGCTCGATGTCGAACGTCACCGTACCGGACTTCGGGTTCGGCATGAGGCCGCGGGGACCGAGCTTCTTCCCGAGGCGGCCGACCATGCCCATCATGTCGGGCGTGGCGACCGCGACGTCGAACTCGAACCAGCCGGCGTCGATCTTCTTGACGAGATCTTCGCCGCCGACGTCGTCCGCGCCGCCCCGCAGCGCCTCCTGGGCCTTCTCGCCCTGGGCAAAGACGATGACACGCGTCGTCTTGCCGGTGCCATGCGGCAGGACCACCGTGCCGCGCACCAGCTGGTCGGCGTGCCGCGGGTCGACGCCCAGGCGCAGGTGCAGGTCGACGGTCGAATCGAAGCGGGTGATATTGACGCGCGGAATGAGCTCAGCGGCTTCATTGAGCGGATAGCGATGGTCCGCCTGGAGCAGCGCGGCTGCATCGCGATAGCGCTTGCCGTGCGCGGCCATCAGTCGGTCACCTCGATGCCCATGCTGCGCGCAGTCCCGGCCACGATGCGCATGGCATGCTCGACATCGTTGGCGTTCAGGTCGGCCATCTTCGTCTCGGCGATCTCGCGCAGCTGCTTCTGGTTCACGCGTCCGACCTTGTCGCGGTTCGGCTGCGCCGAGCCCGACTCAACCCCGGCGGCCCGCTTGAGCAGCGCGGCGGCCAGCGGCGCCTTGGTCACGAAGGTGAAGGATCGGTCCTCGAAGACCGTGATCTCGGCCGGCACGACGTAGCCAACCTGGCTGGCGGTGCGTTCGTTGAAGGCCTTGATGAACTCCATGATGTTGATGCCGTGCTGGCCCAGAGCCGGGCCGACCGGCGGCGCCGCGGTGGCCTTGCCGGCCGGCGCCTGCACCTTCAGGATGGTGCGGATCTTCTTTGCCACGATGTTCCTCCGAGGTCCAGGCGGAGCGGTGACGCTCCTCCCTCTGTTGGTGCCGCGACGGCCGCAACGCGGCCGCATCGGTCTCTTTAAGACTAGAGCTTCTCGATCTGCAGGAAGTCGAGCTCGACCGGGGTCTCGCGGCCGAAGATGCTGACCAGCACCTTGACCTTGTTGCGCTCGGGGTTGACCTCATCGACGGTGCCGATGAACTCGGCGAATGGACCGTCGTTGACCCGCACGCTCTGTCCCTTGCTGAACTGGACCTTGAACTTCGGCGTCTCGACGCCCATCTGCTTGAGGATGGACTTGACCTCGTGGTCCATGAGCGGCGTGGGGCGGTTGCCCGACCCGACGAAGCTGGTGACGCCCGGCGTGTTGCGCACGACGTACCACGACTCGTCGCTCATGGCCATCTCCACCAGGACGTAGCCGGGGAAGACCTTCTTGTTGACGGTCTGACGCTGGCCGTTCTTGATCTCGATCTCTTCTTCCATGGGCACCAGCACCTGGAAGATCTGGTCCTCGACGCCCATCGACTCGATGCGGTGCTCGAGGTTGGCCTTGACCTTGTTCTCGTAGCCGGAATACGTGTGGATCACGTACCACTGCTTGGTCTTGCGCTCCTCGGCATAGGCGTCGTCCGGATGGGGCGCCTCACGTGATAGCCGCGCGGCTTCGCGCGCCTCGCCGCTGGTCTCCCTGATGCCGACCTGCTCGTCGGCCATCAGAGCACCAGGTCCAGGGCGCGGTTGAGCACCGTGTCGAGCACCGCGATGTAGGCGCCGATTGCGACCGACACACCGATGACGATCAGCGTCAGGTTGATGACCGTCTGGCGGGTTGGCCAGGCGACCTTCTTGAGCTCGGACCAGCTTTCCTCGAAATACTGGCGAAGATTGCTTACCACGATGCTCTGCTCTGCTTCCTACTGCTGGATGGTTGACCGATGCGGAGGCTGGCAGGGGCGACAGGACTCGAACCTGCAACCGCTGGTTTTGGAGACCAGTGCTCTACCAAATTGAGCTACACCCCTCCGCGCAGGTCGGTCCTACTTCGTTTCCCGGTGCAGCGTGTGCTGCCGGCAGCGGGGGCAGAACTTGTTCAGCTCCATCCGCCCGGGGTCGTTTCTCTTGCTCTTGCGCGTACTGTACGTGCGCTCCTTGCAGGTGGTGCACGCCAGCGCGATCACTGGTCGATTCTCGGCCTTGGCCACGGTCTTCTTCGTTCCTCGTCGTCGCCCGGCGGCGCCCACGCCAAACAAGGCGGGAGATCTCCGGGGAAGCCCCCCGATTCTAGGCTGGGTGCGCCGCCCTGTCAACGTCGGGCTTCCTGATTGGAGCCACTCCCCTGGCCTGGTCGCCGCATGCCACCTCGCCGTTCGTCGGCCGGCGGGGCGCGCCGCGTTCGCCCGTTCGTCGGCGGGCGGGGCGCGCCGCGTTCGCCCGTTCGTCGGCAGGCGTTCCGTCATCTGCCTGTCTGAAGAGCGTCAGGTGGCGTCCTGGAACGCCAGGGTCTGCCCGAGCCGATTCAGGAGCGTGGGCAACCGCGCTCATCGATGTCCGAGGGCTGCCCGGACCGCCTACGGTTCTCAAAACAGGCAGCTGACGAAACCACCAGCGCACGCGCGGTGGGCGGCGGCTCAGCTGTCGGACCGGCCTGCGGCTGCCAGTTCCCCCGCCGGCCCCAGCTCACCAGGCTGGGTCGACTCGCGACGGCGATGCGCGAGCACGATCCGCGTGAAGGGCAGGCGCACGTCGCTGAAGACCTCGATGCTGACGAGGAAACCCAGGAAGATGAAGACCACGCCCAACAGCTCACCCAGGAAGTAGGCCCACGTGAAGCCGAGGCGCGTCAGGCCGCTGGTCCAGCCCGGGATGAAGCCGCCGAGCGCGATCAGGATCGTGGCGGGCACGCGGGAGTTCAGCTTGCCCGCAAACAGCGCCCGCGTGGCTCCCGGCAGTGAGGCGACGAAGTTGACGACCACCGCCGCTCCCCGACCGAGCGCGCCGGCGACCGGCACGTTCGAGGTGACGCGCAGCACGCGCCGCTTGGGCATGAAGATGTAGGCGGAGTACACGGCACCGAAGACGAGCGCGAACGCGCCGGTGATATTGAACGGCGGGGTCAGCATGCGCAGGTATGCCGGGAACGCGTCGCCGACCGGGGCACCCGTGGTCGGATCAATAGCGAACCCGGGTGCCGCGACCGGCGCACCGAGCACCAGGAAGACGACAATCAGCGAGGAGACCGCCAGGATGGCGGCGCTCAGCGGCGCGACCAGGCGCCGGTTCAGGTGCGTGACCACCGTCAGGACCGCCGCGCCGACGACACAGACGCCGACGACCGCGGCGATGCCCCAGCCGGGGATGGCCGTGCCCTCCTTGATTCGCGCCAGGGCGAACAGCAGGCTGATCACGCCGCCGAACAGCAGCGAGAACGCCACGAAGTAGCCGAATCGCGTGCGGTTCAACAGGAAGATCGTGCCAAGCCCCAGGTAGGCCGCCACACCGAAGGCGCCGAACAGGTACCAGGTCCTGTACAGCGGCTCGCTCCAACCGAAGGTCGAGGCCAGGAAATCGGTGCCGGCGCCAATCCCGTAGAAGAGGAGCCCCATCGCCCACACCAGCTGGAACGGCTGCCGGCGTCGCAGCCACTGGTCGGCGACCATCACCGCGAAGACGAACGAGAGGAGTGAGGCAAGGAACGGAAGAACGATGCTGAGGTCCACGCTGCTGATGCCTCCGGCGGCACTATCGGGTTCACCGCGTCGGCATTCTCGCGAATGGAGCCCACGTCCGGGTTCGAACCGGAGACCTCTTCCTTACCAAGGAAGTGCTCTGCCAGCTGAGCTACGTGGGCCTGCGAACAGGCGCGGCATCCGGTCTCCCGGACGGCCCGATTGTGCGCGACCGAACCGATCTTGCACAACCATCGGTTTATCTACGTAAGTCTATGAACCGATGCGCCGCAACAACGACATTACGCGTGGTGGGTAGGGAGGGAATCGAACCCCCACAGTCGAAGACGGCTGATCTACAGTCAGCGGAGCTCACCACCTGCTCAACCTACCCACGCTGTGGGATCGACGCGTCACGTATGCTTCTCGCCGATCCGGCCGGCGGAGTATACCGAACCGCGCTGCCCCTCTCAAATGTGGGCCGGGGCACCTGTGCATCATGCCCGCTTTCGAGAGATTTGAGGAAGTACGTGCCGAAGAAAGTTGTTCGCGTCGAAGCCGATCCGGCGAGCCAGGCAGCTGAACCCACCTGGAAGCCCACGCCCGAGGCGAAGCAGCAGGCGAATCGGCTGCGCATCATCGCCGTGGTTCTGTGGATGGTGGCCATCGCCGGTGAGGCATTCGCCATCTTTTGGGTGCTCAAGCAGTCCGCGGTCAACCTGGTGCTGCTGATCGTCGCGATTGTCGTCATCGGCGTGCTGTCGATCGTCGGCTCGCTGCTGTGGAAGAGGGCAAACCAGGCGGATCCCGCTTCGACCTCGGACCACGTGCGCTTCTTCATCCAGAATCAGCTCGGTGCCATCATCGCGGCCATCGCCTTTCTGCCGCTGATCGTGATGGTCCTGCTCAACCAGAACATGGACGGAAAGCAGAAGGGCATCGCGGGCGGCCTCGCTGTCGTCGTGCTTGCCGTGGCTGCCTTCGCCGGGGCCTCGTTCAACTCGCCGTCTGTCCAGCAGTACGACGCCGAGACCAACCAGGTGGTGCAGTACACGGGCCGCGACCTCGTCTTCTGGACCAAGGATGGCAGTGTCTTCCACCTCTGCCAGGAGGCCTCGGCGGTAAACCTCAGCTCAAAGGACAACACGATCTATTCCGGCTCGGTGGGAGACGCGCACGCGGCAGGCAAGGAACGTCTCACGCTGCAGGTCGACCAGGAGCGGAAGCAGTGCGGGTATGCCACGCCCACCCCGGGGAACTCATAGCAGCGACGCCGCACGGCTGGGTGGAGCCGAGGGAGGGAGTCGAACCCACAACCTACTGTTTACAAAACAGTTGCTCTGCCATTGAGCTACCTCGGCGTGAGCCGATTCTATCGCGGGCGGGTGGCTTCGGCGGACGGGTGGCGAGTTCGGCGAGCTCGGCGATCTCGGCCCCCTACTCAAATACTCGATCAGTGAGCGGTACGACGAACCGCAACCACCGAAACAGGTCCGGACGTCTCGCAACCGACGCGATCCGCCCCCGAAGTGACGACTAAGCGCTCACCAAACGAGGATTTGATCGAAGCGGGCATGACACGGTCTGTCTAACCGCTCACCAAACGAGGATCTGATTCGAATCGGTCGTCCGCGGCGGCCGCCCAGCGCACCTACGAACGCGAGCGCTGGCGCACGACCTCGAAGAGCAGCAGCGCGCCGGCGGTCGCCGCGTTGAGCGAGGCGACGTGGCCCGCCATCGGGAACGAGACAAGCAGGTCGCAGCGGCGCCGCATGGCCCCTGACACTCCGCTCCCCTCGCTGCCGACGACGATCGCCAGCGGACCCCCCAGGTCCGATGCCCACGCCGTCGCCGGCGCGTCCTGGTCGGCCGCCACCAGGCGCACGCCGCGCTCCTTCAGGTTGCGGAGGGCCGATCCGAGGCTGTCGACCGGTGCAAGCAGCAGGTGCTCGGACGCGCCCGCGCTGGCCTTGACGGCCGAGGCGCTCAGCGGCGCCGCATGGCGCTCGGGATAGATGACCCCGTCGACGCCGGCCGCCTCCGCGGAACGCAGCAGCGCGCCGAAGTTGATGGGGTCCTGGAGATGCTCCGCGATGAGCAGCAGCGGCTCGTGGTCGTGCGCTGCGGCGTGGGCCAGGATCTCGTCGAGGTCCGCCGGCCGTCGCTCGTCGACCTCCAGCAGGACGCCCTGATGGCCCTCGAAGCCGGCCAGCTGGCGGATGCGGTCTCCGTCGACGTACATGACCTCCAGGCCGATGCGCCGGGCCTCACCGAGCAGTGCCTTCAGCTCCGGACTCGGCCGCACGCTGCGCGCGATCAGCAGCCGATGCGCCTGCCGCCCCGCGGCGAGTGCCTCGGCCACCGGACGCCGGCCGCCGATCCAATCGGTCACGCCGGCGCGAGGATTGCCACTGCGTAGGCGGCGATCCCCTCTTCCCCGGAGAAGCCGAGCCCGTCGGACGTTGTGCCCTTGACGCTCACGTCGCCCGGACTCATTCCCAGCAGTGCGGCAATCCGGGCGACAATCTCATCGCGCCGTGGAGCAATCGCGGGCGACGCAGCGATGATCGCCAGGTCCACGTTCGTCGGTTTCCAGCCGGCGGCTCGGACCACCGCAACGGCGCGACGCAGCATGTCACCCGAGTCGGCGTCGCGCCACGCGTCGTCAGCCGGAAAACGACTACCGATGTCGCCCAGCGCAGCGGCACCCAGCAGCGCATCGATGAGCGCGTGCAGCGCCACGTCCCCGTCGGAATGGCCGGCGAGCCCACGCGGCGAATTGGGCCAGTCGAGACCACCGAGGCGCAGCGGCCGGCCGGCCTGCAGGCGATGGGCGTCGAAGCCGACCCCGCTGCGCGCGCCGTCAACCGGCTCCAGGACAACGGCACGACTGCCCAGGGTGGCGCGACCGCCCAGGACGGCGCGCAGCAGCTCGACGTCGCCGGGCTCGGTCATCTTGCGATTGCCGGGCTCGCCGGCCACGACACGCACCTCGACGCCTGCGGCCGCCAGCGCGGAGCCCTCGTCGGTGAAGTCGGCGGCAGCCAGCGCCGGACGCAGGTCGCCGAGCCGGCCAAGCTGCGGGGTCTGGACGCCGATGAGGCCCTCACGATCGACGTGCTCACCCGAAGCACGCATCAGGGTGTCGGGCACGGGCAGGCCGGGCACCACCCCGCCGGCATCGCCTGCGGCCCCGACCACGCGCTCCGCAAGGGCCGCGCTGGCCGCGGGCCGAGCCGCGTCGTGGACCAGGACGAGGCACTCGTCGCCACAGCCCGCATCGGTCAATGCGGTGAGGCCGGCCAGCACCGAGTCCCGGCGAGCGTCGCCGCCGGCCACCAGGAGGCATCGGTCGAGCGCAGAGGGCGGAATGAAGGTGAGGAAGCGTTCCTCGGAGCCGGAGGGCACGACCAGCGCCAGGAACTCGAGTGCGGGCAGAGCGAGCAGGGTGTCCAGGCTCCAGCGCCAGGCCGGACGGCCGAACAGGTCGATCCACAGTTTGTCGTCGCCCATCCGCCGACTGCGACCGGCGGCGACCAGCACCCCGCTGAGATGTGCCGTCACGCGCCCTCGCGCGGTTGCGCGAAGATCATCCGACCGGCGACGGTCTGCAGCACCCGGGTGACCGTGATCGGCAGGTCGCGGTCCATGAAGCGCAACCCGCCCTCGACCACGATCATGGTGCCGTCTTCAAGGTAGCCGACCCCCTGGCCCTGCTCCTTGCCTTCCTGGATGATCCGCACGCTCATCTCCTCGCCCGGATGGACGACCGCCTTGACCGCGTTCGCCAGCTCGTTGATGTTCAGCACGCGGATGCCCTGCAGTTCCGCGACTCGGTTCAGGTTGAAGTCGTTGGTCAGGATGGCGGCCGCATGATCTCGCGCGTAGGCGACCAGCTTGGCATCCACCTCGCCGATCTCCGGGTAATCCGTGTCGACGATCTCGACGGGTGAGACGGAATCCTTCTGCAGTGCCGTCAGCATCTCGAGCCCACGGCGTCCTCGGTTGCGCCGCATGGCATCCGGCGAATCGGCGATGCGCTGCAGCTCCTCGAGCACGAAGCTCGGCACGATGAGGCTGCCCATGATGAAGCCTGTCTTGCCGATGTCGACGATCCGGCCGTCGATGACTGCCGAGGTATCGACCACCACCGTCTGCGGCGGGCCGCGTCGACGCGTGCCGGGCAGCAGTGAGGCCAGGGCCGGCAGCAGCACGTCGCGCTTGGACATCGTAGCGGCCAGCATGCCGGCCACCAGCAAAAGCGTGGCCAGCGGCGGCAGCAGCTGTCCGAGGACGCCGCCCAGCAACGCGAGCGGAATGCCCAGCAGCACACTCATGATCAGCCCGATCACGATCGCAGCGACGCCAAGCCCATAGGATCCCGCGTCGGCCGCCCTGATGCGCTCCCGGGCCCAACGTGCCGGATTGATCGTGACGTACGGAATGGCCAGGTAACCAAACAGCAGCGAGGCGGCCACCATGGCGGCCAGGAAGGCGGGCCGATTCGGCGCCTCGACAGCGCCCGGCGCCTGCCGCAGGATGAGCAGGCCAAGGTAGAAGCCGATGAGCGTGCCGAGCAGCGCTCCAATGAGCTGAATGAGCTTGATCATGAACCGATAAGTGCGGTGAATGAACGAATCCGGCCGGTGCGCGCCTGGTGCGAGATGAGACCGATGAATGCGGGGCGCGCCAGCGCGAGCGGCGCGCAACACTAGCACGCCAAGGGTCCCGACCACAATACGCGGCCAATGTGTGCGGCGGGCACGGGCTCAGGACTCGACGAGGGCGAGCCCCAGGGCGCTGCGGATATCGGGTGCGGTGACCACGGCATGGCTCGTCTGAGCGTCGATCGCTCCCCCCCGGACCGGGCCGGTGATCAGCCGCTCGAAGCCGAGCCGGCCGGCTTCGACCTGCCGCCGCTCGACACGCGTAGCGACGCGCAGCCGGCCGGATAGCGATAGCTCGCCGGCGAGCACCGTGCCGGCACGGATCGGCCGCTCGCGCAGTGACGAGGCCAGGGCCGCGGCCACAGCCAGGTCGGCCGCGGGCTCATCGATGCGCAGCCCTCCGGCGACGTTCACGTATACGTCGTGGCTGGTGAGGTTCAGGCCAGCGTGCTTGGCCAGCACAGCGATGAGCATCAGCACCCGGTTCGAG
Organism: Candidatus Limnocylindria bacterium; assembly: GCA_038248695.1. Taxonomy (GTDB): domain Bacteria; phylum Chloroflexota; class Limnocylindria; order QHBO01; family QHBO01; genus JAICUY01. The sequence goes on along the minus strand of JBBRXE010000005.1, from coordinate 235 downwards.
TCGATTCCGGTCGTGGCGCGCCGCGGCGAGCCGTAGCCGGCCGGTGCCACGAGGGCCTGGATCTCGACCGCGAGCGGGCGTGTGCCCTCGAGCGCGATGGTGATCGCGCTGCCAGCCACCGGTGGCTGCTCCGACTCGAGGAAGAAGCGCGACGCGTCGGCGACCTCCACCAGGCCATCGCTGCGCATCTCGAGCACGCCGACCTCATCGGTCGAGCCGAAGCGGTTCTTGGCGG
>JBBRXE010000004.1:0-30284 GCA_038248695.1 Candidatus Limnocylindria bacterium | reverse complement strand
TCCTCATGAACCAGCACCCGGTCATCGGTGCGGAGATCGTGGCGCCCGCCAGCCAGCTCACCGCCGAGGCGCCACTCATCCGGTGGCACCACGAGTGGTTCAACGGCTCCGGCTACCCGGACGGCATCGAGGCACTCGACATTCCGCTCGGTGCCCGCATCATGGGTGTCGCGGATTCCTACGAGGCCATGACCTCCGCTCGCCCGTACCGCAAGACGCCGCTGACGCATGAGCAGGCAATCGGCGAGCTGCGCAAGTACTCGGGGATTCAGTTCGACCCGGAGCTCGTGCCGGTGCTGATCGGCCTTCCGCGCGAAATCCTGGACCGCAATCCGGAGAGCGACGACGAGCTGCCGACCATGCTCCACCAGGACGACCCGCGCGATCGGCCGGCGGCGGACACGGAGTCAGGGCAGGGCAATGCGCTGCCGCCGTCGGTCGCCGCGGCGACACCGACGCAGCACCACAAGAGGCGGATGCTCGCCGACGATGTTTCTTAGCGCGATCCTTCTCGCGCTGATCGTGGGGGCCCTCTTGGGGGGAGGCCTCCCTCGGCTTGCCGAGCTGAAGCTGCGCTGGTGGTGGCTGCTGGCCCTCGCCCTCGCCATCCGCATTGGCGCAATCCTCCTGCGACAGACCGATGCGGGCGCCGGCGTGCCGGTCGGCATCGGCTTCATTGTCGTCTACCTCCTGATCCTGCTCTGGCTCGCTGGAAACTGGCGCGTGCCGGGATTGCAGATAGCGGCGGTTGGCATCGGTCTGAACACCCTGGCGGTCGTGCTCAACGCCGGTCAGATGCCCATCTGGTCCGGGGCCTTCGCGGCGGCAGGCTTCCAGCCCGGCGACGTCGCCAACGATGCGTTCCACGTCCTGGTGCCGGCGACCAGCCTGACCGACTTCATCGCCAGTGGCGGCCTGTTCGGCGACGTCATTCCCATCCCGTTGCCGCTCATCCGCGACGTGGTGAGCATTGGTGACGGGCTGCTGGCGCTGGGCATCTTCAGCGCCATCGTCTATTCCATGACCCGCCCGAACGCACCGCTGCGCGCGAGCTTCCTGCTGGGTGCGGCGCCCATGCGCGCGGCGACCATGGCAGAGTTCCGGACTGGGCTCGCCTACTCCGGCCCATTGGCGGGAACCATGGCGCGGCCGACAGCCTTCTCGCCCGGACCGATGCCGGCGGCCCACGCCACCGGAATACCCGCCGCGGTACCGGCCGAGCCGCGCGTCCGTGCCCAATCGCCGTACCTCAAGCTGGCGCGCAACCGCAGTTTCTCGCTGCTGTGGACCGGGCAACTCGTCTCGTTCATGGGCGATCGGGTGCACCAGATCGCGCTGGCCTTCCTGGTCGAGACCCGATACGGACCGCTGGAGGTTGGCCTGACCTTCGCCGCCACCGCGGTGCCGAACGTGCTGCTCGGCCCGCTGGCCGGCGCGCTCGTCGACCGCTGGGACCGCCGCCGCACCATGATCGTCTCCGACCTCGTGCGCGGTGGCCTGGTCCTGCTCGTGCCAATCGTGATCGGCATCAGCATCCTGCTGGTCTACGCCATCGCCTTCGCCGTCGCCACGGTGAGCCTGCTGTTCCGCCCCGCCAAGAACGCGCTGCTGCCGCAGATCGTGAAGGATGACGAGCTGGTGGCCGCCAACTCGGCGACCACCGTCAACGAGACGATCGCCGACCTCGTCGGCTATCCCATTGCCGGCGTGCTGGTCGCCGCGATGTCCGGCATCCTTGGCGCCGCCTTCGTCCTCGATTCGGCGACGTACGTCGTCTCCGCCTTCCTCCTCGTCGGCATGGTCGTGCCGCGCCAGGACCTCGGTGCGGCGCCGTTCCGGCCGCGCGTCATCTGGGCCGAGATGGCCGAGGGCTGGACCTTCCTGCGACGCCAGCCGGAGCTCTTCTCGAACACCATCGTCAGCTCCTTCGCGCAGATCGCCATTGGCGCCGAGATCGTGTGCAGCCTGCTCTACTCGGCACAGGTGCTCGACACCAGCGTCATCCCACACCCGCAGAATTACGCACTGCTGATGGCGGCCATCGGGCTCGGCAGCGTCATCGGTGGCGTGGCGATCGGCGCGGTCGCCTCCAAGCTTCCGAAAGGCCCGATGTCGATCGTGGGCTTCATCAGCATCGGCCTCCTCCTGATCGCCATCGGGTTCGTGACCGATCCGTACGTCGCCATCGGCCTCTTCTTCCTGACGGGCGTCGGCAACATGATCTTCCTGATCCCCAACATCACCCTCTTCCAGGAGCGAACGCCGCAACGGCTGATGGGCCGCGTGGTCTCGACGCGTCAGGCGCTCGTCTTCGGAGTGATGGCGCTCTCCATGGGCGCGGCCGGCTGGCTGTCGGCGATCATCGGCCCGGCGGAGGTCCTCATGCTCGGTGGCGCCATCTGCGCCGTCGCCGGCCTGGCTGGCGCCTTCGTGCCGGCCATGCGCAACGCCCGCTAGCGTCGGCCGCCGTCGCGTGGTTGCCTGGTTGTGCGGCGTCGGCTGGGTTGTGCGGCGTCGGCTGGTTGTGCGCCGTCGCTCGGCGTTCTGCTAGCCTTCGGCGGCGTGGGACCCATCCTGGATCTAGCGGTCATTGCGCTCTCCCTGCTCGTCTGCGGGTCGCTGGGGCTCCTCGGCTGGACCCTCGGCGTGACAGGAGTGCGCGCGGTGCGGCTGGAACGAGCGCGCGTCGCCCAGGCGCGGGCGCGCCTGGCGGCTGTCGAGCGGTCCCTGCCGGAGCACCTGGCGGCGATTGACCAGGGGCTGGTGCGGCGTTCACAAAGACCCAAAGGAGACCGATGACGGAGCAGCGACCCGACCGAGCGCCCGGCTACCGCGGCGCCCTGCCGCCACGCAACGATAGGCTGGCGCGCCCGTGGGTCATCGCCGTCATCGCCATCGTGGTGCTGATCGTGGTTCTCTCCGTCGCCGGGCTGCCGAGCGCGCTGTTCGCCTCACCCTCGGCCACGCCCAACCCATCGATCGGGCCGAGCTCGAGCATCGACCTCCTGCCAAGCGGCTCCGTCCCGGCCTCCGCGCCGTCGTCGACCAGCCCGTAACCCGGCCTGGCCGAGGCCGATGAGTCGGCTGCCTGTACGCTAACCGGACGCGACCTATATACTCGCCACCTGCCGCGCGGCTGCGCGGCCGCGCGTAGCCGAACACCCGAACACCCGACGGCGAACCGGCGCGAGCAGCCGAACCGCCGAACCGCCCGAACTGACCCCGATACAATCCTGCGGCACCGCGGAGGAACCATTGGCCGACCCTCGCTTCGTGCTCGTCGTCGACGACGACACGGACATCCGATCGCTGCTCACCGACCTGCTGCAGGGTGACGGCTACCGGGTCAAGGCGGTGCCGACCGGCGCTGAGGCGCTGGCCGCGGTCGAAATGGAGCGCCCCGACCTGGTGATGATGGACGTCAAGCTGCCCGACCAGGACGGCATCAGCGTCCTGAAGCAGCTCAAGAAGTTGCACGTCGATCTCGAGGTCATCGTCATGACCGCCTTCGGTGGCTCATCGACAGCCATCAAGGCGATGGAGCAGGGCGCCTACGACTACGTCACCAAGCCGTTCGACATCGACGACCTGCTGGCGACCCTGAAGCGCGTCTTCGAACACGCCGACATGAGCAACGAGGTCAGCGTCCTCAGACTCGAGCTTGGCAAGTCCGCCGCCGAGCGCGAGCGCATCGTCGGCAATTCCCGACCGATGATGGAGGTCTACAAGCTCATCGGTAAGGTGGCCTCCGCCGACGCGACCGTCCTCATCACGGGCGAGTCCGGGACCGGCAAGGAGCTGGTGGCCGAGGCACTGCATAAGGCCAGCGTGCGTAATCCGCATCCGCTGGTGAAAGTGAGCTGCGCCGCGCTGCCGGAGAGCCTGCTCGAGACCGAGCTGTTCGGACACGAGAAGGGCTCGTTCACGGGCGCCATGACGCAGCGCCGCGGCCGGTTCGAGATGGCCAACAAGGGCAGCATCTTCCTGGACGAGATCGGCGAGATGACGTTGGGGACCCAGACCAAGCTGCTGCGCATCCTGCAGGAGCGAGAATTCGAGCGGATTGGTTCGAACACGCCCATCAAGATCGACATTCGGGTCATCACCGCCACGAACCGCAACCTGGCGGAGGAGGTCGAGAAGGGCCGATTCCGCGAGGACCTCTACTACCGCCTCAACGTGATCCACATCCACATGCCTCCGCTGCGCGAGCGCAAGGAGGACATCCCGCTGCTGACCGAGCACTTCCTGGTGAAGTACCGCCATGGACCGGGCGCCATCCCGACCACGATTTCGGAGGAGGCCCTGGAGAAGCTGGTGGCCTACGACTGGCCCGGCAACGTGCGTGAGCTGGAAAATGCGGTCGAGCGAGCCGTCGTCCTGTCGCGCGGGAACCTGATCACCCCCGAGCACCTGCCATTCGGCGACGCTCGCGAGGCGCAAAATCGGGTGCGGCTGTCGGCGCGGGCACGCGGCACAACCGCCGTCAATGGCAACGGGCAGACCGACGTGGCCTCTGAGAATGGCGGCGGCGGCATCGAGGGCGCGGCTGCCGCCGACGCGGATGCGGCCACCAATGGAGGCGGGGCGGCTCACGGCTCGTTCAAGGATGCCGTGGCGGACCTCGAGAAGCGCCTGATCCTCGATGCGCTGGGGCGGGCCGGCGGGAATCGGTCCAAGGCGGCCGAGGAGCTGGGCATCTACCGGCGCCTGCTGTACGCGAAGATCCGCGAGTACGGAATCGGGGAGTAGCTTGCGCTCCACGGCGCCACCGTTTGTTCTCGGGGCCATTCCCACCATTTGGGGCTAATGACCATCGGGCATTGGGACGTGGCGGTGTCGACCGCCTAAATTTCGAACATCTGGGCCTAGTCGCCGATCAAGACCCCCTCGGACCACCTCCCAGCCTTCCCAGATCGCCGATAGCCCCAAGTGGTGGGAATTCGGTAGGTTGGGCCGCCGGATACCCAACCGGCGCTTTCCCCGTTCGCCGATAGCCCCAAATGGTGGGAATCGCGAACCGACCGCGCTAACCGACCGCGCGAACCGACCGCGCGAACGACCCACTGACCAGCTAACGGCGCCGCGCCCCAGGCGCCGGGATCCGAACGAGCAAGCGGCCTCTCGGCAAGGCGCCAAGCCCCCGGTAAGCGCGCAGTAAGCGGGCGTGACGATGATCAGCGCGATGGCGAACAGACAACGGCTGATCACGATGGGGACGCGGCGTGGCGAGCGGATCTGCGCGGAGTTCGCGCAGACGATTCGCGATGCGCGCGTCGGCTTGGGCCTCACCCAGCGTGAGCTGGCGCACCTGGTGAAGACATCGGACTCGCAGATCGCGCGTATCGAGCACGCGATGCCTCCGTACGTCGACCTTATCGAGGCGTCGAAACTGGCGCAGGTCCTGGGTCTCGAGCTCTCGGTCAGGTGCTTCGCGACTGGCGCTGCGGTGCGGGACGTCGCGCATGTGCGCCTTCTCACGCGGCTCTGCGAACAGACACCGCTCGTCCGCTGGAATTTGGAGCAGACGATCCCCATCCCCCGAGACCTCCGTGCCTGGGACGCCCACGCCGTGGTCGACGGTGTGGGGATCGGCGTTACGGCCGAAACGCGGCTACGCGACGTGCAAGCGCTGTTGCGACGTGAGCACGCAAAGATGCGCGACTCGGACGTGAAGCTGCTGATCCTGCTGGTCCTCGGCTCGCGCGCGAACCGCGAGACGCTGACCGCCATCCGGGAGTCGCTGCGCACCGATCTGCCGCTCGACTCACGTGAGATGCTCGCGGCCCTTCGCGCCGGCAAGAGGCCGCGGGCGAGCGGAATCGTCCTTCTCTGAGATCCATCCGCCATGTCCGAGGTCTTGCGCGCTTGAGGCCGATGCCTGCTGCCGAACGCCGGATTCCCAGCATCTGGTGCTAACCACGAACGTGGCATCGGGTTGGCCGAGTCGAGACGGTTTCGGGCCACTTCGGGGCCGATTCGGGGCCGATTCGGGGCCGATTCGGGGCCGATTCGAAGCCGATTCAGGCTGTTCCGGGCGCTCCGAACCGAACCACGCCAACTCGCCGATCTCTCGATCGCCGGTCTCTCGCCCAGAACCCAAGCAACGCCCGCCTGGACTCCCCGCCGATCGCCGATAGCGCCAAATGGTGGGAATCTCTCAAGCGACGGTGCGGCCAAGGCGCGACAACGGGCGACAACGGGCGGCGAAGGGCTCAAACGGGACAAGCGGGCGCAAATCGGGCGCAAATCGAGCGCAAATCGGGCATCGAACGGGCAGTGGTATCCTTCTTGCCCTTCCTCTACGGTCAGCACACGCACGAGGGTTGACGCATGTTCAGCCGAGTAAAGATTGCCATTCGATTCTTCTTCGTGGGACTCGCCGTCGGGATCCTGCTCGCTCCGCGCAGCGGCCCGGAGACACGCCGCATGGTTCGCGAGAAGGCAGATCGCCTGCTCAATGACGTCCTGGATGCCGCGACGCTCGGCACCTTCGACTCGAACGGCAACGCCGGCAACGTTGGCAGCGACGGGACCGATGACGCCGAAACCGCAACGACACGCACGAAGCCGGGCAACGGGCGGACGCGCAGCCACGCGGGCAGCACCGCCACCGCCGCGCAGGCCGAAGCATAGGTAGGGCGCGACGAGCCGACCGCAGAACGCACAGCCCAGCCGACGGCAGAACGCACCGCCCAGCCGACCGCCGAACGCGCCAAGCGGAATGAGCTGAAGGAACGAGCGGCCGTGCCAGCGAGGCTCGGCCGTCGTGTTACCCCATGCGCTGGAGCTGCCTGCGACCACACCTCCCCCGGCTGCACGGGCGCGAGCCGGCCGCGGCGGCGCGCGAACGGATGGTCCATCAGCAGATCGAGGCGCGCGGGCTCGACGATCCGGAACTGCTGCACGCGTTCCGCATCGTGCCGCGTCACCTCTTCGTAGAGAACGCCGGCGCGTACACCGACCGGGCGCTGCCGTTGGCATCGGGCCAGACCATTTCGCAGCCCTACGTCGTCGCCTCCATGACCGATGCCGCCCGCCCGCCCGACGGCTGGCCCGGCGCGAAGGTGCTGGAGATCGGCACGGGGAGCGGCTACCAGGCGGCCATTTTGGCCGAGCTCGGTGCGGAGGTGACCAGCATCGAGCGGCACCCCGAGCTGGCAACCGGGGCGCAGAAACGGTTGCGTGCGGCGGGGTACGGATCGGTCAGGGTGATCGTGGGCGATGGAACCCGCGGCGACTCGGAGCATGCGCCGTGGGACGTGGTGCTGGTGACCGCCGCCGGTCCATCGGCTCCGCGGCCGTTGCTGGCGCAGCTGGCGCAGGGCGGCAAGCTGGTGATGCCGATGGGCACACGGGAGCACCAGCTGATAACGATCATCACGCGGCGCGGCGACGAATTCGAGGCAAACGAAGGGGAGCCGGTGGTCTTCGTGCCGCTCATCGGTGAGCACGGCTTCCCGGAGTAGCGGCCAAGCGCTGGCACGCGGACTGCAACGGCGGCGGCCCATGACATACCGAAATGACGATCCGACCGTCGACGATACCAACGTAGTCGAGCGTGAGCGCATCATCGAGCGCGAGCGCCCGGTCGCACCGGTCGCACCGGCACCGGTCGCACCGGCGAATCCCGGTGGCCAGGTGAACGTCAACGCCGACCCCGGCGGCTACGTCGCTACTGGCCCCGGTCCGCTCTACTACGCGCGACGCGTGGTGGCGCTGCTGTTCGGCATCCTGTTCGTGATGCTCATCCTGCGCATCGTGCTGCTGGCGCTGGGCGCCAATGAAGGCAACGGCATCGTGGACGGCATCTACGGCGCGACCGAACCGTTCGTAGCACCGTTCCGCGGCGTGTTCACCCTGGACGAGATCAGGCCGGTGGGCCGCAGCGTCTTCGACGTTGCCGCGCTCGTAGCGCTCATCGGCTGGGTGCTGATCGAGCTGCTGATCCTCGCCATCCTGAGCATCGGCGACCGCGGCCGGACAACCGCCTAGGCACCTCGGGTGGGGTGGCGGCGCAACGTCAGACGGGCGGCATCTCCAGCGCACCGCGGTCGGAAGGCACCGCGGACCCAGGCCCGGAGTCTGCCGACCCTGCACCGACGGCACCCGGCAGCACCCCCGCTCGCAGGAGCTCCTCGTCGTAGACCTCCTGGATGCGGCGCACCTGCGCATCGATGCTGAAGCGGGCGACCACGGTCGCACGGCCCGCCGCCCCCAGTCGCTCACGCAACGACGGCGAACGGGCCAGGCGGATGATCGCCGCGGCCAAGTCAGGCGGTGACTCGGGCGGCACGAGCAGCCCGTCGACGCCGGAGGTGATGACCTCGGGAATGCCGCCGACGGCGGAGGCGATGACGGGGCGGCATCGGGCCATGGCTTCCAGGATCGAGATGCCCTGCGCCTCCCGCAGCGAGGGTAGGACGGCCACGGACAGGTCGGCCGTCAGCGCGCTGATGTCGTCGCGGCGACCGGTGAAGACGACCTGGGGCACGTTGGCGGCGCGCCGCCGCAACGCATTGGCCTGCGAACCTTCGCCGACAATGGCCAGCCAAGCATTCGGGACCGCCTCGACGACGGCGCGCCAGGCATCAATCAGGTGAGCGTGGCCCTTTTCCGGCTCCAGGCGCGCGATCACGCCTGCCAAGAACGCATCGCGGGGGATCCCGAACTCCGAACGCAGCGCGTACGGCGGCACGGAACCGGAGAAGCGCGACAGGTCGACGCCATTGGGAATGATGGCGAACTCGGCGCCGACACGACCCTCGCGCACAACCTTCGAGCGAATGCTCTCGGAAGGAACAATGAGCCCATCCATGCGCGGCGTCAGCTCGGCCAGCGTCTGCATGTCCGCTTCCGAGCGATTACGCGATGAATGGACGGTGGCCATGATCACCGGCGTGCGAGCGGCAATCGCGGCTCGCGTCCCGACCACCTCGGCGCGGTACATGTGCGCGTGGACAAGGTCGATCTCGTCGCGCCGGAGGTACGCGGTCAGCTCGCGAATGGCGCTCTCGTCATCCGGCTCGTCGATGATGTCGACGCTGATGCCCAGCCTGCGCAGCCGATACACGGCGCTGCCGGACGACAGCGACAGGGCGCGGACTTCGTATCGGCTGCGGTCGAGGCGCAGCATGAGGCCGGTGTAGCTCTCCTGGGCACCACCGTTGCCACCGGCCGCCAGCAGCTGCAGGATGCGCGGTCGGTCGTGTCCCCTGGACCGATGGGTCCGCCGATGCCGTCGCAGCGCGGCGCTGCCGATGGCACCTTCGTGGTCGGGCGCCACCAGGCGTCGAGATCGGGCGGGGAGGGTCACGCGTGAAATCGTATGGTGAGGCGCTTTATAAGTCAAAGCGGTCCTTGCCAGACACGGCCAGCCGTTCGGCGGTGGGCTCGATGGCACGAATGGGTCATTCCGCCGATGAGCGCATCGGGCTCAGGATGCCACCGAGATCGCGCCCCACGCGGTCCACATGGAGGAACAACGGAATGGCTGAGCAGCAGATGGTCCTCATCGCGCTCCTGCTGACCGCTGCCGTGATGTACGGCTACTACTACTTCAAGCGGGCACAGGCTCGCACGCATGGCCCGGCCGACACGCACGCACAGACCGATGCGGACCAGACCAAGCCAACGCGAGAGGATTGAACCGTCGACCGGAGGGCCATCGCTTCCGCTGGGACCTGTCGGCAACTCCGGGTGGGGGCCGCGTGGTTCTAAAGGGCCATACCGATGCGCTCCGCGGCGGCGGAACATGCCCCGGAACGCAGCGACCTGACGCTGCCGCACAGAGGACTCATCCAGTGCCATCCGAGTTCTATCTCATTATCTTTCTGCTGACGTCTACCCTGATCTTCGTCTTCTTCTATGCCACGCGGGCGAGCCATCGCGGGCGCGCGCTGATGTCGAAGGCCAAGCATCGAGAGTCTGACAAGCCGAACGGCGCCGACGCAGCGCACTGACCTCGCCTTCCCGCATCGACGGTGCGTGTAGGTTTGCACGCGTGCGATTCCTGTTGGCGGTGGTCATCATCCTCGTGCTCATGGTGGTCACCCTGAAACTGCTGGGCCGCCAAGTCCCGATCCTGGACTATCCGGTCGGCCCGATGAGCGCGCCACTGATCGAGCTGCAGATCCAGATCCAGCCGCCCGGCGACGACGTCCATCTGCCTTAGCGCAGGGAAGCAACCAGGTGCTCGGCCAGGGCGATCGAGTAGTTCTGCCCGCGATCGTGTGGGTAGACCTGGAACATGTTCGCCACGAACAAGCCCGGCACCGACGTTCGGAAGGGCGGGATGTGGTCGCGGTAGTCGACGGTCACGATCGGCTGCGCGAAGGGAGCCGCGAACGTCCACGCATCGGTGACCCAGGAGGCATCGAACGCAGGATTGATGCGGGCCAGGTGGGGCAGGAAATCGGCCAGGACCGCCTCCTTCGGAGCGGACATCAGTGGGTCGTCCATCGGCCGGTAGTTACCGAGGTAGACAAGGTGCCGGCCGCCGTACTCGGCTGGTGAGCGGTAGTTCGTGTGCTCCACCAGGGCCATGAACGGGTACCCCGGATCGTTGACGTTCAGCCAATAGACCGATGCGAGCGGCCGGTCAAGCGCCACGACCAGGCAATGCGCTCCATAGGCGCGGCCCCACTCGTGGCGGGTGCGCCACGCATCGGGCAGGTCGGGAGCCAGGCGGGCGGTCAGGCGGCTGGCGAAGGTCGAGACGACCCGGTCGAACGGCTCGGCGCCGGCATCGGTCTCGACATCCAGGGCACCGTCGTCACGAGCGCGGATGGCGGTTACCGATGCGCCGAAGCGCACCTCTCCGCCGGCGTCGCGCACGCGTTGCGCGAGACGCTCGTAGAGCTGCTGAAAGCCGCCGTGCAGGTAGCCAAGCTGCTGCGTGCGGTCGTGGACGCGGGCCCAGAACCAGGGCATGGCGATCTCCGGTGCGGCCGCGCCAAACTTGCCGCGCAAGAGGGGCTCCCAGACTGTGGCGTAGGCATCGGCTCCCATCCAGTGACGCAGCCAGGCGGCGGCGGTGCGACCCTCGAGCAGGCGCGGGTCCGGCATCGCCTTGAGGACGGCCAGCGCCGCGCCCATGCGTACGCGGGCCACCGGCGAAAGCGGCGAGAAGCGCAGCAGGGAGGCCGGTGAGTCGAGCTGGTGCATCCTCCGGGCGACAAGGGTGGCCGTCACCGGGGCGCGCCATTCCAGCCGGTCCGCGAGACCGAGCTCCCCGATCATGGCGATGGCCCGCGCATCGGAGCGGAAGAGGTGGTGGTAGAACTTCTCAAGCCACATCCCGGGCTCGATCTCGAAGCCCGCGGCCAGCCCACCAGGATGTGGCTCGCGCTCGATGAGGGTGACGCGCTCGCCGCGCTGCGCCAGTCGCAGGGCCACCGTCAGGCCGAGGGCGCCAGCACCCAGGATGGCGGTGCGAGAGGGTCGGGTGGGGAGCATTGGGCATAGGGTAAGCCCGCAAGCTTCAGCGGTGGCGGCACCGTCATCGAGCGATCCGCAAGAACGGATCGGCCCTCCGTATTCTCATGGGTACAAATGGTCCATCGTGGTGATTGGACATCCGCTCGAACATTGACTGGCGCCCCGAATGGACTGGTTGACTCCGCAACGCAGGAAATTGGATGGACGATCCCCCCGAGCATCGATTGACCTTGAAGCCGAACAACACCAGACGACTGCGAGGATTCGCATGCCCTCCCGTGGACGCAGTCCTCCTCGGGTTCGCCGTTATTGGGGTGGTCCTTCTGAGCCTCGGATCCCTCGGCGGGCCAGGCAAGGACCAAGCGATCTTTACGTTGATCGGTGAACGGCTCGCGGCAGGCCAGATGCCCTACCGCGACCTATGGGACCACAAGCCACCAGGTATCTATCTCATTGCGGCCCTGGCAGCGCTTCTCCCCGGTGCGCCTTGGCCAGCAATGTGGCTGCTGTCGGTCGTCGCTACGATCGGAATGGGCTTCCTCGTACGAATGCGAGCCGGCACGACAGCCGGGTGTTCGGCAATGCTAATCGTGACGGTTCTCGCCGGGCCCGGAATGACAGAAACGTTCGCGGCCTTGGCTGCGGCAGCAGCGGTCGCAGCGGGACGGCGCCCCCTCTTGGTCGGGCTATTGGCTGGCGCCGCATGGGCGACTTCGCTGCAGTTCGTTGTCTTGGCGCTCGTCATGCCCCTAGCGCTTGGATGGCGGATGCTGCCGCGCTACCTCGTGGGTTGTCTTGGGATCGTTGCCGTGATCGCCGCATGGCTAGCGATGGCTGGCGCCTTGCCAGCAGCGTGGGATACGATCGTCGTGTACAGCCGGATCTACCTCGGCCTCGACCGCAGCCAAGATCTTCCTCAGTTGCTCCCACTCGTCCTGATGTTGTTACCCATCTCGATGTGCGCGATCGCGGGACGAGCGCGCCGATTGCCGAGTGTTTGGCTAATCATCGGGACGATCGCAATCTTGATGCAGGGTCGCCTTTTCCCGCACTACGGCGTACTGCTCGTGATCCCGCTCGCTTGGTTAGGCGCGAGGGCCCCGTCGAAGCTGCAATTGCAGGCCTTGGCTGGCACTGCAGCGCTTGCCGTTCTCGTCGTAGCGTCCCAGCCGCTCTCAGCCGTGGCCGCCAATCGCGAAACTGGGGATTGGATTCAACTCCATACGAAACCGAGCGATAGGATCCTGATGTGGGGCCACGAGGCGGGCATCTACCTCGATTCTGACCGAGCGCCCGCCGGCCGGTATCCGTACTTGCTTCCGTTAACGACGCCTGGCTATACCACGTCAGACACGATCGATGATTGGATGGCCCAGCTCAATGCGAGGCCGCCAGCGGTGATCGTCGATGTAGAGGCGGCGAATCCATTCTGGGTTGACGGGGCCGACTTTCTTCGGCCACCGCCGCCAGGTAGCGCAGGCGGCCGCAACCTAGACATGCTTGCGCCATTCAGGTGGTTTGTAGCTAAGCGCTATCGCTTATTGGCAATCGTCGACGACCGGAAGATCTACGGGCTGATCGAATGAAGTAATCGCTGGTGATTTCCGGAGCGCGATGGCCTGCTGGATGACCCATGAGTCCCATCGCATCTCATTCCACGACGCGCCATGCTCCCCGACCGCGCCAGTCGCTGACTCTATCCGAACATCAGGTTTCGCAGTCACCACGGCTGGGCATCTTACGTAGGATTCGGCATCGGTTACCCAAGGGATGGTCGACGAGTGCAACTGACAGCGGCGCCTGCAGAGGCAAGAAGGGCCCATCGATTCGCGTTCTTCCCGCTTGGCGCCGCCATAGTGCTCATCGCGGTCGCGGGCAGCGTCTTGCGGATGGCACCCACCCTGGTTGGTGGGTTTCCCGCCAACGACGGCGGCCTCTTCGCGGCGTTCTCCGCTGATATCGTCGACGCTGGCTTCAGCCTGCCCGCAGTCACCGCATACAACGGCTTGCACATACCATTTGCGTATCCGCCGTTGGCTTTCCTCCTGGCCGCCGGACTACATAACCTGTTGGGCATTGACTTCGTTGATTTGCTCCGCTGGATACCAGCTGCAGCCGCAGTTGCTTCATTACCTGTGGCGGCCCTAATCCTTCGTCAACTCCTGACGTCCAATTTCCGGTACGTGGTCGCGCTCACTACTTTCGCGATCCTGCCCCGAAGTTACATTTGGCTGGTTGGAGGCGGCGGACTAACTCGATCGATCGGTCTCCTGTTTGCATTGCTTGCGATCTACATCGCGATTCGGCTCTTTCGCGGGGGCGACCCTCGACTCTGGCTCCTAATGGGCGCATTACTTGGCCTGGCGGTGTTGTCACACCCCCAGGCTGGTCCGTTCTCCATAATCAGCATTGCCATTCTGCTTCTCCACCTCGTCGACCGCGCCCGACGAGTCAAGGTGGCCTTCAGCGTTGTGAGGGCAATGGCGGTCGCCGCCATTGTCGTGATGCCATGGCTCATCGTCGTCTGGACGAGGCATGGGCTTGAAACGCTCGTCTCAGCGGCCCAAACGGGCGGTTCCCCGTTGGACGGACTACTGACCGTCCTATCCGGCGACATCACAGGGGGTCCGCTTCGAGTCCTCAGCGTTCCCATCATGTTCGGGTTGTTCGTTTGTGCCATGAACCGGTTGTGGTTCATCCCAATCTGGTTCATGGCACTCGTCGTTGGCGATCCGCGAGCGGGTCTTACCTACGCCGCGCTACCCGCATCCGTTGCCGCGGCAATTGCGGTCGATGATCTGCGCCGGATTGCCCGTCAAGTTATGAACATGGCCCCGAAGCGCTGGAGCCAGTTATCCCGATCGGTACTGCGGAGCCAGTTATCCCAAGCCGTGCTCCTGTTGGTCCTGTTGGCTGTCGGCACCACGGATGCTTGGATGTTGGTATCAACCCCGGGAAGTCCTGGACGGACATTAACGCCTGAAAGCAGGGATGCGATGCAATGGGTTCGTGACAACACAGCGAAGGAGTCGACGTTTCTGATCCTTACCGGCGGTCACTGGGATGTCGATGCGGTCTCAGAGTGGTTCCCTTTGCTTGCAGATCGCCGCAGTGTCGCGACAGTCCAAGGATACGAGTGGTTGGGCAGCGGTGCGTTCAGTCATCAGAGGGCGCAGTACGAGACACTTCAACGATGCGCATCCGACCGAAGACAAGCGTGCGTAAGCGACTGGGAGGCAACGGTCGGCCCAGTCGACTACGTGATGCTCAGTGACGGTCAATCAACCATCCGGAACGGGCGTACGTGCTGCCTAGATCTAGCAGACGATGTCGCGAGCCAGTTGCCCGGAAAAGTAGTACTCACGAGCTCCAATGCGATCATCATCCAACGGACTGTGGAGAATAGCCGGTGAAGGCCCAACTGGCGGACGACGCCGGCAGAACGACACGGGCCTTGTTGCCTCAGTCAGATCTGGGCTTCTGATGCGCGGGACCTTGGGCTCCGGACTGGCCAAATCCACCAGGTCGACCCCCGACGACAGTGGCCACCTGGATCGCCTCAGCACTTCACTATTAATCGTGTTTGGGTTGGGGATCGCGGCAATGATGCTGGTCCTTCGGGTGAACGCAAGCCCAGACATGGCTGTGGTACTGGTCGGCGTCCTCGCCGTGGTGATTGGGCGCGGTGTGCGATTTCTCCGTGATTGGGCGCCATTCCTCGCCGTATTTATGGCATGGGAACTCATGCGTGGAATTGCAAACCAATTCGGCGCTGCGGTGCACGCTGCCGACGTCGTCGCGCTTGAGCGAGCGCTCTTTGGTGGTGTGCCGACAGTGCAGCTCCAGCATCTGCTGTGGAGCGGCTCCCCCGGCCCTCTGGACTACGCCCTGACGCTGGTCTACGTGTCGCACTTCGCCCTGCCAATCGGAGTGGCATTCGCCCTCTGGCTCCATCAGCGCCAGACTTACTATCGGTTCGTAACGACGCTGATGATCGTTAGCTACGCCGCCTTTGTAACGTTCCTCTTGCTACCCGTTGCCCCGCCCCGGTTCGCAACCGACTTCGGCGCACCCCTTCCCGTTGTCGATATTGGTGCCGCGGTAACCAAGCAACTTGGATGGCACGGATTTGTGTGGACCTACAGCAGTCTGGTGGGCAACCCCGTCGCCGCGTTCCCCTCGATGCATGCGGCTTATCCGGTGATCGCCTTCTTGTTCCTATGGCCTCGCTGGCGAGCCGCCGGCATTGGTATGGCAGTGTGGGGTTTGGCCGTCTGGTTTGCCGTCGTGTACCTGGGGCATCACTACATCGTGGACATCATCGGGGGCGTCCTGTACGCCGTTGCCGGATTCCTGGCGGTGCGAGCTTGGGACGCTTGGCGTAGGCGACGGACCTCCACCGAACCCCAGACGATCCTGCTGGAGGAGGCGCTCACAAACGCCGCGCCCGTTATTGGCGCCAAGAGCAGCGAGAGGTGAATCTCGGCGCGCTGGTGCGGCCAGGCGCGCGGTGGATCGGCCTTCTGCTCGTCACGCTCGGCGGCGCGGTTCTTCGCCTCATTCCGGTGGTCGCGAGCGATTTCCCACTCAATGACGGCGGACTCTTCTTCGCCATGATGCGCGGCATCCAGGCAGACGGCTTCGGCTTGCCGCACGCCGTGAGCTACAACGGGCAGGCGATTCCGCTCGCCTACCCTCCGCTCGGGTTGCTGCTGGGAGCGGCGACCTCCTCGCTGACCGGTCTGAGCCTGCTGGACGTCCAGCGATTCGTGCCGGTCGTGCTGAGCATCCTCACCGTTCCGGCCGCTTTCCTCCTATTCCGGCAGCTGCTCTCCACCGAGCTCCGCGCGCTCGTGGCCACCGCCGCCTTCGCGGTCATCCCGCGTAGCTACGACTGGATGATCGCTGGCGGCGGCATCACCCGCGCGCTGGGCCTGTTGGTTGCGCTGCTCGCGCTCGCGGCCAGCGTCCGGCTGTATCGGACGGGGCAGCTTCGCTGGGCAGCCGCGGCTGGGCTACTGCTGGGCCTGGCAGCCCTGAGCCACCCCCAGGCGGGGGTGTTCGCTGGCCTGGGCGTGTTCGTCCTGCTGCCGTTCACCGCGTCGCATCGGTCAAGGGCAGCCCGTGGCCTGCTGGTGCTCCTGGCGGTTGGGCTGGCGGTCGTCGCCCCCTGGCTGGTGATGGTCCTGACCCGATACGGCCCGGACACCCTGCTGGGCGCGGCGCAGAACGGCGGCTCGCTGCAGGATTCGCTCGTGATCCTGCTGGGCCTGCACCTGAGCGATGGCTTCGTGCAGGTTATGGGGATCGTCGGCGCCTTCGGCCTGTTCGTCTGCCTCCTGAACCGCCAGTGGTTGTTCCCGGTGTGGGTGGCCATCACCTTTCTCGTGGGGTCCCGCGGCGCGCTTACTTTCGGTGCCGTACCAATCGCCGGCGCGGTCGCGTACGCGATTGCCGACGCCATGCGGCTTCTGCGCATTCGCGAGCCGATGCAGATCCGCGAGCTGGGACGGGCTCCAGCCGCGATCGTGATCCTCATGCTGGTCTTCGCAGCGGCGACCACGGATGCCATTGCTGCACCGCTGGTCGAGGGGTCGCCGCTGCATGCTGTGCCTGAGGAGGATCGGACCGCGATGGCATGGATCGCCGCCAACACTCCTCCCGACGCGCATGTGATGGTGGTATCGGGCACTTCGTGGCCAATCGACGCAACCTCGGAGTGGTTTCCCGTGCTCACCGGACGCCAGAGCGTCGCGACGGCACAGGGCACCGAGTGGCTGGGTCCAGGTACGTTCCAGGAATATGAGCAGCGTTACAAGTGGCTGCAGTCGTGCGCGGCGACGACCGATCTCGCCTGCGCCAGGCTGTGGTCGGAGCAGGTCGGCCCGGTCGACTACGTCATGGCCGTGCGCAGCCACGAGGCGGCGCTCAACGGCTACGACTGCTGCCTGGCCTTCGCTGACCGCGTGATCGCCGATGGCGGTGAGCAGGTGTACGCCAACGAGGACGTGCGGATCGTGCGCGTGAACTTCGGCGGCGGGTAAGGCTCCAAAGGTCGCATTGCCGCAGGACGCTTTTCGCGTAGGCTCACCGCCGATGAGGACGACAGCGTGACCAGCGAGGCATCGGTCCATTCCAAGGCGATCCGGCTGGGCTCGATTCGGGCCTGGTGGGGCTGGAACGCCATCCGCTGGGCCCTGGCCATCGCGGGGCTGGCGTACTACGTCGCCATCCTGACCGGCCATGCCGGCTTCACTGAGCGGCCGCTGGCCGACGACGTGCGCGCCTACTGGTCGGCGGGACTGAGCGATCCGTATCGGGTCACTGACGTGGGCGTCTCAGGCGCCTACCTCTACTCGCCGGCCTTCCTGCTGCTCATGGCACCGCTCTCGCTGCTGCCGCTCGCCGCCGTCTACCTGGGCTTCAGCGCCCTCCAACTGGGCCTGCTGGCCTGGATGGGCGTGCTCTGGCTGCTGCCGCTGACACCCCTGACCGATACCCTCTACTACGGCAACGTCACCATCCTCTACGCCGCGCTCATCGTGGTCGGCTTCCGCTTCCCGGCGGCCTGGTCGTTCATGCTGCTGACCAAGGTCACGCCGGGCATTGGTCTCGTCTGGTTCGCCGTCCGTCGCGAATGGAGCAAGCTGGCGATCGCGCTGGGGGTCACCGCGGCGATCGTGGCCGTCAGCTGGATCCTGACGCCGACCCTCTGGACGGAGTGGATCTCGGTGCTGGCGACCAGCGCCGAGCAGCCCGCGCAGGGCTTCCGCGCGCTGCCCATCCCGCTGCTGCCGCGGCTGGCCGTCGCGGCGCTGATCATCGCCTGGGGAGCGCGCACCAACCGCAAGTGGACCGTGCCGGTGGGCGTGACCATCGCCTCGCCGGTGGTCTGGATGGGCGCCCTCGCCATCCTGGTTGCGGTGCCGCCGCTGCTGTCGTCGAACCGATGGGGTCGCGCTCACGCGCCCGAGGTCACGACCGGTGTTTGAGCGCGCGACTTCCGTGCGCAGCCTCGCGCTCGACCTCCACCCGCCGCGACTGCTGGTGCGTGTGGCAAGGATCGTGGCGCTGGCAGTCATCATCGGCATGTCGATCGGATACCTCTACTTCGCCATCAGTGCATGGCACATGACCGATGCGGGCGCGTACTGGAACGCCGCCATGCGGCTGCGCGAGGGCCACGAGCTGTACCCCGTCGTCCCGAACGTCGAAGCATCGGACGTCTATCGCTATTCGCCCTGGTTCGCGTGGTTGGCCATCCCGTTCACGTATCTACCGCTGCCCGTTGCCGGGGCAATCTGGTCGCTCATCCTGGTTGCTGCCAGCACGGTGGCCGTCATTCCCCTGGCACGTCGCAGGGCCTGGTTGGGCGTGGCGTTCTTCTGGCCAATGCTGATCGGGATCTCGGCGATCGGCAATGTCCATGCCCTCATGATCGCTGCACTGGTCCTCGGCGTAGAGCGGCGGTCAGGCCCGCTCTGGATTGCCATGGCGGCCTCGTTGAAGGCCTTCCCGATCTTGCTCGTGCTCGTCTACATCGGCCGCCGCGAATGGCGCCGCGCCGCGGCATGTCTCGTCCTCACCGCGGTCCTCGTTTCGCCATTCCTGCTGTACCCGCTGGACCACTACCCGACCAGCGCCGGCGGAGCAGCCGTGCTTATTACATGGCCGGTGGTGTACGTGGCGGTCGTGGCAGCTTCGATTGGCGCGACGCTTTGGTTGGCCCGGTCGCGCTACGGGTGGCTGGCGGGAGCAGTGGGCGTGTGCCTGGCGCTGCCGCGCTTTTTCCTCTACGACGTGACGTACCTGCTGGTCGGCGCCGCACCCCTCGACAGGAATCATGACGGCGATTAGCCTGCGGCTGCCGCGCGTCAAGGGACTGCCGCCGTTCCATATCGCGGCGTTCTGGCTGGTCCTCGGATTGGTGAACGCCTGGTTCGCCGGCTGGGGACTCATCGAGCTGGTGCTGGCCGGCCCATCACGCGTCGACTGGACGATCCTGACCGACGGCGCCAATCACATGGCGGCCGGGTTGGACCCATACAGCAGCACCCTGTTCCGATGGTCGCCGGTGGCCGGCTGGGCGCTGATCTGGATCACCGCGCTGCCCTTTGGCCTGTGGGCCGTGCTGCATTGTGTTGGCGCGCTGGCCATGCCGTCGTGGCCGCTGCGCATCCTGACCCTGGTCTCGTGGCCGTTCTGGCAGGACCTCGGCAATGGCAACTTGGTCACCTTCATCGTGCTCGCCGGCGCCTGGGGGCTCACCGGCAGCGCCGTCGGTGGCGCGGCGTTCCTGGGCTTCGCCCTGCTCATCCCGCGCCCGATCATGCTGCCGCTCGTCGTCTGGCTGCTGTGGAAGCAACCGCGCTGGCGGCTGTGGTTCGTTCTTGCCTTCGTCATGCACGCGGCGCTGGTGCTGCTGCTCGATCCCAACCTGGCCTGGATCCAGAAGCTGGTCGGCTCGGCCAGTGACGTCACAAACGACTACAACTGGGGCCCATCGGCGATCGTCGGCATCTGGTGGCTGATCGTCGGCATTCCGGCGGCGGCGTGGCTCACGTGGCGCGGGCGCATCGGCTGGGCCAGTCTTGCGATCAGCCCCTACCTGCTGGCCTACTACTACCTGTTCGGGCTGCTCGAGTGGCGCGCCGACCGGCCGTCGCGATCCTCGGCAAGCTCTCGCAGCGGGTAGATCAGGTGGTACGGCTGCGCGTCGGATCCTCAGCCTCGTCCTGTTTCGTGAGCTCGACGGCCGGCACCATGAAGCCCAGGTACGAGGTGGCGACCCGCGGCGGCCCCAGGAACATGAGCACCGCGGCTGAGGTCCAGGTGAGGCGCGACCGGGTCAGCATGGCGTAGCCCAGCCAGGCGGCCGAGGCGGCTGCGGTGGCGGCCCAGACCCATGGCGAGATGGCGTAGAGGGAGAGCAGGCCGGTGCCGGGGCTGGCGAGGTAGTGCGACAAGTCGAAGGCGAGCGCCGGCAACCACAGAACGGCGGCAGTGACCGTCGCGACCAGCGCCTTTCGCCACTCACCACGGAAGAGCCACACGACGGCGAACAGGAGTGGCACGAGCTTGAGCGAGGTCGCGACCCCCACCCAGAACGGGCCGCTGCGGCGCGTGACGGTCAGCGACAGCATGGCCACCACCAGTGGGTGGGCATTGCCGAACATGGCGGTCTCAATCAACACCTGGGCGCAGAGCCCGGCCAGGATGACCGACGCCCATGTCGGGCGTCGCAGCAGCGGCCAGACGGCGACGACGCTGACGGCGAGCATGAGCAGCGACCAGGCGTGCAGCGCCACATCGCGCGGGAGGGCGGTGATCGGGATCCAGGCGAAGGCGAACCACGGGGCGTACCGGTACACCTCGTGCGCCTCCGGGTTCACCGCCGGATAGAGCAGTTGGCCGTCGCGGAGGCGCTGGGCGGCGTCGTAGTAAGCGCCCGCATCGGCCGGATTCCATGCCAGGAACCATGAGGCGAATGTGTAGATCAGCCACGCAACGACAACCGCCAGGGCCACGTTGCGCGCCAGTCGCTTGAGGATTCGTCGCTCGGGCACCGGGCGACTCTACCGCGCGGTCAGATGCCGCGACGTGAGAATCCTCGCGCTCGCCGTTCGGTACCAGTGGACGCAACACGCTGAGGCGATCTGACCATGGACGCTCATTGGCCGGGTGGCACACTGCGCGGGTCATGACGCCTTCCAGCAGCCGCATCTCGCACGGGATCCTGCCCGCGGCGCTGCGCGATACCCACTGGCTGCGCTGGCTGCAATGGGCCGGGGTCATTGGCCTGGTGGTCTTCTGGGCGTGGGCCAACCTCGCCCAACCGGCGCCGGGCGGCAAGCCGTTCGGTGTCGACGCATCGGCCTACTGGGGCACCAGCCTTGCCGATCCTTACACGGGCGCCGCCGCCGGTCTGCCTGGTGCGTACTTGTACTCGCCTGCCTTCCTGCAGGCCGTTTCGCCGTTGCTGCTGCTGCCGTGGCAGGTGTTCATCGGCTTGTGGGTGGGCCTCGAGCTGGTGGCGCTGGCCTGGTTGATCACGCCGGCGGGCGCGCTGCTGCTGCTCGCCTTCCCGCCGGTCGCGTCTGAGGTGCTGATCGGCAACATCCATGTCTTCCTGGCGGTCATGCTGGTGCTCGCGTTGCGCCGCCCCGCGACCTGGATGTTGGGGCTGCTGACCAAGCCATCGCTGGGCATCGGCCTCGCCTGGTACGCCGGACGGCGCGAGTGGCGCGCGCTGGCTTGGGCGCTGGCCGCGACGCTGATCGTGGCGGTCGTCTCGTTCATCGGCGCGCCCGGACTCTGGTTCGATTGGGCGACGCGGCTGCTCGGTGCCGCCGATCGAGGCGGGACTGCCTGGACCGCGTTTCTGGTGGTTCGGGTGGCGCTGGCGGGGCTGTTGGCCTGGTGGGCGGGACGACGCAATTGGCCGGCATTTCTGCCAATCGCGCTCTACCTGGCCCTGCCGATCCCCTGGCTTGAGGGCCTGACCATGCTGGCCGCCGTCCCGCGGTTGCTGCGCAGGACGACTTGAGCGTCTCGGCTCGGCGTCTTGGCGGCGTGGCGTTGACACCCCGGCGCGTCCTGCTCGCGGCGGCGTTGCTGGTGCTGGTGGTGACGCCCAACGTGTGGCTGGCCGCGCGGTCGATCGGACTGGTGCTGGGCGGAGCGTCGGCGGTCGACTGGCAGCAGTACGTGGAGGCCTCGCACCGGTTCTGGACAGGCGGCGAGCTTTACGCGATCACCGGCGACTATGCCTACCGCTACTCGCCCCTGTTCGCCGCGCTGTTCACTGCGCTCGTCCCACTCGGCGCGATTGGTTGGCGTGTGGTCCACCTCGCGGCCGCGTTGGCGCTTCCCAACTGGCCAATGCGTATGGTCGCCCTGGCGTCATGGCCGTTCTGGTATGACGTGCAGACCGGGAACGTGCTCACCTTCATCGTCCTCGCTGGAGCTTGGGCCCTGAGGGGCAACCGCTGGGGGACGGCGGGATTCTTGCTGCTGACCTTGCTTTTGCCTCGACCGTTGATGTTTCCAGTCGCGGCCTGGCTAGTGTGGAAGCAGCCGTCGTGGCGCTGGCCGTTCGTCATCGGCGGCGTCGTGCAGCTGGGGATCGTGGCAGGACTCGGCTGGGCGAACGGCTGGTTCGGCACACTTGTCAATGCCACGACCGATGCACTCCTGCCATCGAATGTGGGACCCAGTCGAGTCATCGGTCAGTGGTGGTTGTTGATCGGGATCCCGCTGGCAGCTTGGCTCACCGTGCGAGGTCGGGTCGGGTGGGCTGCGCTAGCCGCCAGTCCGTACTGGCTGCCCTACTACCTGCTCATGCCCATCCTCGAGCTTGCGCCTCCCAGGCGGATGAAGGAAGAGCCGCGGCATGGCCAGCAGGATGAGCCACTGGCTGCCGTACTCGGGCAGCGCGACCGCCATGCCGAGGGGCACCAGCCAGGCCCGGTCTGAGATCGCCGCCGCCAGCACCACGCCCGCGCCCAGAAGGATGCGGACGGCGAGTGGCAGTGGCGCCAGGTGCTGCGCGTCGGCGAGCGGCGCGCCCGTGAGCAGGTGGAACCAATCGAACCACAGCTGCGGGGCGAACACGAACGACATCAGCGCCAGCGCCGCGGTGGTGCTCAGGGCAATGGCAAGATGCCGCCATTCGCGCCGGGCCGCGAACCAGAGCAAGCCAATGCCCGGACTCACCTTGGTCAGCAAGGGTCCCGCCCAGGCCGGTGGACGGGTGAAGCCGATGACGACCAGGGCCGTCAGCATGAGTTGGATGTTGCCCACGCGAAGGTCGTCGAGGAGCAGCGGGGCCTGAACGAATGCGAGCAAGGCAGCAAGCGGAAGCCCGATGAGCCAGGCAAGCGCCGCCAGCTCGCCGCCGACGATGAGACCGTGGAAGACAGGCCAGGGCAGCGCCTGCAGCGGCTGCAGCAGCTGCGCCAGGAGCGGCGAGTACGGGAATCCGGGGTGGCTGGGCCGGTAGCCGGCGTACGGCGAGGTAAGGCCGATCTCGTACAGCACGCGCGCATCGGCCCCTTCGTTGGCAATCACGTAACCGATACCCGCCACGATCAGTACAGCCAGCGAGATCACCGTGATCGCGAGGCGCTGGCGGCGCAACCCGGGCCGCTGGCCTCGTGGCGCGGTCATGCCGCCAGTCTCCGGCTGGTCGAGCGAGCCCAAAGGAGGGCCGCTCCGGCGGCGGCGATGGCTGTCAGCAGGGTTGCCGCGACACGAATTTCGAGGGACGACCACATGAGCCACGCAGCGAGACCCAGCCCGCCGGCGACCAGCGCCGCGGTCGCAACCAGCCATGCGCCGTCGGCCCCGAAGCTGACGAGGCGCGTCGTCCAGGTGACCGCGACGGCCGCCACGAGGTAGCCGAGCAGACTGGCGAGCGCCGCCCCGGCGATGCCGAGCGACTCGACCAACACGAGCGCGGTCACGATCTGCACCAATCCGCCACCGAGTGCCGCAAGGGCGACCACCCTGGTCCCCGCTATCGCTCCCCTCAGTGTCGCTGCGAGCTGAAAGAGGCCCAGAGCCACCATGCCGCCCGCCAACGCCGGGACGGCACTCACCGCACCAATGTAGCTGGGTCCGGCCACGAGCTCCACGATCTCCCGGGCGAGCAGGGTCAGCCCTATGGCGATCGCGCCCAGCACCGCGATCAGGGCTGGCGCAGCGCGGCGCGCCCTGGGCAGCACATCGGATGGCAACGAACGGTAGAGGTACGGCTGCCACGCCACCATGAAGCCCGTTACCAAAATGGCAAGCACGGTCGCGATCCGGAACGCGATTCCGTACTCGCCCAGCGCGGCGAGGTCGGCGTCACGTGCGATCGCCGATCGCAGTGCAACGTCCCCGACTACCCACGCAATAGCTGCCGGCACGAGCGGCGCCCCGAACCTGACCAGCCGCTCAATGACAGGAATGGACGGTGCCGCCAAGCGCGGAACGTGAAGGCGGAATATCGCCGCTGTGACAAGCGCCGAAGCGGCAGCCCACCCCAAAAGCATGGCCAACACTGGCGACGTGAGCTGCCAGGCGATCAGCAAACCAACGCTCATCTCCCCGGCAACCACGAAGAATGATGCGATCGCGTACCTGCGCGGGGTCGCCCGCAACCGAACGGCGTTGAGGCCCATGGCGGTGAATGCCATGACCGCACCGTAAATGGCCGCCGCCACGAACACTGGGCCGAGATCCTTGTCACCGGTCAGCAGACTGGCGATCGGTTCGCGCGCAATCGCCACGATGCCGATCAGCACGAGCGCGCCGGCCGCGACGAGCGTCACGGCAGTGCCCCACAGTTGGTGCTCGTCCTCGATGCGCGGCTGCAGCCACGCGACCGCCTGCTCAGTGCCCATCCCGGCGAGTATTGCAACCACCGTGGCGACCACGGCGCCGGCGTCGAGCAGGCCGAGCTCATCCGGCGCGAGCAGCCGGGCGAGGATCGGCACGGTGACGAGCGCGATTCCCTTGTAGGCGAGGCCGCCGAGCGCGTAGGTCAACGTCTGACCGGCCAGCGTGCGGAGGCCGCCGGTATCCGCCGCGCCCCCCACGCTAGGCTGTGTCACGCGAATTGGCCCGATATCGAGAAGTGAGGCATGTCGACAATCGTCCACCGCTGGTCGCCGCTGGTCGTCGTACCGGCACTGTTCAAGGACGCCCGCACGTGGCAGGATCGAGCCTGGATCTTCCTGTATTTCAGCTCGCGCCTGCGACTCGCCGGCCGAATGCCGTTTCGATGGCTCGCTCCGCGACCACGACCGCTCGCGTTTCGGTCCAACCCGGGGTCGCTCTCGGTCTCAATGCAGTCCGGCGGCCTGAGCACCTGGTACGAGATCTCGTTGATCGAGGCGTATGCCGCCGTCGTCGGGTGGCGCCCGCAGCGGGGTTCGGTCGTCGTCGACGTGGGAGCTAACATCGGGGTCTTTTCGCTTTGGGCGGCCAAGCTGATCGGCGTGACCGGTCGCCTGGTCGCCATCGAGCCCAATCCGGTGAGCTACCCGCACCTGCAGCGGTCATTGCACTCCCTCAGCATCCGGGTTGATAGCCTCAGTGTGGCGTGTGGCGAATCGGAAACGGACGCCGTCCTGCACTTCGAATCCGGATTCACCGTATCGTCGAGCCTCGAGCCGTTTGCGGAAGCGGACCAATCGGCCAGCGTCCAGGTACGAAGGCTGGATGGAATTCTCGAAGAGCTGGGCATAGATCATGTCGACATGCTGAAGATCGATGTCGAGGGGGCCGAAGAGGCGGTATTGAGGGGCGCGGACCGAATCCTGCCGGCAACCGACCGGATCGCCGTCGAAACGACCGCCGGCGAAGTAGGAACCGGAGTTCGCAGCTTCTTGGCGGAGCGCGGATTTGAGGTCGTTGCAGAAGAGTCGGACCACTGGGGCGTTGCTGGTCTGCAGCTGATCGGCTTTCGGCGACGTTCTCTTGGCTCCGTCGCCCCGGCCGAGGCAGCGCTCGAGTGACGAGCGATCCGAGACCCGATAGCGACGCGGCCTGGATGCACGATGCCCCCGACGGCGGTTACGGATCCGAGCACCGGCGCGCGTCCCGACTCCGCGACTGGCATCTGAAGGCGGCAATCCAGACGGTTCTGACCCTTCTTCCGGGCGGCACCACCATGAACTACGCACTCCAGCGCCGCGTCACGAGGACGCTTCCGGTCAGCGACAGCGAGCTCGCCGCCCAGGTTGGCAAGGCGCGCCGCAATATCGCCAGCTTCCAGCGATGGCGCACAAAGCCACTCCCTGAGCTCCAGCTCTTCGAGTTCGGCGCCGGATGGGACCTGCTGATGCCGCTGGTCTACTACGCGATGGGCATCGAACACCAGACGGTCATCGACCTGCAGCCACTCGCCAGGCTCGAACTCGTGACCGACATCGCCGAGCGCCTAGCCCGCGAGGCGCGTCGGTTCGGCCTTGCGCGAAAGCCAGTTGTCGAGCCAGGAAGCCACCACGTCGCCGGCCTGCTCGGGAACTTAGGCATCAATTACCGAGCACCCACGGATGCGCGGTCGACCGGCCTCGCCGGCGGCTCCATCGACCTCATCACGTCCACCGACGTCATGGAGCACGTGCCGGTGGCCGATATTCCCGCCATCCTCGCCGAGTGCCGACGCATCCTCGCTCCCGACGGCCTCATGCGGATCCGAATCGACTACCAGGATCATTACTGGTACTTCGACGCCAACCTCACTCCGTACAACTTCCTGCGGTTCAGCGCCCACCGCTGGCGGCAGTTCAACCCCGGGCTCCACTACCAGAACCGTATCCGGCATGAGGAGTTCGTGGCGCTGATCGAGCGATCCGGATTGTCGATCCTCGAGGACGATCATCCCCTTCCGACGCCGCAGGACCTCGAGCTGCTTGGCAGCGTGCCGCTCCACGCCGACTATCGCGCCATGCCGGCTTCTGAGGTCGTGGTGCGCTACGCCAACTTCACGCTCGCCCGCGGAGCGCACGCTACCGATGTCTAGCGCGCTGACCGAGCTGCCTCTCGTCTCACTCGTACTTCCCGTCAAAAACGAGGGCGCGCATCTGCATCGGTCCCTGGAGGCCATCGACCGGCAGACCTACCCGCCCAGCCGCATCGAGATCATCGCCGTGGACGGCGGCTCGACCGACGGCACGCTGGACATCCTGCGCGAACGCCAGGCGGACGATCCGCGCATCCGGATCCTCGGCGGGCCGGGCGTAAACACGCCCGTGGCCATGAATATCGGCGTCGAGGCCGCTCGCGGTCCGATCGTCGCCAAGATCGACGGACATGGCTGGATCAACGACTCCTTCGTGGCCGATGCCGTTGCGATCCTTGAGGCCGACGCCGAGGTTGGATGCGTCGGCGGGCTGGTGGTGCCGGTGGCGGAGAATGATCTCGAGCGATCCGTGGCGTACGCCCGCTTCTCGGTGCTCGGCGTCGGCGGCGGCATCTACACTGCATCTGAGCAGCTTCAGGAAGCGGACACCGTGCAGTGCGGCGTCTACCGACGTCAGGCGTTGATCGAGACCGGCAGCTTCGACGCGCAGCTCCTCTACGGCGAGGACGAAGAAGCCAACTACCGCCTGCGGCTGGCCGGCTGGCGCATCGTGCTGCAGCCTCGGATGCGGTTCCACTATCGGGT
Source organism: Candidatus Limnocylindria bacterium (assembly GCA_038248695.1). Taxonomy (GTDB): domain Bacteria; phylum Chloroflexota; class Limnocylindria; order QHBO01; family QHBO01; genus JAICUY01. The sequence goes on along the minus strand of JBBRXE010000004.1, from coordinate 2,686 downwards.
GCGGCCGAATCCGCGCGCGCTCTTCCAGCAGTACTTCCGATACGGCCGGGCTCGCGTCGCCGTCGTGCGCAAGCATCCATCCTTCTTCAGTCCGAAGCACGCCGTGCCCGCGTCGGCAGTCGCCGTTCTGGGCCTGGGCGCGTTGGGGCTGGTGGAGGCCCGGACCCGCGCGGCAGGCGTCCTGGCATGGAGTGCGTACCTTGCCCTGATCGCCGGCGGCGGTCTGATGCTCGCCTGGAAGCGTCGGCTCACTCGCCCCGATCTCATTGCCCTCGCCCTTGCCGCATTGCACATCGGGTATGGAACCGGGACATTCGCCGGCCTGTGGGACATGCTGAGAGACTCAATTGACCGGTTCCAAGACACCTAACCATGGTCCCGAAGATCCGAGTCTTCTTGCGACTGGCAGCCGCTAGAATCTGATCAGCAAGCGGATCCAAGGCGATGCCCTTGTTTCGCCGGCGAGTCAAGTATCGCCACTTAGCTCAATCTGGATGTTCGGCGGACGGTCTTGATCGGGCGTTGGCTCCTACCTAGGTTGCTCGTCGCATCTTTCCTCACATTTGTCTCAATAGGGCTTGTTCGGTTCACATTGCATCCGGCCTAGAGAACCTCGGCGACGACGTCGGGCATTTCGACGCCGGGACACGCATTCGCGAGGGGCACAGCTATACCTGCCTGCCGTCGGTGGCGATCCTGATATGGATCGCCACCGCTTACTCACCTTGGTTTGTGCGGCTCTGGGCACCGCTCAGCGCGTTTCCGCTGGCTGCTGCCCACTGTCTTCATCGGACACTTTCGAGAATGGTCGGCCGCGTTAACCGCCCGACAATGTGTGATCTCAACGGCGACATTGCCGACAACATTGGATATGCGATCTTGGCGAGTACACCAAGGCGACGAGCGATGGGAGGCAGCAGTCCGGTGGTGCAGAGCTCAGTGCGCCATTGTGGAAATATATGCCCGATTCGCCCCATGGGCATCCCATGCACGGCTCGATTGGTCGGATTCGAGTATCGAATATCGAGCCACACCAGCAATCCGTCAGGCTTCAGTAGGCGAGTGATCTCCGCCGCGACGGCTTCTTCAAGCTGGAGCGAGGGCAACGAACTGAACAGTAGCTGTGCAACGACCACGTCGAAGCTTGCGTCGGGAAGCGGAACCGCATCGGCCGAGCTCACCATGAACGTCGCGCCGCGAAAAGCCTTCCTCGCCTCCGCAATTGCGTCTTCTCGCAGGTCCACGCCCGTCCACTCGAAACGCTCAGGTAATTCTTCCCGGGCGCTGTCGAAGAGACGCCCAGACCCACAGCCGAGATCGAGGACGCGCGTCCCGGCTGACAGCACGGATTCCCTGAGCACTAGGACGACCTGTTTTCGCAGTTGCCTGGCGAGCCGTCCATATCCGCGCTGCTGCTCGTTCCACAGACGATGTCGGCCGGTGAATGCGTATCCATCGTAGGCAACGTGGATTGCGGCGAGATCCGCCGCACGATCCCATTCGTCTGCCTTCTTCCGCTTCATGTCGCGAAGGATACGGCGGCGCACCAGACTGGTGGACTCCGCGCCGCTCATGGCTGGTTTCCATCACATTTCGCCGGCAGCGAGTGGTGACGCGACCGGTAGTACCGTTGACCGCTCGCACCGACCAGCCTAGCCTGCGGCCGAACCTGCGCGAGGCATCCTGGAGCCACTATTGAGCACGAATCCCGAGCCCATTCCCTTCCATCGGCGAGCGCGAGATCGCGGCCGTCGTCGAGGTGCTGCGCTCCGGCTGGCTGACCACCAGCGCGCGCAACTCGCTCCCGCGTCCGACGAATGCCTTCATCGTTCCTCACTCTCACCCTAGGCGACTCTCATCCCATGCGAGTCGCATCGCACGAGGGTGGACTGGCAAAGGCATCCTGTCAACACCCGAGTCAGGCCTCTCCCGTCCCGGGAGTACCGTTGACCCGCTGCACCGAGGCGGTCTAGCCTCCGGCTCCAACCTGCGCGAGGCCCCAGTTCTGACCACCCAGCCCGAGCCCATTCCGTTTCATCGGCCGTCCATGGGCGAGCGCGAGATCGCAGCCGCCAGCGACGTGCTGCGCTCCGGCTGGCTGACCACCGGTGCGAAGGCGCATGAACTGGAGGAGCGCTTCGCGGAGCGCATCGGCGTCAAACACGCCCTGGCACTCAACAGCGCCACCGCGGGCCTGCACCTGGCGCTGGAGGCATTCGGTATTCACGAGGGCGACGAGGTCGTCATCCCGGCCTATACCTTCACCGCCTGCGGCGAGGTGTGCGCCTACCTGGGGGCCCGCCCGGTGCTGGCTGATGTCGGCGACGACTACCTGCTGGGTGCATCCGAGCTGGAGGCCGTCCTGACCGATGCCACTCGAGCCGTGATGCCGGTCCACTTCGCTGGCCTTGCCGTCAACACCGCGCCGCTGCGCGAGCTGGCACCGCAAGCCCGATTCCTGGAGGACGCGGCCCACGCGCTGCCATCATCGGCCGGCGGCATCTCGACCGGCCGCCTCGGCGATGCGGCGGCCTTCAGCTTCTATGCCACGAAGTCGATGACCACCGGCGGCGAGGGCGGCATGCTGGTCACCGACTCCGACGACATCGCGACGCGCGCCGGTGTCATGCGCCTGCACGGCATCAGTGCGGATGCCTGGAACCGATACGGTGCGGGTGGCCGCTGG
>JBBRXE010000003.1:0-33800 GCA_038248695.1 Candidatus Limnocylindria bacterium | reverse complement strand
TCCCGAGAATGACCTTGGCGAAAATGGTGTAGGTGCGCGGGATGCGGCCATTGAGGTCGGCGAGGTCGATGAAGAACTGCGAGCGGTTCGTCCGCGTGTCGTTGGCCATGGCCACCACGTACTTGTCGTAGTGCAGGCTGTCGTCAGGGGGCTCGATGGCGAACCCGTAGCCCGGGCCGCCATCGCCCAGGCCATCGAAGTCGCCGTGGTTCTGCTTCGTCGCGGGGTCGCCCGCCTGGGCCACGAAGCCGGCGAGTACGCGATGGAAGCTGATCCGGTCATAGAAGCCGCAGCGCGCCAGGGCGACGAAGTTGGCGGTGGCGATCGGCGCGGCCGAGCCGTAGAGCTCCATGGTGAACTCGCCCTTGTTGGTCCTGACCACGGCCTGGGCAGCATTGGTCAGGAGCTGCTGCGCACCTGCGGCGGTGGGTGCCGCGGTGGGACAGGCGACGGCCGGTGTCGGCGACGGCGAGCTGCAGGCAACCAGCGACGTTGCCAGCGCAAGACCGATAAGGGCGCGCGGCACCCTCATCGGTCAGGCGAGTCATTCGCCAGCCTGGCATCGAACAGGCGCCGTGCGTAGGAGACAGGCATGGTCCCGCCATAGATCAGCGTGTCGTGGAAGAACCTGAGGTCGAAGGCAGGACCCATGCGCCGCTCGACGTCGGTGCGCAGTGCCTCGATCATGTGCCTGCCGTAGAGATAGCTGAGCTGGTAGGTCGGCGTCGAGGTGTAGCGCTTGACTTCCCCAAGGGCGGCCGGCCGCTCGAAACCAGTCTCGGCCTGCAGACGGTCGATCGCGTCATCGAAGCCGATGCTGCCCCGGTGCAGCTGCACGTCCAGGATGATGCGGGTAGCCCGCCAGATCGCATCGGTGTACTGGATGTACCGATGCTTGGGCGTGTCGTCGAAGCCCGCATCCTTCATCATCCGTTCGCAATAGAAGGCCCAGCCCTCGGTGAACTCCGGAGCGCCCGAGAAGAGCCGCACCAGGCTCGGATTGGTCGCCGCGCCGCTGAGCTGCAGGTGGTGGCCCGGGTACGCCTCGTGGACGCTGGTGTTGCTGATCGACGCGCGGTTGTGCTCGCGCATCATGCCCGGCGTCTCGGGCGGGGTGACGATGTAGATGCCGAGCGGCACCGGGTCGAAATGAGCCGGCGAGAAGTATGCGGCGAACGGGATCAGATGCCGGACAAAGGTTGGCGTCTCGATGACCTTGAGCTTCTCGTCGGGCGGCATGGTCGCGAGTTCGTGGTCGATCACGAAGCTGCGGGCGCGGTCCATGTCGCGCCGATACTCCTCGAGCGCTTCCGCGAAACTCGCGGCGTGGTCGTTCTTGACGAGGTCGCCAACCTCCTCGGGACTGAGCGTGGGGTCGATCTCGGTGCACACCGCATCACGCGCGGCCTTCGATTCGGTGAGCATCTGCTCGCCCACGGCCAGGATTTCGTCGCCGGTGGCCTGGAGCTCACGCAGGCTGACGAGCTGCTCGAACTGTTCGGGGTCGGTGCGCCACTCGGCGTTGGCATTCGGCAGCATCTCGTCGCGAAGCCACTGCGTGTGCTCGTCGAGCGCCGCCTTCGTCGCGTCCGCGGCCTGACGCAGACGCTGTGTCAGCGTCTCGTCGCGTTGCTCGGAGGCGGCAGTCGCCACGATCGTGTCGAGGAAGCTGGGCAGCGCGGCCGTGCCCTCGAGGTCGATCTCGGTCCACAGCCGCACCGGGTCGGTCACGCGAGTGCGTGTCTCGGCGATGTAGCGCGGCGCCTTCTCCAGCCGCGCCACGATGCTTTCCAGCCGTTCGGAGAGTGGCGCGAAGTCGCGGGCGAAGAGCGGAAAGAGCGCATCACCAATGAACTCGGCGGCGTCGCTGCGGCCGGCCCAGGAGCGGCGTTCGGTCAGCTGAAACAGGCCCAGGCGCGCCTGGTGCAGCGCCAGGTCGCGGTCGAGGAGCCGATCCGCGCTGAGCTCGTCGGCGGCGAAGCGCTCGAGCTCGGTGATCGAGCCCCGCAGGAAGGCGACTTCGCGGTCGACCTGCTCGCTTGTCCCGGAGCTCAGCTCGCCGTCGTGGTCGTGGATGCCGAGGTAGGTCGCGACCTCCGGCTCGATGGCCAGCCGGTCGCGGAACCAGCGCTCGATGGTGCGATCAAAACGAGCGTCCGCGTCGGACGGGGAGAGGGACATGCAGCTACCTCGATCGTCAGGGCGGGAGGCGGACGCGCGAACGGCGTCGGTCGAGGATAAGGGTACCCGATCGGGTGTCCACGACGACTCCGCTACAATCGCGCCCGTGGTCACCAAGAAGGTCAACAAGCCGGCCGCCGGCCGACGCGAAGCTCCTCGCGCGCCCACGGCGGTCGCCCGGCGTCGCTCCCGGGCACACTCCCTGGCGCCCGAGTACATCGGCGAGGCCGGCAGCGTGGCGCTGCTGGCGGTGACCATCGTCGGGCTGGCGCTGTTCATCGTCGGGATCGCGATCGCCATCTCCGGTATCACCGTGGGCAGTCGCTACGCGGGCACGACGTCGCCACCAAACGTGGTCAACCTCGGCCTCGGCCAGATCATCGGCGGCGGGCTGCTTGCGATCTTCTCGGTCGCCCTGGTCGGCAGCGCCGCTGCGGTGCTTGCTGAGGTTCGTCTGGCCCGGGTTGCGGCGGCCATGCTGAGCGGCGCGGCCGCGATTCTGGGCGGCGCCAGCGTGGTGCTCGTGATGTCGCATGCGGGTGGCGACCAGGTGCTGGCGGGCGCGCTCGTCGTGATCACCCTGATCTTCGCAGCCGCGGCGATCATCCTCGCGCGGCCGCACCACTAGGCCGCGCGGCCGCCGGCATGCCGCCGCGGCTCGTCCTCGTCACGCGCTTCCTGCTCGTCGTCGGCGTCCTGCTGATCCTGGTGGGCAGCTTTGCCGCGGTACTCGCCGTCACTGATCCGGCGGGTGTTCGTGCGCAGCTTCCGCCGGTGGCGATCGACGCAGCGGCGGTCGGCGGGGCGCTGTTCGCGCTGGGTTTCGGCAGCGTGGCGCTTGGCATGGCGCACCTCGTCGTGGTCGCCGGGGTACGGCGCCGTGCGGGATGGGCGACTACGGCCACGGTCGTACTCGCCGCGACGCTGAGCATGCTGTGGCTTGCGGCCGCGGTCGCGGCACTGGTCAGTGCTCCGTATGGTGCGGGCTTCCTGCTGGGAGGCATCGGCCTGGGCGTGGTCGCGCTGGCATATGGCTGCTGCGCGGCCGTGGTCATGAGCCGTATGCGGACGGATCGGTCGTCTGATCGGTCGTCTGATCGGTCGTCTGAAGGTCCACCGCAAGCCTGATATACTCCGCCACCGGCACCTCCCCGGGCCCGTGGTGTAGTGGCCAAACATGCCAGCCTGTCACGCTGGAGATCGCCGGTTCGAATCCGGTCGGGCCCGCCAGTTAGCTTTCTCTTCCACCTCGACCTCTTCAGGCAGCACCGCGTGGAGTCCGTGTGCCTTCGCAGGGGGCGTCAGCTCAACCCCGACGAAGGTGGCCGCCGCGACGATGATCCGCTGGTAGATGGCGTGCGTCAGCTCCTCCCAGACTCCCCCATCTCCGTCGGGCTGATGTCCCCCACTGCGACCGCGGTATCGAGCTTGGCCTGGCAGCGCGGCCGCGCCGGTAGCGAGATTCGGCTCATGGACCCGTCGCGGCTACGCGTGCTGCTCGGTATTGGTGATCCGCGCCGCTGAGCCTACCGCGGTGTCGGCGGGGTCCTTGACATCATGATGACGACAAGTGATGCTTTGACGCATGCGAACCACGATCAAGATTGACGATGGGTTGCTGAGCCAGGCCAAGACGCAGGCCGCACGCTCAGGCACGACGCTGAACGCCGTCGTCGAGGATGCGCTGCGCGAGGCGTTCGCACGGCGCGAGCGGGGTGATCGGCGGCGCGCGATCGATCTCCCGACCTTCGCGGGCAGTCGGCTGCGTCCGGGGGTCGACCTCGACGACGGCGCCGCCCTGCTCGACCGGATGGAGGACACCGACTCCTGATCCTGCCGGACGTCAATGTCCTCGTCTACGCGTTCCACGCCGGCACGCCGCACCACGAGCGCTACCGTGACTGGCTGCGGGCGGCGGTCGAGTCGGACGAGCCGGTGGGCGTCTCCGACCTCGTCCTCAGCGGCTTCGTGCGGGTTGCCACCCATCCGAGCATCTTCTCGCCGCCGGCCCCGATCGACGAGGCCCTGGATTTCGCCATCGCGCTGCGCTCCCAGCCCAACGCCGTGCCGGTTGCCCCCGGACCGCGTCACTGGGAGATCTTCGAACGACTATGCCGCACGGTGAACGCCAAGGGCAACCTCGTGCCGGACGCCTACCTCGCCGCGCTTGCCATCGAATCGGGCAGCGAGTGGATCAGCACCGATCGGGACTTCAGCCGGTTTCCGGGCTTGCGCTGGCGACATCCGCTGACCGAAGAGTGAGTGTTGTCAAACCCAGCGTGCAAGGTCCGCTGAAACCCAGCTGGATACCAATCTGGAGCCGGCGCCTCACGCCGTCGATAGTCATTCCGGCCCCTGGCTTGCGCCGGCGGGCATAGTGAGGATGGCCTGTACTCGATGGTCACCCACGCCTTCAACTTCGCGGGGCACGACGCCATGATCCTGCAGCTCGGCCGTCGTGGCTGTGGCGGGACGGATGGCATCTCCAATGGCGCCGAATGGCACTAGTGCGGTTGAGACTGCATGGGACAATTACGATCAACAGAGGCCGGAGGCGATGACGTCAGTCTTGGCGCCGCCCTCCCTGGGTAGAAAGGTAGGACCGTCGAAATGATGTCGCCTTTGCGGCGTTACGCCACCTGGATCGCCGTCGTCGCGGCGATCATCCTGATCTGGCTACAGCTTCCGGAAGACTGGCCGATCTCGCAGCCGACCGGCACTCTCAACGCCGTGCTGACCTGGGCCTTCTTCGTTCTGTCGCTATTGGTGGTCTTGCTCCTGTTCACCGATCGTCGGGAGCCTGAGGCTTCGACGGTCGAGGTTGAGGGTCCGAGTTTCGCGCGCTATCTCTTTGCCAATACCCGTGCGGGACTGTTCTGGCTTCCCATCCGCCTCTTCCTGGGCCTCTCATGGCTCGAGGCGGGCATCGGCAAGGCAACCGGCGGCGGCTGGTTGGACGGTGGGTCGTCCCTCGCCGGCTTCTGGCACAACGCGATCGCGATCCCGGCCCAGGGACATGCGCCGATCACGTACGACTGGTACCGCGACTTCATCACCTTCCTTCTGAATGGCCACCACGAGACCTGGTTCGGCTGGATCATCACGTTCGGTGAGATCGCGGTCGGCATCGGCCTTATCTTCGGCGCGTTGACGGGAATCGCGGCGTTCTTCGGTGCGCTGATGAACATGTCCTTCCTGCTCGCTGGATCGGCATCCACCAATCCGGTTCTGTTCACCGCCTCGATCGGACTGATCCTGGCCTGGCGCGTCGCCGGCTACTACGGCCTCGATCGTTACCTGCTGCCGATGCTCGGTACGCCATGGCGCGCCCAGGTGGCGCATCAATCGCCAGCATCCGGGCCGGTGTAGCAACCCGGGGCCGTCGCCGCGCCCTGGGGTGCCTCATCCCGTCGTCAGGGGGCGCGTGCGGATTCGATGACCATGACGCGCCCGGCGTCGGGCAGGACGTCGAAGCGACCGACGACGGTCAGCTGGCGGCCGACGTAACGCGCGACGTCGTCGGCCGGCCGAACCTGCACCCGGTTCGCATTCGCGTCCTCGAGCACGTAGTAGGTTCCGCCGGGATCATGGAAGGCGCGGACCTCGCCACTCGTCTCGACCTGCTGCCCGGCGTACGCTTCCTGTTGGGCGACGAGGTCCGCCAGCGTGACGTGCTGGGGGGCACTGCAGCCGGCCAGCACGGCCGCAACGAGCAGCGTGCCCATCGGGATCGCTCGGCGGAGGTGCATGCATTGGCAACGAGCAGATCACGGACCAATCACGACACACCTCTGCGGCCGGCAATCTCGCCGGTCGCTTTTTCGTCTGTCGGATCCCACCAGATCAGCCGATGCTCCGCACGTCGAACGCCCAGGTCCAGTGGAACAGTCGTACTGCGATGAGCACGCCGAGGGCCGCGATCACCAGGATGGCAGCGGCTGCAATCGAAGCATTCAGGCCGCCGCCCGCCTGGAACTCGGAGTAGACCACCAGGGGCAGCGTCTGCGTCCGGCCTTCGATATTGCCGGCGAACATGATGGTAGCTCCGAACTCGCCGAGCGCGCGGGCCCAGCTCATCACCAGCCCGGCCGCCAGTGCCGCGCTGGCCAGCGGCACACTGATCGATCGGAACAGCTGCAGCTCCGATGCGCCGTCGACCCGGGCGGCATCCTCGAGGTCGGTATCGATCCCTGCCAGGCCGGTGCGCGCCGCACGCACGAAGAACGGCGCCGAGACGAAGACCTGGGCCAGGATCACCGCGACGGCGGTGAACGGGATCTCGATCCCCGCCAGCTGAAATGGTCCGCCGAGCAGGCCGGTACGGCCGAAGACGAGCAGCAGCGCCAGCCCGGCGACCGATGGCGGCAGCACGATCGGCAGGTCGATCAGCGCTTCCAGCAGCCACTTTCCGGGGAAGCTGCGCCGGGCCAGGACGAAGGCCAGCGGCAGTCCAACAGCCACGGTCACGACCAGGCTCACCGCCGTCGTGACCAGGCTGAGGGAGAGCGCCGCAAGCACCGATCCTGAGACGAACGCAGTCCCGAACGAACCATCGAGGATTGCCCGGACGACAAGCGTCAGGATCGGCAGGCCCAGGAACACGGCAAACCCGGTGGCGGCCAGCGTCAGCAGCCAGCGTGGCGCAGGACCCGAGGAGGTCAAGCGACGCACGACCGGCCCGCGCCGAGAATGGCCGGCAGCGACTTCGGTCACGGTGTGGGTGGGAGGAATCCGAATGGGCGCATGACGGCCTGGCCATCCGGACCCGCCAGCCAGGCGAGGAAGGCTGTCGCAGCATCGGCATGCGCCGAGGACCTGATGACCACGCCCGCGTAGCTGGCATGGACATTCGCGCTTACCGCGATGTCGACGGTGTCGACCTTGGCCGAAGCGGTCGCATCGGTCAGATAGACGATGCCGGCATCACCCTCGCCAAGCTCCACTTTGGCGACGACCGCCTTGACGTTGTCCTCCTTCGACACGACGTTTGCGTCGTAGGCAGCCTCGAAGCCGGGCGCTCCACGGGCCAGGTTGGCGACCACTCGGGCCGCATACTGGCTGATCGGCACCTCGTCGCCGGCGGCGATGATCTTGATGCCAGGTCTGGCGAGGTCGGCTGGCGATGTGATTCCGGCCGGGTTGCCGGCGGGCACGATGATCGTCAGCTGGTTGCCAGCGAAGACGACCGCATCACCCTCAGCGAAACCGCCGGCGACCAGCTTCTGCGGATTGGCGGTATCGGCCGACAGGAAGACGTCCGCCGGCGCTCCCTGCTCGATCTGCGTCTCCAGCGCGGCCGATGAGGCGGTCGAGATGGTGAGGCTGGCACCCCGGAGGGCGGCCTCGTAGGTGCGCTTGACGGCATCGAGCGCGCCTGTCAGCGATGCGGCGGCGAAGATCGTCAGCTGGGTGTCGACCGTCGTGCCCGACGAAGACGCGGGAGACGCCGCGCAGGCGGAAGCGACGACGGCGAGCGCGATGATGACGGTGGCCCGCCGCACGCTCACGGCTCCTTGCGCGTGGAGATCTCGACGATGACGTTCGTCGCCTTGACCACGCAAATGACCTCGTCGCCGATGGCGAGCCCCAGGTCTTTGACGGCCTCGGCGGTCATCAGGCTCACGAGCCGATGCGGCCCGCTCATCACCTCGACCACCGCCGCGACACGATCACGTTCGACGCCGGTGACGATCCCCGGAAAGCGGTTCCGCGCCGAGGCCGCCACTGTCGGGCGCTCCGGCGCCGCCGCGCGGCGCTCGCCGAGCAGCCTGGTGACCTCTTGGATCGGCACGAGCCGCTGGCCTCCCCGTGACCGCGTGGTTGTCAGGCGCCCCTCGCCTTCCCAGCGGCGCAGCGTTTCCACCGATATCTGCAGCATCTCGGCGGCCTGACCGACCCGGAGCGACGACGAAGCGGGCATTGTGTCCTGCATACCAAGGGAGTCTGCCACATAACAGCCATGAATGATAGGTATCAGTGGCCATCACCTTCCTCGCCTCGATGCCCCGCTCAGTGCGCCTGGGCCGCCTTGAGTGCCTGCTCGGTGGCGCGCCGGGGTCAGTGGGCGTTGGCCTCTTTCACTGCCCGCTCGTTAGCACGCTGGCTGCGCTCGGCAGCCAGGCGATTCTGGTGACGTGTCAGGATCGTGGTCGCCGCCTCCTCGATGTCGTCGGTGAGGGTGAACAGGTCGAGGTCGGCCGGCGCGATCTTGCCCTCGTCGAGCGGCTGCTGATTGATCCAGTCCAGGAGTCCCTGCCAGTACTCCGTGCCGAAGAGGACGACCGGGAAGTGCTCGACCTTGCCGGTCTGGATCAGGGTCAGCGACTCGAACAGCTCGTCGAGCGTGCCGAAGCCGCCCGGGAAGATGCAGAACGCCTCCGCGTACTTCATGAACATCACCTTTCGCACGAAGAAGTAGCGGAACTCCATGCCGAGGTCGACATAGTCGTTGAGCCCCTGCTCGAAGGGCAGCTCGATATTGCAGCCGATGGACAGGCCGCCAGCATCCTGGGCGCCACGGTTGGCAGCCTCCATGATCCCCGGGCCGCCGCCGGTGATGATCGCGAACCCCTCCTTGACGAGGCGTCGCGCCAGCTTCCGCGCCAGACGGTACTGCCGGTCGCTTCGCGGGACTCGGGCCGAGCCGAAGACGGTCACCGCCGGGCCGACCCCGGCCAGGGCATCGAAGCCCTCCACGAACTCGCCCAGGATGCGCAGCGAACGCCACGTGTCGGTGTGCAGGAAGTCGGCATCCGGGGTCTCCTGCAGGAGCCGCTGGTCCTCCGTCTGCCGCTTCTGCGGGCCGCGCATGATGACCGGACCGCTGCGATGGCTCTCGTTGTCCGATTTGCGTGTGGGCATCGGGTTTCCTCGTATGGCTGCGCGTCGGGAGGGCGGCGCTGGGAGCTGCCGGCCTCGACATCGGATGACTCGGATGGTAGGGTGGTCGCTCGCCCACAAGGCTCCATGCCGCTTCGCATGTTGGATGCCAATGGGCGCGCAGACCACGCTAACTGAGGATTCTATTGCTCGATTCCCTGCGGCGTGCTGCCGTGCTGATCATCATCAGCGCCGTTGGCGTTGCCATGCTCGCGCCGATAGCGGCTGGATCCGGCACCGTGGTGAGCCCGGAGGTTGACCACCTGCTTGCCGTGGCCGACGCACATCCGCCGGTCGTTGTCCCTTCGCGCACGTTCCTCTCCAGCCGCGATCATTCATCCAGTCTGTCGCTCGCTGCCCGATCGCTACCGATCGCCGCCGAGGCGCTTGGTGCCACGCCGCTGCGAGCCGAACCCGCCAGCGTTGCCCTCGAGGCTGCGTTCCGGGCCGTGGTGACGCCTCAGCCGCGCCCCGCCGCCAGGCCGAAGCCTGCGCCTCCGCCGATCTCCGGCGACGCCGTGTGGGACCTGCTTGCACAGTGCGAGTCCAGTGGCAACTGGGCGATCAACACCGGCAACGGCTATTACGGCGGCCTGCAGTTCAACATCGGCACGTGGGCCGGTTACGGAGGCATGGCCTACGCCCCACGGCCCGACCTTGCCACGCGCGTCGAGCAGATCGCGGTCGCCGCGCGGCTGCGAGCGGCCAGGGGCTACGCGCCGTGGCCGGCCTGCTCCAGCAAGCTCGGCCTGCGGTAGCGAGGCGTTCGATTGCGAGAGCTGGCGCGGCGCATCGCCGTACTCACCATCCTCAGCGCGGCGGGCGTCGGCCTGTTGGCGCCCGTCTCCACCCGATCCGCGACGCCCATGGACGCGCAGACCGGGCAGCTGCTCGACGCCGCAAAGCGGACGAGCCGGGACCTGCCACGCACGCCCCTCGCCGGACGCGAGCGTTCGGCGGCATTGACGCTCGCCCATGTTGCGCAGCCCGCCAGCCCCGAGGTGCTGTGGACCGCCACCGCGCGCCGAGCGCAGGCCAGGTTTGCCATCACGGCGAAATTCGTCCCGATCCCGACGGCCCGTCCGACGCCACCGCTCACGGTCGTCGCACCGCCCAGCGGCAGCACGGTGTCCGGCAAGGCGACGTACTACTGCTGCTCGCTCGGCTATCGCGGCCAGGCGGTCGTCGCGTTGCCCGGCGCCCTGGGTGGCCACTACGATGCCCCACCGGCCGCGCGCTACGTGACGGTGTGCGCCGACCGCTGTGTCAGCCTGCCTGTCGTTGACTACTGCGGCTGCTACTGGGGGACCGCCAACCAGAAGGTCGCGGACCTGTCGCCCGAGGCGTGGGCGGCGGTCACGGATCGCAGCAGCAGCCTGGGCGTCGTGCAGGTCACCATTCACCTGGGCTGATCCGCGTGCGCCGCTAAGCCGGCTGCCGAACGCGGCTGCCGAACGCGGCTGCCGAACGCGGCAGTCGAACGCAGCCGCCTCGGCAGTGAACGGTGGTGAGGGTGAGATGCACTGGAGTAGCATCGGCCGCATGCAGCCGCTTGGGGTCGGCCACGTGGTCCTCAAGGTCCGCGACCTGGATCGGTCGCTGGCCTTCTACCGCGACCTGCTGGGCTTTCGCGTGGTCAGCGAGATGAGCAACGTGATGATCTTCCTCACCGCCACGGGCGAGAACCACCACGACCTCGGCCTGCTGCGGGTGGGCGACCAGGCGCCGACGCCTCTGCCGGGTGCCGTCGGCCTCTATCACGTCGCCATCCAGCTGGCCGACTGGGAGGCCGTGCTGAAGGCCCATGAGCTGCTGGGCGCGCGTGGGCTGCTGAAGGGCGCGGTGGACCACGGCGTGAGCCGCAGTCTGTACACCGCCGACCCGGACGGCAATGAGATCGAGCTCTACTGCGACGCGCCGCGCGAGGAGTGGGAGGGACGCGTCGACGAGGTCATGACCGTCCGGCCGTTGCGCCTGGACTGACGCACGCCACGTCGTTGCCGTGCGACGCTGAGCTCGGCGCGCTGAGTCGTCGCTCGGAGGCTGAGTCGCCACGTGACTCAAACGACCGAATCGGGCTGGCTCACCTGCTGTTCAGTCGCGTGGCGACTGAGTTCGACCGATCTGACGGGGTTCCAGGGTCAAGCGCGCTGGTTTCAGGCGCGTGGCGACTCAAATGCACGACAGGCGAGCGATCACCATCGTTTGAGTCACCAGATGACTCGCCAGCGGCTGAAAGACGTCGGCGCACTCGCCAGCGGCTGAAAGGCGTCGGCGGGACTCTTCAGCGGCTGAAGGCGATGGCCACCACCCCGGCGAAGAGAGCCAGTCCCACGAACAGGATAAGCAGCCGCGCACCCCAGTGCGACCGGCGCTCCGGGATGGGCTGGTACGTCCGGCGGCGGCGTGACCCGCGCCCGGATCGGCGGCTCAGCTCACCACTCCCTGCGGAAGAGGAACGGGGTGGTCAGTGCCTCGCGGCTGCTGACCGATCGAAGTTGCTTGCGCGTCCGCTTCAGCAGCTTGCCGTGGTAGCTGCCGTCGCCGTACGGCTCGTGCAGGCGGGCAACGTCCCAGTCATGGGTGCCGCTCACCGCGCTGTCAGGGAGGTATCGGTCCAGGATGGCCTTCGCCTCGTCGATCGCCACGAAGCTGCGCTTGCGGGCGGCGTTGTCAAGCAGCGTCAGCAGGTCGGCGAAGCTGGCGTCGACGTCCGCCACCAGCGTCGAGAGGCGTTCCATGGTCCCCGGGATGCGCTCGGTGCGGAAGAGCCCGGTGAGCAGCGCCTTACGCTCGGCCTCGGGGCGGTCGGCGAGCGCCTCACGCAGGTTCGGCACGCCCGCCGCCACATCGGCGACGGGCACCTCGTAGTCGTACAGGTGGACCATCATTCGGCCTCCGAGCATAGCCTCATGCGTCCTTCGCCGCGGCGGCCGGGTGGTCCGCGCGGGCTACAATCGCTCGGCGCGCCGCATGGCGCATCGGTCCATGAGCCAAAGCAGGAGGAAGCGCGTGCTGCTCGAAGGCAAGAAGCTGCTCATCACCGGCGTGCTGACCGACGACAGCATGGCCTACGCGGTCGCCCAGGTCGCGCAGGAGGCAGGCGCCGAGGTGCTGCTGACCAGCTTCGGACGCGCCATGCGGCTCACCCAGCGGGTCGCGCGCAAGCTGCCGAGCACTCCGGATGTCCTTGAGCTGGACGTCAACGACCCCGAGCACATCGAGGCCGTGGCGAAGCAGGTGATGGACCGATGGGGCCGCCTCGACGGCCTGGTGCACGCCATCGCCTTTGCCCCCGACGACGCCCTGGGCGGCAACTTCCTGAACACGCCGTGGGAAAGTGTGGCGACGGCCTTCCAGACGTCGGCCTATTCGCTGAAGGGCCTGACAGCCGGCATGCTCGAGCCGATGAAGGCGGCGGGGGCGGCATCGGTGGTCAGTCTCGACTTCGACGGGCGCTACGCGTGGCCGATCTACGACTGGATGGGGGTCTCCAAGGCCGCGCTGGAGGCGGTCAGTCGCTACCTCGCGCGCGACCTCGGCGAGTTCCACATCCGGGTCAACACCGTCTCGGCCGGGCCCATACGCACCATGGCCGGCAAGTCGATCCCCGGCTTCGACCAGATCGCCGACAAGTGGCGCAACCGCGCACCCCTGGGCTGGTCGTTGACTGATGCGACGCCCGTCGGCCAGATGGTCTGCTTCCTCCTCAGCGACTGGGCGTCGATGACCTCTGGTGAGCTGATCCACGTGGATGGCGGCTACCACGCCATGGGCACCGACATCCGCGTCAGCTGATCGCCGGCGCGTTCCCCGATCGCCGGCGCGTTTGCAGCACGGGCAAATAACGGAGCCGGAGAACGCTCACAGCGCCCGTTCTTCGCCGTGGTTTGCTGCGTCGGCAAACCACGCAGGAGTTCACGCCCAAGTCCGCCGTTGTTTGCAGGTGTAGCAAACGCCCCTCACGCTACGGTGTAGCTCGTTCCGTCGTAGCCTGACGCGCCGTCGGGAAGGGTTCCGGCAACCTGGGCCGACTGGAACGCGCCGCCGCCGTCGATGGCGCGAACCTGGACCCGGTATGTGCCGGCGCGCGGCGGCGACCAGGCGTAGTGCCAGAAGCGCCACACGCCGGCGGGACTCTCGCCCACCGGTGTATCGAGCTCGGCGGCAAGCCACTGCGCACCCTCGCCGATCTGGACCTCCACGGCGCGGATGCCACGGTCGCCGGCGAAGGCCATGCCGGCCAGGACGATGGGCGAGCGCTGGTCGATTGGCCTCGACGAAGCGGGCTGATCGAGGCGTGACATGGTCTTGACGGTCGCCTCCTTCGTCCAGCCGCGCTGCTCCCAGTAGCCCTTGTACGGCGTGTCGACCGCCTCGATCCCCGAGAGCCACTTCGGTCCCTTCATGCCGTAGGTGCCGGGCAGCAGCAGCCGCAGGGGAAAGCCGTGGCGCTCGGGAAGCGGCTCGCCGTTCATCTCGAAGGCGAGCAGCACACGGGCATCTGCGGCCATGCTCAGCGGGATGGACTCGGAGTAGCCGTCCTCGGCGGTCAGCTTCAGTTCAATGACCGACGGCAGCGGCCCGGCCCGCTCGATCAGCGCGCGCAGTGGCACGCCGTGCCAGCGGGCCGTGCTGATGAGGTGCCCACCGACCTCGTTGCTGATGCACTCCAGCGTTTGCAGCTGATCGACCTCGCCCAGTGCGCGCAGCGCCTCGAGCGTCAGCTCCAAGGGATGCGCGACGAGCCCGTCGACGCGCAGGCGCCACGATGCGGCGTCGACCGACGGATCGATCAGGTTCTTACTGATGACGTAGAAGTCGGCGTTCGCCGTGATGGGTGGCGGTAGCATCCCGGCGATGACCCGACCGCCACTCGAGACCAGGCGCCAGAACAGGCCGCCCGCGAGCAGCAACACACCGGCGACGGCGGCCCATTGCAGGAGGTGGCGGCGGGACGCATCGGCCTCAGGGTTGGGCTCGGCCCTCGGGTCGTATGCGTTGGCGAAGATGCCGCCGAAGAGCAGGGCCGCCGGGATCCCGGCAATCGCGGTCGGTCCCGAATCAAGGGCCAGTGGGAGGCCGACGCCCAGCAGCGCCGCCAGCACGGCAGCAACGGCGACCGTCCACGCGCGGCTGCCGCCTTCCGTGCGACTGCCGCCGGGCGCGTGGGTGCCGCTCCATGCCGCGGCCCAGCCGATTCCCGCTCCCGCACCGAGCACTCCGATCCCGACGACGACCACCAGCAGTGGTTTGGCCAGCGTGCCGAAGAGGCCCAGCAGCATGTCGAACAGACCGACTGGGATGAAGATGGTGAGCACCTCCGCGATGCGCTCGGCGACCGTAGGGATGCCGGTCAGCATGCGGATGACGACAGCCGCGGCCAGGCCGGCTGCCCCGGCACCGAAGCCGGCCCACGCGCCTGACGAGGTGCCGCCGCGGCGTGTCGAGTTGGGCGAATGCAATCGGTCAGTCATCCTCGTCGCCATGCGCCCGTGACGCGTTCCAGGTCCAGCAGGCGCTGCTTTCGCCACAGCCCGCCGCCGTAGCCGGTGAAAGAGCCATCGGCGCCGATGACCCGATGGCAGGGGATGACGATGGCGATGCGGTTCATCCCATTTGCGCGGCCGACCGCCCTGGCCGCTCCCGGCCGGCCGAGGCTGAGCGCCAACCCGTCGTAGCTGCGTGTCTCACCGGCGGGGATGGCGCGGAGCTCACGCCACACCGTCTGCTCGAATGCCGAACCGGGCGTCGTGACCGGCACGTCGAACGCGTGTCGGTGCCCGGCGAAGTACTCGTCCAGCTGCTCGTGCAGCCGTTCGAGGTGCGCGTGACGGCCGGGCACCACGCGCCCCAGCCGCCGCTCGACGATCTTCAGCTGCGCCGGCAGCATGCGCCGATCGGTGAATTCCAGGAGGCAGACGCCGTCGTCGGTGGCCGCGGCAAGCATGGGGCCGAGGGGCGTGTCGAGCGTGGCGGCGACCACCAGCCGGTCGCCCAGCGGCCGGCAGCGCAGGCAGGGACGGAAGCCATCGGCCAGGGCGGCCTCCGGCGACAGGTAGTGGCGGACATGATCGGCGCGCGGCGCTCGTGCGGGGCACCCCGGGCGGCAGAAGATGCGCGTGGTCGTGACGGCGATGAGCGGTTGCATGTTCATTCAACGATCCAGCGTGCGGCTGTGTGAGATCAGGCTGTCGCCGTCGCGTCCGGCAGCCCGCGGCTCAGGCGTTGGCGGTCTGCGGCTGCGGAAAGATCATGTTGACCATGAACGGCGCGCTGCCGAGGAGCCGGTCGCCGCTGCGCAGCTCCAGCCGATGCCGGCCCATCTCCTTGACCTCAAGCCCATTCAGATCGGCCACGATGTTGGCGGTCGTGGCACTGGCCGGCACCTCAATCTGCAAGCGGGGCGGATTGGGGAGCACGTCGGCGCCACTCGGTGCGACGATCTGCAGCTGCAGCGGATAGCTCCCCGCCGTGGCCTCGAGAACGGCGACCACGAACAGGCGGCCATGGACCGCCGGCAGCTGGCCGACGTTGATCTGGCTGAAGATGCCCACCGCGCTGATCTTGCCGTCGTTGGCTGTCAACGCGTAGTCGCACAGCAGCAGCGAGTGCAGGTCGAGATCGGCCATGAGGACCAGCCTACACCGATGCGCCGCCCCGACTCAGGCCCCGTCTCCATCCATCCGATACAGGTCGGGATCAAGCAGCCAGGCGATCTCACCCCCGCCAGACTCCGGCACGCCGTAGAACTCAACGCAGGCGACGGCCGCCTTGCGCATACGGACTGATGATGCCCCGGTCAGCAGCTCGATGACGGCGGAAAGGTCTGGCTCGTGGCCGACGAACAGGACGCGGCGGCTGGCCGGATGGCTGGCCAGCGCCTGTGCGAAATCGCTCCAGCCGGCGCCGGGAGCCAGGTGCTCGTCGGCGATCGGCGCGTCCGGGAGGCCGAGGCCTTCGACCAGGAGCTCGGCGGTGCGCGCGGCGCGTGGCAGCGGCGAGGTGACTACGACATCGGGTCGCAGGTTCAGGCGCCGCCACACGGCAGCGGCGTCCCGCAGCTGCGCCTCGCCATCGGCACTCAGCCGTCGGTCACGATCTTCTCCGCCGAGCGGTTGATCCTCCGCCGCGGCATGTCGCAGGAAGTAGAGGATCAACCGGAGGCTGCCCCGCCCCGTGAGCCGACGTGGCCGCGGGCGAGGCCGCGGCCGTTGCCCATGTCCTCGAGATGCAGCTCGGCCGGTACGCCGTCAAGCACCTTTGGCAACGCCAGAGTCAGCACGCCATTGTCGAAGCTCAGGTTGGCCCGGCGCGCGTCCACGCTGCGCGGCAGCTTGATCGTGCGCTGATAGGGACCGTAGCTCCACTCGCGCAGCAGGTGCTCGATGCGTTCCTGGCCCGGGCCGCGTTCGGCGGCGCGCAGCGTCATCTCGCCGGCATCGGTGACCTCGACCGAGATGTCATCGGGCTCGACGCCGGGCATTGGCGCCACCACGATGAGCTCGCGGTCGTTCTCGAACAGGTTGATCGGGATCGCCGTCGCATCGGTCATCAGTCCACCTCAGGCTTGCGCTAGTCGGGGAAGGCCTCCGGCCCTCGCTCGGAGAGTTCTCGTGCATGCTGTGCGCCATCCTCGGGGGGGATCCAGCTGTACGGGTAGCGGTCGTCCTCCAAGCCGCTGGCCTGCGGGGTGAGGTGCAGTGGATGGAAGGTGTCGATCATCACCGCCAGCTCCTCCGTCCCTTCCTTGCCGATGCTTGCCTCCACCGTTCCCGGATGCGGCCCGTGCGGAATTCCAGCGGGGTGCACGGTAAACGAGCTGACGTCGACGCCGCGGCGGCTCATGAAGTTGCCGGCGACGTAGTAGATGACCTCGTCGCTGTTGATGTTGCTGTGGTTGTACGGCGCCGGGATCGACAGCGGGTGGTAGTCGAACTTGCGCGGCACGAATGAGCAGACGACGAAGTTGCGCGGCTGGAATGTGAGGTGCACCGGGGGCGGCTGGTGGATGCGCCCGGTGATCGGCTCGAAGTCGCCGATATTGAAAGCGAACGGCCACAGGTAGCCGTCCCAGCCGACGACGTCGAACGGGTGATGACGGTAGTGGTAGGCAGTGACCCGGCCGCGGGTCTTGACGTGCACCACGAAATCGCCGCTCTCGGTGTGCGCCGCCGCCTCGTCCGGGGCGCGGATGTCGCGCTGGTAGTAGGGCGCGTGCTCAAGAAGCTGTCCGTAGTTGTTGCGGTAGTGCTTCGGCGGTTCGATCTCGGACGGGCATTCCAGCCACAGCATCCGCTGAGCTGAGTCGGCGTCGGGTCGCAGCTGGTAGGTCGTGCCGATGGGGATGACCAGGTAGTCCCCGGGGCCGTAGAGAATCGGCCCGAAGTTCGTGTCGAGCGTGCCGCTGCCGGTGTGCACGAAGAACATCTCGTCCGCCTCGCCGTTGCGGTAGTAGCCGCTCATCGGCTCCGCGGGCAGGACGACGCCGAACGTGACGTCACTGTTGAAGAAGAGCGGGATGCGGCCGCTTACGGCGTCACCGCTGGGCTGCAGATCCGCGGTGTTGACCAGGTGGTGCCGGTGCGGCCCGTTCAGGTCCTCGTCCGATGCCTCGAGCTCAACGTCGCCGACCTTCTCGATCTGGTACGCCTGGGTTGGTGGCGTGTGGTGGTAAAGCAGCGAACTGCGGCCGGCGAAGCCCTCGACGCCGAAGAGCTCCTCGGCGTAGAGGTCGCCGTTCTCCTTGCGGAACTGGGTGTGGCGCTTGTGCGGCACCTGGCCGCGCCGGATGTAGAACATCGGTCACATTATGGCCCTGCGTTCAGTGCCGCGGCCGGCCCTGTGGGATCCTCAGTGCGCCTCGGTTGGCAGGCTGACAGTGAATACCGTTCCGGAGCCCGGCGTGCGTCGCCGACCCTCGATCCGGCCGCCGTGACGTACGACGATCTGCTGCGCGATGTACAGGCCGAGGCCCAGACCCTGGATCCCGCCAGCGTTGTGGCCTCGGCCAAATGCCTCGAAAATCCGGTCGGTCGTCTCCTCGTCCGGGCCGATGCCACGATCCGCGATCGAGACCTCGACCTCGCCGGACTTGGCGCAGATCTCGACGTCGACCGGTGCTGGCGCGGTCGAGAACTTGAGCGCGTTGTCGATGAGGTTGGTGAACACCTGCTCGAGGCGTGGGCCATCAGCCGGTACCCACGCCTCGGTCGCTGCCCTGAGCCGGATGCGCTGGGCATCCTGGGGCTCGCTGAACTGGGCGACCACCTCGACCATCAGCGCCACCAGGTTGGTCGGCTTGGCATTGAGCGCGGTGGCCCGGGCGTTCAGGAGCGAGACGTCGAGGAGCTCGCTGACGAGCGAGGTGAGGCGCCGCGTGGCGCGGCCGATGCGCTGCAGTCCGGTGGTCAGACGATCTTCATCCAGCCGCCCCATCTCACTCGAGCGCAGCAGGTTCTCGACCGCCAGCTGCAGACTGGCGACCGGGGTCTTCAACTCGTGTGAGGCGATGCTCAGGAATCGATCGCGAGCCAGCAGGGCCTCTTCGGCGACGGCCCGTCCCCGCTGCTCGGCCTCCAGCACGCGGCGCTGCTCTTCCGCGGCGCGCTGCTCGGTCAGGTCGCGGGTGATCTTGACGAACCCATACGGCGGCTCATCGCCGTTGCGCAGCGCGGTGATCACCACGTCTGCCCAGAAGCGGGAGCCGTCGTTGCGTACGCGCCAGCCCTCGTCCTCGAAGCGGCCTTCCTTGGTTGCCTGCGCGAGCACATACCTCGGACGGTTCGCCTTGCGTTCCTCGGGCGTGTAGAAGATCGAGATGTGCTGCCCGATGATCTCGTGGGCGCGGTATCCCTTGATCCGTTCAGCCCCATGGTTCTAGCTCACGATGTAGCCGTCGGCATCCAGCAGGAAGATGGCGTAGTCCTGTACCGCGTCGACCAGGAGGCGGAATGCCTCCTCGCCGGAAAGCATCGACGAGCCGCGCCGCGGATGCGGCTTCCTATCGTCCGGCTCGGGCTCGGTGGAAATGACGCGTCAGCATACGTCATCCCACAACGGCTCCCAGCTCTCCTCGCGGAGTGAGGTTCCTGGCGGCAGAGGACATGGCTCGAGACTCGGCGAGCGTAGCTCAGCCAGGGGGGTTGTCGGCGGTCGCCGCCAAGATCGACTTGACCTCGAACGGTGTCAGCCCCGGGTGCTTCGACAGGAGCAGCGCCACGAGCCCGGCGATGTGCGGCGCGGCGAAGCTGTTGCCGGTGGCCACGATCTCGGTGCCGTCCTTCCAGGCGATCGGCACGTCGACGCCCCAGGCGCCGAACTCGACCGGCGGCGAGGGGTTGTAGTAGAAGCGAAATGGATCCGGTTGAGCATGCGCCGCCACCGAGATGACCGATGCGAACAGCGACGGGTAACTCGGCACCGGCACGTTGTTGGCTGCCGAGACGAGCACCACGTTGTTGAAGTAGGCCTCATCGGCCAGCTCGTGGAAGATTGGGAACAGCGTCTCGCTCTTCGACGAGAGGCTCAGGTTGGCGACCTGGACCCGCCGCTCGATGGCCCATTCCAGACCTGCCACGAAAGCGGCGCCTTTGCCTCTGAGGTCCGCACCGAGAACGCGAACCGAGATGATCTCGACCTCGGGCGCAAGGCCGACGATGATCCCAGCGCAGGCGGTGCCGTGACCGAACAGGTCGATGCCGCCGGGGTCCGGCTCGACCACGGCCTCACCCTCGTCGGTGAGGCGCACCGCCACACTCTCCACCAGCCGGCCACGGACACGCGCATGGTCACCCTCGACGCCGCTGTCGATGATGGCGACGGTCACGCCCTGGCCGGTGGCCCCCTCCCAGGCCCACTCGCGATCGACGTTGCGCAGGCCCGCCACGCGCGTCAGGCCGGTAGCGACCGCGAACGGCTCGGACCAGGCGAGCGGCTCCTCTTCTTCGACCATCCGCTGATGTGCTCAGCGCCGCCGACGTCGAGCGGCGTGCGCCGCGACCGCGGTCAGGATCTCGGCGACCAGCGCCTGCTCGCCCTCGCCCAGGTCGTTGGTGCGCGCGACGGCATCGGCGACGCGCCACAGGGGCGCCTCCTCCGCTGCATCGAGGTTGGCGGCAGCGGCGCTCACCACGTCCTCGATCTGCTCGTCGCTGAGGTCGGCGTCGAGCTGCGACAACGCGGCGCGCAGCAGTGACGGCAGGTCGCGCTGCACGCGGGTCGCCGCGATTGCCGTCGCCGCCTGGTTGGCGAAGACGCCGAGCAGTTCCATGTCATGCAGGTTGAATGCGGCATCGCCACGCTTGTCGAGCACCTGCAACACGCCGACGCTGCCGTTCTCATCGAGCAGCGGGACCGCGGCGATCGAGCGGGGCACGTAGCCGGTCTTCTCGGCAGCACTGCGGTTGAAGCGCGGGTCGGCCGCCACGTCAGAGAGCGCGAGCGCCTGACCAGTGGAGTAGACGTAGCCGGCGATCCCCTGCGTCGGCGGGACCGACATACCGATCGCCCCCGCGCCGTGGGCGCCTGCTGCCACGCGAAAGACGAGCCGATCCGGATCGGCCTCAAAGATGGCGATGGATGACGCCTCCGCGTCGAACAGGCGGACCGTGGCGTCCACGATGGACTGCAGGAGGCGCTGCTCCATGTCGGGATGCAGTCGTCCTGCAACCGCGGCGCGCAGCACCACGGCACGCAACGCGGTCAGCGTTGCGGCGAGGTCGGGCGATGGATCGAAGGTCATGCGAAAAGCGGGGCAGTCGCTTTCGCGATGTCCCGCAATGCGCTGGTCCTGCTGCTTGGCTTACCGGGCGCGGTGACCCTCGACATCCTCGTCGCCGCTAATACGAGCGCGGTGACCCTCGACATCCTCGTCGCCGCTAATACGAGCGCGGTGACCCTCGACATCCTCGTCGCCGCTGATACGAGCGCGGTGACCCTCGACATCCTCGTCGCCGCTAATACGAGCGCGGTGACCCTCGACATCCTCGTCGCCGCTGAAACGAGCGCGGTGACCCTCGACATCGTCGTCGCTGGTGCGAGCGCGGTGACCTTCGACGTCTTCGTCGGTGGCCAGAACCTTGTCGTTGTCCGCCATGATGTTCTCCCTTATCGGTTGCCCGGGCCGTCGTGTTCGACCCGGTTGTTGATGGGCACCTTACTGCGGATGTCCAAGCGCGTGAATCCCATGTAGGACTCGCGGTGTGTCAACTGGCCGACACTCGATGGTCAACGCTCGCCTCGTTGGGCGAGACCCGCCAGGTCGCTGATGACGAGGCGGTCGTGTGCGATGCGTACGAGGCCGTCGTCCACCAGGTCGCTGAGCAGCCGGTTCACGCTCTGCCGGGTGCCGCCGATCATCGCAGCCAGATCCGACTGCGTGTATGGCCAATCCAGGCTCAGCTCACCGGTTGCTCCAGGCTGCTCCTCTTCGGCGAGCCGCACGAGACGCATCGCCAGGCGGCCGGCGAGGTCCAGGAAATGGAGCTCCTCGGCATGCCCCGTCAGCCGGCGCAGTTCTGCCGCCAATCCTTTCAAGAGCGCGTCCCGCAGGCTGGGCTGGTCACCGAGCATCTCCATGAAGACCTCTCGCGGCAGGGTCAGCGTCTCGGTGTTCTCGATTGCGGCTGCCGTGGCGGAATGCGGTCCGCCGTCGAGCAGCGCCAGCTCGCCGAAGAAGTCGCCCGGTCGCAACGTGGCGATGATCGCCTCAGCGCCGTCTGACGACGGCAACACGATCTTGACCGAACCGCTGGCCACGACGTGCAGTGCGTCGCCAGGGTCGCCCTGGTGGAAGATCACCTCGCCACGGCGGAAGTGGCGCTGTCGCAGTCGGCGCTGCAGCTCGGCGAGTGCATTCTCATCGCAGTGGCCGAACAGCGGCGACGAGCGCAGTTGCCCAAGGATCGATCCGGGCGGGATGGGCATCATCGGCCTCCTGGGGCTATCTTGCTCGCCACCGAGCCGAGGTGCAGGTCAAGAAAACGCGTCGAGGTTCCAGATCCGCCGCCGACCAGTTCGAGGAAGACGCGACCATCGAGGGCGAGTACGCGACTGGGCTCCACGGCGGTGACCGAGGCCGTGCGCGGAATGCCCGAAATGAGGCCGATCTCGCCGAAGACCTCATTGGGTCCCATCTGTCGCAAGACGGCAGGCATGGTCGCGCCATCAAGCAGCTGCGTCACCTCGAAGCGCCCGTCCACGATGAAGTAGAACCGATCAGCCTCGTCTCCCTGCCTGATGAGGACGGTTCCGGGTTGCACGGCAATTTCCTCGCCCTGCCGTGCGGCAGCCTCGAGGCGTCCGGCGGGCAGACCGCTGAAGGCATCGAGGCGGGCGAAGCGCTCCTGGTCGGCCGTCAGCGGATCGGCACGAATGGCGGCCTGGCCGATGAGCAGCACACCGGCGATTGTCGCCAGCACCATCAGGACGCCGGCGGCGATGAGCATCGAGACAACATTGAACACTGCCGCTCCGACCGGCAGCAGCAGCGATCCAGCTGCGTACGCGCTGACACTCACCGTACTGAGCAGGCCCAGGGTTCGGCCGCGAATCTCGTCGGGCACGGTGCGCTGGAAGAGTGTCGTGCTCACGACGTCAACCAGCAGGCTACCGGCGGCGGCGACGGTCATCGCAATGAGCGCTGCCAGCAGGCTGCCGGTTGGCCCGAGCGCGATCAAGCCGATGCCGAGCACGATGCCTCCGCCAAGCAATGGCGGGCCCAACCGCCGGCCGAGCACGAGTACGGTTGACACGATCGCGCCCAGCATGCCGCCCACGCCGATCGCCGCGTTGAGGTAACCGGTCGCCGCGTCTCCCTGTTTCAGGACGTCCACCGCGATGACCACGGTGAGCACGCTCAGGCCACCGAAGACGAAGTTGTCGGTGGCGTTGATGAGCGTCATTCCCGACAGGGGGCGCAGGCGGCTGCGCACCTCGCTGAGGAACGGCGCCTTCTGCGCGGTCAACCCGGCATCGGTCGAGGCTGGCGAGGCCGATACCGCTGGTGCCGTCCGGCTTGCGCGCGGCAGCTTCCAGAGGATGATGGCCACGATCCCGAAACTCGCGGCGTTGATCAGGAAGGCGAGCGGCAGGCCGCCTGCATAGATCAGCAGACCGGCCAACGCAGGTCCCACGACGAAGGCCAGGTTGTCGAGCGTGGCCCACGCACTGTTGGCTGGCCCGAGCTCCGATTCGTCCCGGGTCAGGCTCGGCAGGAGCGCCCCGATGGCCGGTGCGAAGAAGGTCGAGAAGCAGGCGGCCAGGATGGTGAGGGCCACGATCGGGATGAGCGGCGCCTCGAAGATGACGAGGGCCGCCAGGCCAAGCATGGTGATGCCGCGCGCGACGTCGGTCACGATCAGCACCATGCGGCGGTCGAAGCGATCGACCACGATGCCGGCAGGTATCGAGAGCAGGATGTACGGTGTCACGCGTGCCGCGCCGACGATGCCAAGCACGACCGGCGAGTTCTCGCGCTGGTAGACCACGACGAGCAGGGCAACCAGATACAGCCAATCGCCGATGCCCGATACGAACTCTCCGACAAGGAGACGGGTCAGCGAGCGGTTGGTGAGCAGGCGTCGGTAGGTCCTGAGGACGCCCAGCGCTTGTCAGCCTCCGTTGTCGGCGGTGAGGATCTCGGCGAAGCGGCGCGGATCGACGTTCCCACCGCTGATGATGACCACCCGCGCATTATCGTCATGAGCCTGCGGTGCGCGACCCGAAATGTGCGCGGCCATGGCGGCGGCGCCGCTGGGCTCCACGACGAGGCGCGCTCGCTCGGCCAGCTGCCGGATGGCGCTGACCATCTCGTCCTCGCTGACGGTCACGATCTCGTCCACGAAGCGGCGCAGGTGCTCGAATGGCAGCCGGCCGAGCGACTGGGTGCGCAGCCCGTCGGCCATGGTGCGCGCGGTCTTCTCCGACGGCCAGCTGACCAGCTCGCCGCGCCGTAAAGATTCGGCGGCGTCGGCGGCCAGCTCGGGCTCGACGCCGATGATTCGTGCCCGCGGTGCCATGCGCGCGACCGCGGCGGCGACGCCGGCCAGCAGCCCACCGCCACTGGTCGGGACCAGGACGCTGCTGACATTGGGCAGGTCCTCGACGATCTCCAGGCCGCAGGTCCCCTGGCCAGCGATCACCGCGGGATCGTCGTAGGGCGGTATGACCGTATAACCGCGTTCGGCGGCGAGGTTGCGCGCGATCTTCTCGCGATCCTCGGACGACGGGGTCTCGCACCAGACCACCTCGGCGCCGTCCCGGCGCACGCCGTCGACCTTGATGGGCGGCGTGTCGAAGGGCATCACGATCACCGCAGGTGCGCCCAGCAGTCGCGCCGCGCGCGCCACTGCCTGCCCGTGGTTGCCCGATGAGTAGGTGATCACGCCGGCGGCTCGTTCGGCATCGGTCATGGATGCCAGCTTGTTGTAGGCGCCGCGCATCTTGAAGGCGCCAATGGGCTGCAGGCTCTCGGGTTTCAGCCAGGTGATGTCGTCCCAGGTGAGCAGCGGGGTGCGTACCGCAACGCCGCGAATGCGATCGGCCGCTTCCCGCATGTCATCGAGAGAGACGAGGCCTGCCAGCCGGTCGAGCTGGTCGGCGTGCTCCTCGAGGTGCCCGACCAGGAAGCGCTCGACGATCTGCGGTATGGCCATCTCGCCCAGCCGTGAATGAAGGCCGTGTGCCTGCCACGCCTCGTCCGGCAGCGCGGCGAGCGTCTGGCCAAGTTCGGCAATCTGGCCGGTGATGCGGCCGAGCAGCACGTCGGTCGACAGGCCGCGGTCGCGCTCGATAGCCGCGCGCCGTTCGGGATCGGCCTTGGTGCGACCGAACGGAACCGGGGGGCCGTGGCGGCCGTCGAGGACCTTGCTGACCTCGGCCTGCCAGAAGGGCACGAACTCCGCGAGGTGGGCCCATACCTGGCCGGCGTCCCAACGCTCCTCGCCGCCGTCATCGGGCTCGGTCAGGCCGCCGGGCAGGCCGGCGGCGGCGTGCCCGCGCAGCCGCCGCTCGATGGACGCCAGTCGTGTCACATCGTTGCTCATGGTCGCTCCACCACGGGGTTGGTCAGGGTGCCCAGCCGTTCGATGCTGACGCTGATCTCGTCACCGGGCTGAAGGTAGCGCCCCAGGGTCACATCGCGGACCTCGAGCAGGCAGCCGGTGCCGACCGTCCCGCTGCCGAAGAGGTCTCCGGGTCGCAGTCGCACGTCGGTGCTGGCGCGCTCGACCATCTGTCCGAAACTGAACTGGGCGGTCGACCACATCCCGCGCGTCGTCTCCTGGCCGCTGACCGTCGCCGTCATGGCCAGGTCGTAGGCTTTTCCGCTGCGCGCATCGGCCAATTCGTCGGGGGTGACCAGCCATGGACCGATGCCGCTGGCGAAATCCTTGCCCTTAGCCGGGCCCAGTCGAACCGTCGTCTCCTCGCGCTGCAGGTCGCGCGCGCTCCAGTCGTTGAAGATCATGTAGCCGCCGATGGCCTGCTCGCCGGTCGCGGCGTCCACGTCGTGGACGGGCGTGTCGATCAGCGCCGCCACCTCGACCTCGTAGTCGAGTTCGTTGCTGCCCTTCGGCGGCCATACGGGGTCGCCGGGTCCACGGATCTCGCTGACGTTGCTGAAGTAGAAGATCGGCAGCCGGTACCAGGCTTCGGGGACTTCACCGCCGCGCCGCTTCCACATCGTCGCCACATGCTGCTCGAAGGCGTAGAAGTCCCTGAGGCTCGGCGGTCGGAGGATCGGCGGTCCGAAGACGAGGTGTGTCGCCTCCAATCGGGCGTCGGCATGGGTCGCTTCAGCCCCGGCGAGCAGATCGCGAAGCGCCTCGACGCGCAGGCCACGCTGCAGGTGCGCGTCGAGCGTGGTGACCGGCTGGCGGAAGAGTGCGCTGTTGTGCGCGAGCTGCGCGTCGTGGGCCACCAGCGCCAGGCGCGCCGGCTCGAGATCGAGCCACTGGTTGCCGTTGGCATCGAGCGCGGCGGCAAGTCGCCACGCGTCGCCGGCCGGCGCCGTCTCCTCGCGGACGTGGGCGATCTTCATGGCCCGAGTCTACCCTTGCGGCACAGCATGGTCGCACCCGACCACGGTCCTCGTCGGCGAGCGCCTACCATTCCAGCGTGAAACGCATCGGGTTCCTGTCCTTCGGGCATTGGTCCGCCTCGCCGTACTCGCGCGTCCAGTCAGCGTCCGACGCGCTGCTCCAGTCGATTGAGTTGGCGCAGGCGGCCGAAGAGCTGGGTGCGGATGGCGCCTACTTTCGCGTCCATCACTTCGCCCAGCAGCTCGCCTCGCCGTTCCCGCTGCTGGCGGCGATCGGGGCAAGGACAAGCCGGATCGAAATCGGCACTGCGGTGATCGACATGCGCTACGAGAACCCGTTCTACATGGCCGAGGATGCGGGTGCGGCCGACGTCATCGCCGGCGGCCGCCTGCAGCTGGGGATCAGCCGCGGCTCGCCCGAGCAGGTGATCGACGGCTATCGCCACTTCGGTTACGTCCCGCGCGAGGGGGAGGACGACGGCGACATGGCGCGCCGACAGAGCCAGGTCTTCCTCCAGTTGCTCGCCGGCGAACGATTCGCCAAGCCCAATCCGCGCCCGATGTTCCCGAACCCGCCCGGGATGCTGCGCCTGGAACCACACTCGCCCGGGCTTCGGGAGCGAATCTGGTGGGGTGCCGGCTCGAACGCGACCGCGGCCTGGGCCGCACAGCTCGGGATGAACATGATGACCTCGACCCTGAAGTTCGACGAGGGCGGCCTGCCGCTGCACGTCCAGCAGACCGAGCAGATCGAGGCCTTCCGCGAGGCATGGCGCGCCGCCGGCCACCTGCGCGAGCCGCAAACCTCGGTGAGTCGCAGCATCTTCGCCCTGGTCGACGACCGCGACCGAACCTACTTCGGCCACGGCCAGCAGGAAACCGATCAGATCGGCTACATCGACGCGACGACGCGGGCGGTCTTCGGCCGCAGCTATGCGGCGGAGCCCGACGTCCTCGTCAAGCAGCTGGCCGAGGACACCGCCATCGCCGCTGCCGACACGTTGCTTCTGACGGTCCCGAACCAGCTCGGCGTCGACTACAACGCCCACGTCATCGAGTCGATCCTGCGCTACGTCGCTCCCGAGCTGGGCTGGCGCTGAACGCTGCCGGCGCCTGTCTGTTGCCGCCTACAGGTTCCCGCGTTTGGCCTGCTCGATCTCGATTGCCTCGAAGAGCGCCTTGAAGTTGCCGACGCCGAAGCCGCGCGAGCCGTGGCGCTCGATGATCTCGAAGAAGAAGGTCGGCCGATCCTGCACCGGTTTGGTGAAGATCTGCAGGAGGTAGCCCTCCTCGTCGCGATCGGCCTCGATCCCCAGCTCTTCGAGCGTCTGCATCGGTACACCAACCTCGCCCACCCGATCCGGCAGGTTCTCGTAGTAGGCGTGCGGCATGCCCAGGAACTCGATGCCGCGCGCCTTCAGTGCGCCCACGGTGCCAACGATGTCGGTGGTGCGCAGCGCGATGTGCTGGGTTCCCTCGTCGAGGTACCAGTCCAGGAACTCCTGGATCTGGCTCTTCTTCTTGCCCGCGGCCGGCTCGTTGATCGGGAACTTGATGCGCCCGTTGCCGTTCTGCATCACCTTGGACATCAGGGCGCTGTATTCGGTGTGGATCACCTTGTCGTCGTAGTGGATCAGCTGGCTGAAGCCGAGCACGTCCTTGTAGAAGTCGACGAAGCGGTTCATGTCGCCGAGCTCGACGTTGCCGACGCAGTGATCGACCTCGAGCAGCGTCTGGCCGGTCGCGGCCGGCGGCGGATTCTTGATGCGGTGGTAGCCCGGCGCAAAGGTGCCGTGGTAGTCGGAGCGGTCAACGAAGGAGTGGATCACCTCGCCATAGGTGTGGATGGCGCTACGTCGAAGGGTCCCCTTCTCGCCCTCGGCCCCGCTCGGCTCCAGGGCGCTTCGTGCGCCTCGCTTGGTCGTCTCCTGCCAAGCCGATGCGACATCGTCGACGGCGAAGGCGATGTCATGCACCCCATCACCGTGCTTGCGGACTTGCTCGGCCAGTTCACCATCGGGTGTCAGCGGCGCGGTGAAGACGAAGCGGATGTCGTTCTGGACCATGACGTAGCTGGCCCGATCCCGCACCCCCGTCTCGAGCCCGGCGTAGGCCACCTGCGTGAAGCCCCACAGCGCCCGGTAGTAGGCGGCCGCCTGCTTGGCGTTGGCCACCCAGAACTCGACGTGGTCGATACCGTTGAGCGGCAGGAAGTCCTGCGCCTCGGCGGCAGCATTCGGATTGAGGTGGGCGCCTGCCTGGTTGGCGGCACCCAGCGCGATCGTATCGGTCATCTCAGCGAGGCCTCCTTCGAAGGCTTCTGATTCTAGCCGCTCGTGCCGTGCGCCTCCGTTGGTGGCACCTGCACGCCGAGCGCCACGGTGATCATGCGCTCGACCGCACCGTCGAGCTCGTTGGGCGCGAGGTAGGTCTCCTCGGAAGTTGCCTCCTCGGACATCAGGTCACTCACCGTGAGCAGGCAGGCGGCCCGGATGCCTGCGCGCGCCGAGAGGTAGAACAGGGCCGATGCCTCCATCTCGAGCGCCAGCACGCCCCGCTCACGCCAGCGTGTGGCGTAGTCCGCATCCGGGTTGTAGAAGACATCGACCGATGCGACCTGGCCGACATGTGCGGCGATCCCAGCCGCCTCCGCGGCGTGGTACAGCGCGTGGGTCAGTGCGAAATCAGGCGTCGGCGCGTACGCCTCGCCATGGAGGTAGGTCTGCGTTGTCCCATCGGTCGGCGCGGCCGAGCTGGCTATGACGAGGTCGCCGGTCTTCAACCCTGGCGCCACGCCGCCGCACGTCCCGACCCGGATGAGTTGCTGTGCGCCAAGCCGTAACAGCTCCTCCACGACGATGCTCAGGCTCGGCGTGCCCATGCCGCTGGTCTGCACGCTCACCGGCCGGCCTTCGTAGGTTCCGGTGAAGCCGAGCATGCCGCGATTCTCGTTGACGAGCCGCGTGCGCCCATCCTCGATGGCTGCCGCGCCGCCGTCGAAGCGTTCGGCGATCCTGCGCGCCCGATTCGGATCGCCGGGCAGCAGGATCAGCGGCGCGTAGTCGCCCGCTTCGGCGTGAAGGTGGATCTGTGGCATTGGGAGCAAGCCTAGCGTGCGGCGCGCCTCGTCGGCGCCTCGCGTTCGGCGATCTCCCTCGCGAGGCGCCCGGCTCGCCCCGCGGCGCCCTCGCGGATCGCGCTCAGTAATGAGGCGTGCAGATCGTCGAGGTCCTCATTCCTGCCCTGGCGTCGGCAATCGGCGGCCAGCGAGGCGCGGAGGCGCTCAAGCACCTGGGCGTGCAAGCCGAGCGCGTACGACGAGCCGCCGGCCGCCACGACAGCCTGGTGGAAGTTCGCCTCGGTCGTCAGGAATCGGGGCGCGGTTCCATATCGGGACGCCATCTGGCGCTCGACGAGCCAGATCGACATGTTGCGATCCAGCCATTCATCTCTCGCGGCGGCGCCGGCGGCGGCACGGCCGGCGGCTTCGACCTCGAGGACGCGACGCATCTGCGCCACCTCCGAGACGGTCGCTCGCTTCAGCCCCGCGATCAGCGCGCGCCCGGAGTGCGGTCCGTAGGCGACGAACGTGCCGTCACCCGGCCGGACAGTGACGATCCCGAGATACGAAAGGGCCTGCATCGCCTGCCGAAGGGTGGGGATGCTCACGCCGTAGAGCGCGGCCAGCGTGCGAAGCGGCGGCAGCCGCTCGTGTTCCCGCATCTCCCCGAGGACGATGTCCCGACGAAGTTGATCGATGATCTGAACGGCAAGCGGCGTCCGCGCAGGCGGTCTGTGGCGGGACAGGCGGATCCAGTCAAAGTACAACACTGTTGCACTCTGACAGGCCGGCCCTTATCGGATGCTTACCGCAGGATTACCGAGCTCGCTCGGGCAAGGGCTGGGTGAGCAGCTAGCATCGGAGTGTGAGCAGCCAAAAAGACGATCTGGCATTTGCGATTGAGCTGGCGCGACGCGCCGGCAAGGTATTGACCGATGGCTACGAGAAGGTCGGCCGCATCGACTACAAGAGCAAGCGCGACGTGGTGACCGATGTCGACTTCCGCAGCGAAGCCCTGGTGCTGGATGCCATCCGACTCGAGCATCCGACCGATGCGATCCTTGCTGAAGAGTCGGGCAAGCACGAAAGCACGGCGGAGGCCAGGGGTGCGCAGCGACTGTGGATCATCGACCCGCTCGACGGCACCGTGAACTACGCCAACGGGATTCCGTTCTACTGCGTCAGCATCGGTCTGGTGGAGGACGGGCAGCCGGCGGTCGGCGTCATTTTCGACCCGGCTCGCGACGATCTGTTCAGTGCGACGGCCGATGGGCCGGCCTGCCTCAACGGGGAGCGGATCAGCGCATCGGACAAGGATCAGCTGAGCGACTGGGTCGTGAGTCTGGCGGTCGTAGGGCGGGGCGGGCTCAGCGCGGAGCGACGCATCGGCCGCGCCGTGCGCATTCACCGGCGAATGGGCAGCGCGGCGCTGTCGCTGGCATACGTGGGATCGGGCCGTTTCGATGCATTCGTGCAGAACGGGGGGCTGTCACCCTGGGACGTGGCGGCTGCCGGGCTCATCGCCGAGCGCAGCGGCGCGCGCGTCACGGATCTGCACGGCGGGGAGTGGTGGGCGACGGCCAGTCGCGGCAAGACGGTGAGCATCGTTGCCGCCCCGGAGCGCCACCACGGTGAGTTGCTCGCAATCCTCGAAACCGCCGGCGCTCGAGAGCGGGATCGGTCCTAGCCAGGTGTCGCCGCGGCATTGCCGAGCACGGCGGCGAACATGGCCAGCGTTCGTGCGGTGGCGCCCCAGATATTCTGACCGGCGAAGTGATACGCGGCGGCGCGCCATCGCCAGCCGGGACCGCTGAACTCCTCCTCGCCGACGATCTCATCGGTCAGGATCAGGCGCAGGGGGAGCTCGAGGATGGCCGCCACCTCATCGGCCTGTGGGTGCAGGTTCGGGCGAACGTCCAGCGTGGCGACGTACGGTCGCAGCTCGAAGTTCGAGACCGGGATCCAGATATCGTCGAGCACGCCCACGATCCGTGCGGACGAGGGCACCAACCCGATCTCCTCCCAGGCTTCGCGCAGTGCGGTCGCCTCGCGACTCGGGTCCGAGGGTTCGACGGCGCCACCGGGAAGCGACACCTCGCCGGCGTGTCTGCGCAGATCGGCGCGGCGCAGGGTGAGCGGCACCACCAGTTCACCCGCGGTGCCAGGGTGCACCAGGAGCAGCGTGGAGGCAGCGCGAGCGTCTGGCATTGACGCGCGGGAAATGGCGCGCGAGCGCGTGGCGCCGGGACGGACGCGTGGAGCGAAGCGGGGATCAACGGCAATCGGATGCTGCGCACGTGCCAGCGCGGAAGCGATGGCTTCCTGCCATCCGGGCTGACCGCGTACGATATGGTCCATGACTCTCCCCGGAAGCGGCAACCGCGATGAACGGGTGCGCAGGGCACTGTATCGGACGCGGGTGCTGATCAACCGTACCCCGCACCTGATGACGCCCACCCGGCGCGAGGCGAACCGCGGCCTCGACATGCTCGAGAGCCAGCTGGGGCTCAACCGCATCAGCACTTCGGAGGCGATGCGCGGGATCGAGCTGCTCAACCGCTCTGCGCCGTCGCTGCTGTTCGGCCTGCTGAGCGACGCCATCTTCGCGGATCGATTCTCCCCGGCTCTGCGGCGCCTGGGCCTACGCGGCATCGACCAGCGCCTGGACGAGGTTGCGTCCAGCGTCATGGCCGAGCCGATCTCCGGGCCGACCGGCGGCCGCATCCATCGCGACGATCTTCCGTCGGAGCAACGCACTGATGCGGAAGGACGTCCTCTGCCGGCGCCTCCCGGCTTCTACTGAGCCGCGAGCCCCTCGATCAGGTCATTGTCGGTCGGCGTCGAGCCCAAGCCGAGTTGATCGCCCAGGATTGCCGGCAGTGGCGGCTCGAGATACGTTGACCGCAGCAGATCCCACGAGCTCCGAGCAAAGACCGACGCCGGCGGCCCGTCAAGGACCACGCGTCCGGCACGCATGACCACAACACGATCGAAGACCTCGGCGACGAAGCGCATATCGTGGCTGATGGCAATCACCGTTCGTCCGGCCTTCGAAACGTCTGCGATGACGGCGCGCACCCGATCGATCCCTCGGCGATCCTGCCCGGTGGTCGGCTCGTCCAACGCTAGGATCGGGGTTTGCATGGCGAGGACGGACGCGAGCGCCAGAAGCTTTCGTCGCGACGCGCCAAGGTCATAGGGATTCGTCGTTTCGTCGCCTTCGAGTCCGACGGCGGCCAGCGCGTGGTCGACGGCTGATTGCAGCCCGTCCCCCGAGAAACCCATGTTTCGGGGGCCGAACTCCACCTCGGCTCGCACAGAGGCGGAGAAGATCTGGCGGTCGGGATCCTGGAATACCAGGCCGACGCGGTGGGCCAGGCTTGCCACCGTCTGCATCCGCGCATCCGTTCCACCCACGAGCACGGTGCCGCTGGAGGGCCGCAGCAGACCATTGAAATGCCGAATCAGCGTCGTCTTGCCACTGCCGTTCTGGCCGATGAGCGCCACCCGCTCGCCGGCAGCGATCGCGAAGCTGACGCCGTCGAGCGCACGAACCGCGCCAGGTTGGTAGACATGCACGAGATTCTCGACTGCGAGCCCTATCGTCATGACGTTCCCATGTCCACGCGGAGGCGTTCCTCATCCAGTCCCGCGCCGCGGGCCAGGCGGTCCAGGCGCACGGCGGACGGCTCTTCGACGCCGAGGTCAGCGAGCTGAGCATCGGCCAATACGTGGCCGGCTGGTCCCAGAAGGGCGATACGTCCCGAGTCCAACGCCACGACGCGTGAACACAGCCCGCTGAGCAGATCGGTCTTCTGCTCGGCCAGCAGGATGGATGCGCCCTCGCCGGCGAGTCGGGCGATGGCATCCCTCACCAGTTTCGTTCCTGCCGGATCCAGTTGCGCCGTCGGCTCGTCGAGGACGAAATACCTGGGCCTCATGGCCAGCAGGCCGGCAATGGCGACGAGCTGCATCTGGCCCCCCGACAGTCGTGCGGGATCTCGCGAGGCGAGCGACGAGATTCGCAACGACTCCAACGCCAACTCCGTTCGATCGATCACTTCGTCCCGTGGGATGCCGAGGTTCATTGCGCCAAAGGCGACCTCCTCGTAGACCGTCCCGGCCACGCCCGAGAGCTGGTTGGCCGGCGACTGGAACGCGATGCCGACGCGTCCCACCAGCGCATGCATCGGCTCCGCCGATACATCCACGCCATCGATCACGAGGCGGCCGCGCAGTTCGCCGCCAATGGCGCGCGGTGCGAGACCGGACGCGACAAGGCACAGGGTTGTCTTGCCGGCCTCGCTGGCGCCGACGAGGCCAAGCACCTCACCGTCGTCCAGTTCGAGCGAGATGTCGTGAAGCGACGGCTGCCGGGCACCGGCGTAGCGATAAGAGACCGCGTCGATGGCCAGCATCAGCCCAACCAGCCTGCAGCGCGAATGATGATCAGCGCGGGAACGGCGAGAACGAGTAGCAGCCGCGCGACGCGCTCAGTCGTCGAGTCGCGCGGCGTCCACAGGAGCGTGCGACGGCCGGGGCGTGTGAAGCCCCGCGCCTCGAGCGCCAGGCTTCGCTCCTCGACCTCTGAGATCGAGCCGAGGATCGTCGGGCCCACGATGGGCAGGATCCCGCGCG
>JBBRXE010000002.1:0-41027 GCA_038248695.1 Candidatus Limnocylindria bacterium | reverse complement strand
GCTCACCAGGCGCGCCTCTTCGAACGCTTCTACAAGGTCGACCGCTCGCGGGCGCGCGGCGAGGAAGAGATGGGCGGCAGCGCCGGACTGGGCCTGGCCATCGTGCGCCATATTGCCGAGGCCCACGGCGGCAGCGTTGGGCTTGAGAGCCAAGAGGGCGTCGGCTCGACGTTCTGGATCGACCTGCTCGCCACGTACACTTAGGGTCGCGGCGAGCGGTGCGCTCGGCCCGGAGTGCCAGCGCGTCGGCCACCATCGCGTACCAGAGCGGCTCGTCAGGGGCGCAGCTCGCCTGCGCGGCATAGAAGTCCTCGAGAGCACCTACGGCGCTGTCCGGATCGACGACGCTTTTATGGCTGACCTCGATGAACACCAGAAGCTCCAGCGCCGCCCGGACGAATGCTTCACTCATTGCTGACCCTCTGGCAGCTTGGGCAAGGCCGCAGTGGCGAATATCGCTTTATGGGGCTAGACAAGTCCCAGCCGGGCACCGCCCTTGGGGCCTTGTAAGGCATCCACGGTTCGTGCTGCGCCTACCCCCTACCTCACTCTGCACCCGTCATAACAGTCACGGATAGCCTGGTTGGTAGAGCTTTCGTCGAGAAGTGGGTCGAACAAGCGGGGGCGGCTCGCGCACGGGTTTGGGCTGCTGAATGTGCTCCGCATTCGAGGCGCTCGACTCCGCGATTGACCATGCGCTAGAGGCCGACGATGTACCTGGGGCTGGTGACGACCCAGATGGGCGACATGTCCTCCGCGCTGGCCATGCCGATGACCTCCGCCTGGTCCGCCGGCCAGGTGACGCTGATGGCCACGATGTGGGCGGTGATGATGGCGGCCATGATGCTGCCGTCCGCCATTCCGATGGTGCTCACCTACGATCGCATGGACCGCGGTTCGAGCAAAGGACGGGATGGTTCGACGACCCTGTTTGTCGTCGGGTACGTCTTGGTGTGGTCGGCATTCGCCGTTGTGGGAACCGTACTTCAATGGGTTCTTCACGACCTGGCGCTCGTGAATGCCATGGGCACATTGACTCACAGCGGGCGGGCGGGCCTGTTCCTGATCGGGGCCGGGATCTTCCAGTTCACACCGGTGAAGAGGCAGAGCCTGGGGGCGTGCCGCACACCCATCGGCTTCCTCCTCACGTCGTGGCGAGACGGCCGGCGCGGCGCTATGCAGATGGGACTCCACCACGGGACGCTGTGCTTCCGCTGTTGCTGGGCGTTGATGCTTCTGCTATTCGTGCTCGGCGTGATGAATCTGCTCTGGGTTGTGGTGCTCGCGTCGTTCGTGCTCGCCGAGAAGTTGTCACGCCGGGGCGAGGCGATCTCCCGGGTTGGTGGGGTTGTCATGATTGTCTGGGGCGCGGGTGCGATGTTGGGAGCCTGATGGGCGGGGGTGCGGCCAATCCACCGATCGATGCATACCTCCACGCCGGCCTTCCGCTGTCAACGACCGCGACCCGGTCCGGAGTCTACGGATGGCCGCTTAGTCGCTGCTTACCGGAGGGCTCGGCGCCTTGGCCTCGACTGAGTAGCGGACGCCGTCCGCCACAACGACGTAGTCGAGCGCCCTGCGACTGTCGAGCTCGTCGCCGGGCCTTCCTGGATCCCAGTCAACTCGATCCCGAGCCGCAGGTCTGCCACGGTCGGCACGAGCTCGAGCACCCCTGGAGTGGCAGCGAGCGCAAGGCCTGTGCAGCCAACCCGAACGGGCGCGGCGGCCGCTACGAGTTGCCATTGGTCGGAATCGGCCGCCCGAGCAGCACCCCGACGTCATCGAGCGCCTGCTCGACGGTCCACGGCTGCTGGGGCGCTGCCAGATTCTGGCGGCCCTGATCGCTGAGCATTGCCTCGAGCTGCGATGGCAGCTGGCGGCCGACATCGGCGGTGCCGACCAGAACGATGCGTTCGTTCCCCTGCGCGTCGATGAACATGAGCGCCGGCGTGTGCCCGACGTCGTAGGTCGCGGGCTCATGCGTGTACCAGTCGATCGGTCCCGGAGACTCGATCGCCGTGCGCTCGGTGCTGACGCCGAAGAACGCCCAGAAGCGGCCGAGGTTCTTCGGTGAGCCGGTGAGCATCGTCCAGCTGGCCGAGGAGAGCTCGGCGTAGGCGTGCAGCCGCTCAGGCGTGTCGCGCTCCGGATCGACGGTCACTTCCAGCAGCGCCACTTCGTTGCGCAGCCCGGCCGCGTCGAGGGCGCGCGCCATCTTGATGAACGCGGCCGTGGTCATCGGGCAGATCTCGCGGCAGTCGGTCAGGAAGGGGTAGACGACCACGACCTTGCCGCGCAGGTCGGAGAGCCGGAACGGCTGGCCGTCCTGATCGGTGAGCGGGATGTCGGGAACCGGCTGATTGAGTTGCGTTCCGGTCACCGCGAGCACCGGCGCGCGCGTCAGCCACCATCCGGCGAGCATGAGCGCGACGAACAGCGTGACCGCGCCGGCCGCAATGAACCGGGAGCCTGAAAGGTGCACTGGGAGCAGCGTAACCTCTGGCCCAAGAGCGCCGCCCTTCCGATCGATCTAATCCGACTTCATCCCGGGCTGGGGTTATCCGATGACGCCGTGATCGTCGCCCTCGTCCTGCGCTCGGTCGTCCGCAGCGCGGGAATGGCCAGCGTCCGATGCAACTGGCCCGAGACCGAGGACCGCCTCGCCTCGCTGGCGCGCCTGGCACGGCGGTGGCGGCGAGCAGTGCGATCGCCGAGGCCAACCGTCCTCTCCACAACTTACAACCCGTGGGGGGAACATCGCCCTGATTGGCGGCACCGACATGTACGCCTGGTTCGACGATCCGCGTGACCTCCTGCCCCACCTCGACGATCCGGAAGGGCGGTCATTCTTCGAGCGTCGGATCGAGGGTCCTGAGCGGCTGCGCGCCGCGGGCTCGGTTTAGGGCTGCTCCCGATTCACATAAGCGTCGGCCGTGTCTCCTCCCGGCCGGTCCACTTCTCTGCCGCGAACAGGCGAGCCAACCTCCGCGGTCGCCAAGCCGCAAGCGATCCATGGAACCAGAACGCCACTTGGACGGACTTTTTGCTACTGCAGATTGCGATCGACCGCACAAACGTAGGAAGCGCCGCTAGCGTGAGCGTGGGAATGGGACGTTTAGGTCAGATGGTCGGGGCGAGAGGATTCGACCCGGTGGGTACCAACTGCCGGATTATCGTTCCACCCGCCGTGGTCAATGCAATCTACGCCGGCTGACCAGACCGGCAATCGCACGGACCTCGAGGCGGAACGCCGGTTTCCCGACGGTGTGGTCCCGTCTGTGCGATCTCTGCGCGAAGGTCTCGCTCATGTCGGGTCAGGATCCTCCCGCCCGCCCATAGCCGACCAAACGCGGGGCGTCGAGATCGGCCACAATACCGATGTATGAACAATCTCTCATATGTGTCACACCTAACCCCGGAGCGCTGCGAGGTCGAATGTCTGCATCCCGAGCACGTCGCTCCCCTGCTCGGACGCGTCGTCGATTTCGCGACTGCCGATGACCTGGCATCGACTTTCTCGGTGCTGGCCGACGCAACGCGGTCGCGGATCCTCCACGCCCTCAGCCTGGCCGATGAGCTCTGCGTCTGCGACCTGGCCCTCCTGTTGGAGATCAGCCAGTCGGCGCTGAGTCACCAGCTTCGTCAGCTGCGGGATCGTCGGGTGGTTGCCCGACGTAAAGCCGGGCGCGTCGTCTACTACCGCCTCGCCGATGACCACGTCCGGCGTCTGTTCGGCGACGGGCTGCGGCATGTCACCGAGGACCGCGCAGTGGAGCGCTCTACGGTCGCATGAGCGCAGTCGAAACCCGCCGGCTCCTCCTCAACCGCGGCCTGCGGCTCGAGTACCTCACGGTCGGCTGGAACCTTGTCGAAGGCGCCGTGGCGCTCGTGGCGGCCGCGGCCACCGGGAGCGTGGCCCTGATCGGCTTCGGCGTCGACTCCTTCGTTGAGAGCCTGTCGGGCGCGGTGCTCATCTGGCGCCTGCGGTCCGAGTCGAACGGCGAGCTCGACGAAGACGCGGTAGAGCGCTTGGAACGCCGGGCTGCGCTGTTCGTCGGCGTCTCGTTCTTCGCGCTGGCAGCCTATGTCGCCTTCGATGCCATTACCGCGTTCGTCGACCAGCGTCGGCCGGAACCGAGTCCCCTCGGCATCGCCATCACCGCGCTCTCGATCGGCGTGATGCTGTGGCTCGCGCGCGCGAAGCGCGACGCGGCCACGGCGCTCGACAGTCGCGCACTGGCAGCGGACGCGGAACAGACCCAGGCGTGCTGGTATCTCTCCGTGGTCGTGCTCAGCGGGATCGGTCTCAACGCCGCCTTCGGCTGGTGGTGGGCCGACCCGCTCGCGGCGCTCGGCATAACGGTCATCCTGGTCCGCGAAGGGCTCGAAGCCTTGCGCGGGGAGACTCACGGATGACCCCACATGCGCCGACCGGCCGCGCGCCGGTGAGCGGGCACGCGCACCGGCGCTCCGCCTCCAGCACGGGGCAACACCGGCTTGTCGTGGTCTTCGGCTTGGTGAGCGCGTTCATGGTGCTCGAGATCGTCGGCGGCCTGCTCGCGAACTCGCTCGCGCTACTCGCCGATGCTGGCCACATGTTCACCGATGCGGCAGGCATCGGCCTCGCACTGCTGGCGATCTGGTTCGCCCAGCGGCCGGCCACCCCCGAGAAGTCGTTCGGGTACCACCGCCTCGAGATCTTCGCCGCGGTCGCTAACGCCCTGCTTCTCTTCGCGGTGGCGGGCTACATCTTCTACGAGGCGATCCAGCGCTTCGCCAAGCCGCCCGAGGTCGTCGGCATCCCGATGCTCGCCATTGCCGCCGGCGGCC
Organism: Candidatus Limnocylindria bacterium; assembly: GCA_038248695.1. Lineage (GTDB taxonomy): Bacteria > Chloroflexota > Limnocylindria > QHBO01 > QHBO01 > JAICUY01. Next base: position 36,197 of record JBBRXE010000002.1, on the reverse strand, counting down.
TGGTCGTCAACCTCGTGTCGATGCGCCTGCTCCGGGCGGGCGCCGCCGCGAGTCTCAACGTGCGGGGTGCGTATCTCGAGGTGCTCGGTGACCTGCTCGGCTCACTGGCCGTCATCGTCAGCGCCGTCATCATCCTCACCACCGGATGGACGCTCGTCGATCCGATCGCATCGGTCCTGATCGCAGTCCTCATTCTCCCGCGGACGTATGGACTCCTGCGCGAGGCGGTCGACGTGCTCCTCCAGGCCACACCGCGGGGTGTGGACCTCATGGAAGTCCGGAACCATCTGCTGCGCGCCGAGCACGTCGACGACATCCATGACCTCCACGCATGGACGCTGACGTCGGGCATCAACGTGGTGTCGGCGCACGTGGTCATTCGACCGGCAGCCGATGCTGCGAAGGTGCTCGACGAAGTGTGCACCTGCCTCACCGATGACTTCGACATGGAGCATTCGACGATCCAGCTCGAGACGGCCGACCGGCGCCGCCTCGAGCGCACGCCGCACCCGTAGGGCGGACGTTAGGGGCGGCACAATGTCTGGCAACGTGGTCGGCTGGTTCGCACTCGGCGCCGTGCCGCTCGCCTTCGTCGGCGGACTCCTGTTCGCCACGGCGCCGCTTTCCGCGCTGCTCCGGCTGCTGGGCGCCTTTTTTGCCTAGGCACCGTTGCGTGGCGCCACCTGCGGCCCGGGCCACCTCGCCGTCCGCCGATCCGGAGCTTGCGATCATCGGGGCGGGGTTCAGCTTCCTCTCCGCGCTGCTCGGCAGCGTGGGGCCGCTGATGGCGCCCTTCTTCCTCGCCTACGGCCTGGTCAAGGACGGAACCAGGGCGGCAAGACGACGTTCGCCGCACAATCGGACAACTGCACCACCTGGCACGCATCGGGGTGCCGCTGCCCGGCGCGCGCGTGCTGCTGCCCCTGGTCGATTCGAATCTTCACGTATTTCGAGCGGCAGGAGCAGGTCGAAGCGCTGAGCAGCGGCTCGAGGATGACGTGCGCCGGATCGACGCCATCCTCGAGCATGCGACGCGGGAGAGCCTGCTGGTCATGAATTAAACGTCCGTTCAAGACGGCTCAATTGCACCGTGATCGGCGCCGAGCGCTGGCTCGCGCGAACCGGTTGATAGGGGCTCGGCGGCGATCTGCCGGAGGCCCCCGGCGTCAGGCGAGGCCGGCAAGCGCCAGCGCCTCGCCGCGATCTCGGCAGGCTCGAATGCCCACGGACGAGGCCACCGAGGAGATGAAGCTCCGCTGCAAGGACTCGCCCTCGAAGGTCCAGGCGTTGTACGTAACGAGCTTCACTCCCCGATACCGTTCGAGGCTCTTCTCGAGCAGCCGGGCAAAGCTGGACTTTGCCGGAGCCCCACGCGCCGAAGAGGGCGACGTTTAGCGGCGTCTCGGATGTCGCCACCAGTTCTGCGACGCGGTCCGCGATTGGCTGGTGGTCGAGGGTGTCCTGATCCTGCGCCTCCAGGGCGCGGTCGATGATCAGGTCGTCCTGGGTGAGGCGACCTGCCTCGGGCTTCTCTGGGTCCTGCTGCTCGGGCAAGGTGTCCCCCTCCTGCGCGGTCAGTGTAGCGAGCCTGACCGCGCTTCGAACGGCGTAATGAGCGGATCACGCTCGACGTCAAGCCTGTGCAAACCCAGGGTATCCTGCATGCTGGCGAGGCTAGTTCCAGATTACGACAGCTTGTCGGTCACGGAGCCATTCAGCCGGCCTCGTTGCAGATGGTCCGCGCAGCATCCGCGATGTCGTGCGCCTGCTGGACGTTATCCCTGGGCGGTGGCGTGCAGCTGGTAGAGCCATCCATCACTCGGGCATGATGTGGCATCGAAGACCTTGGCAAATTACTCGGGCGGTCCCGGTCAACCAGGGTCCCGCTGCCCCTTGCGTCAAGCGCACCGGCGGCACGCTCGCGCATCTCTACTCGTCGCCCCACTCGGGACATGTCGAACGTTCTTATTCCGGACATGGGTCCGCCAGCGATCGACGCGGCAGGATCCCGCCCCGCCCAGAGATCTATCGGCTTCGGCGCTTCGCAGCGGCAGGGGCCGCGACGGTGTCGACGAACGCCCAGGTCGGCTGAGAGGTCGCCGGTCGCCCCGGACGGGCCGCAACGGGTCGCGCAGCCGGGGCCGGTTGCTCGATAGCGATCTCCGGGACCACGACACACCGCTCATTGATACCCGCGGACCTGGCGGCGCTTGCTGACCCCACCAGGAACGTCATATCGAGGGCTGCACCAAGCTTGGCGAGCGTCTCGAGAGCGATCGGGTGGTTGCCGCTCTCGACGCGCGAGATGGCGCTGTAAGTCGTCCCAACGAGGTCGCCGAGTTCCTTCTGTGTGAGGTCTTTGGCACCACGCGCGAGGATGACGGCTTCAGCGATGACGCGATACGGCGCGAGGCGGTCGTGCTGTGCGCGATAGGCGCCGCTGCGAGTGTTGCGGCGCTTTGCGGCTGACTCGGCAGTGCTGCCGAGGGGGCTGATGGGTTCCTGCGGGGTGGTCATTGGCCGGGTGCTCCTTGCAACCCCGAACTTAGCAGCTACGCTAAGTCGTGTCAAGTAGAAGCGAAACAACGGCTCAGGGAGCGTCGTGTCCCATGGCTCGCGGGGGTCGACGTGGATTCGCATCCATCCGCGCCTTGAAGTCCTTCCACCGCTCGAGGGCGACCTTCTTGTCTTCCTCGGGGATCTCGCCCGTGTTCTTGGAGAGGATGTAGAGCAGGATGAAGAATCGGTCGGACCGCCGGAAAATGACGCGGTAGTGCGCGTTGCCGCAGTCGGCGCGAAGCTCCCGGAAGGCGCGGTACCTCTCGCCTTTGAGTTGGGAGGAATGCGGGAAGGGAAGATTGGGGTTGCTGTCGGAGAGCCTGTTGAGCAGCGCAATCTTCCAGTCCACTCCCTCCTGGCAGCTCTCATCCATCATCTCGATGTAGTCGTTGACCGGCTCGTGGCGCTCGGCGTCTCGGTAGTAGATGGCCTGGTAGGTCACAACGCTTCCCAATGCGCGAGATGGGGAACAGATGCCGAGGATGACCTACGAGGCGACCGCGTCGGCCATCAGGGTGCGATCGAGGCCACACTCCGTCCGAACACACGCGAGCCGCCGCCGCCGGGTACACGACCCAGCTTCTTGTGGTCCTGGTGGACGAGTGCGCCTGGATGGCAGGCGACGTAGCGGAGCGGGGCCGCCGTCACCCGGTCCGTGTCACGCAGACGGTTGAGGCCGGCGCGGCGGAGGACCCCGTAGATGGTCGAGCGCGGATAGCCCGTCAGCGGGGCCAGGCGGGCCGGACCATAGCGCCGGCGGGCACGGGCAGCGATGATCGCCGAGGTCACCTCGTCCGACGACCGGCGTGGCGAATGATGTGGCCGGGAGCTGCGGTCCTCGAGACCGGACAAGCCGTCGGCGCGATAACGGCGGACCCACTTGTACCCCGTCGCCCGGCTGATCCCGAGCTGATCGGAGACCGTGGCCACCGGCCAGCCGTCGACCACGACCCGCTTGATCAGGAGTTGGCGACCAAAGACCGTGAGACGCGCTCTAGGATGTGCCACGAGAGCCTCCGACCGATGTGGGTACTCAACACCTCACACCGTGTCGCGGGGCTCTCGTTTGTCAACAACGTCATGAAGCACCACAGCTAGGCCTCATCGATCGACCGGACGAAGGCGAGGTATGCCTCGGCGGACAGCGGACGAACGACCTGACCGAGGACGCTCGGGCTGACCTGCGGCGCGAACACATCGGCTTCGTGTTCCAGCTCTTCCACCTGATCGCGGCCCTGTCCGCGGTGGAGAACGTCGCCGTGCCGCTCCTCCCGTACGCGCCCCGTGCGCAGATCCTCGAGCGCGCGGAAGGGCTGCTCGATGACCTCGGGCTCGGCACCCGGCTGCGCAACCTTCCCGGCGAACTGTCGGGCGGCGAGCAGCAGCGGGTGGGGATCGCGCGGGCGCTCATCGGCCAGCCTGATGTCGTCCTCGCCGACGAGCCGACCGGGAACATCGACTCGCGGACCGCCGGCCAGGTCATCGACCTGCTGTTGAGTCTCCAGGAGCAACGCGGCTTCGCCTTGGTGGTGGCCACCCATGACGCCGGTCTGGCAGCACGGCTGGACCGCCGAGTGTCGCTCCTCGATGGGCGACTGGGCGGCGAGGTCCTGATCCAGACCGACCGACCTCCGCGCCGGCGATCACATGGAACCACCGATCCCGGGGCCGCTGGGTGGACGGGAGATTGGCGCAGGCTCACGCGGATCGCGTGGGCGTGGGAATGTTCCAACGGAACACCGCGGAGGCGCTGCTGAAAGCCGACCCGGACCGGGTGGATGTCATCCGCGACTCCGCAAAGGCCCTCGTCTCCGAAGGCATCGAGCGCGTCAAAGGCAAGCTCAACATCGGGCAGAATGACGACGACGCAAAGCGGTAGGTTCTCAGCGCTCGATGACGACGCCACGGTCGAGGCCATCAGATGCCCAAACAGACCACACAACGTAGGCCCTCGCTCATGGCGCTGGTTGCGCTCACCGTCGGGACTGTAATGACCTCATGTGCGGGACTGACCGGCGCACCACACAATCCCCCAGGCCCATCCTCAGCTGGCAACGAGACCGCGGCGCCACCCTTCACCACTCGACTCAACGACGGTACGGTCTTGCGAATCGCCAGCCTCTCCGACTGCGACCAGCTCTCCGATGCATGGCTGCGCGGCCTGTGCAGCGACATCGAATCCTTCTCGCCGGCCCGAATGCCGTCAACCGGTGAAGATCTCCAGACGCTGTCGAGAACGGGCGATGTGGAGCAGACGATGGATGCCGCCTACGCCTGGTTCATGCTCCGTGACGACACGTCGTTCTGCGGTTACCAGTCGGTGCAGATATGGGTGTCGGCAGGTATGCAAACCAAGGACGGAGAGCAGGCCTGTCTCGCCGCCATGGCCAACGTTCGGAAGCAGGGCGTGATGGGCATCACGAACCCCAGCGGTGGCCAGGACCTCGAGGTGCTGCTTGACACCGCTCCGCCCTCATCTCCAGAAGCATCATGACTGCCACTTGGTCGGTCAATCACGCAGTTGGCCTCATCGGACAAGGCTGGAGGCTCGCTTCGGTCGGCGTGGAGGCGAAAACGGCGGGGATGAGGTACCAGCCCCCAGCGACATCCGCTTGCGGGCGCAGGTGCGGTGGTTGCCACTGCCGCTGGGCGACAACCCCGCCAGGTCAGGCAGGTGGTCAGCTGCGATTGTCCCGACTCGAGGCTCAGGCCGCTGCGGCTGCGACGGTCCTCTCAGCGCTCCAGGGTTATGACATGTTCTCCGCGGAGTTCGACCTTGCGTTGGGTAACCACCGCCCAAGATGTGTTGCTGCGGAGCGCGCCAACCAAGCGCGCAATCTCAGATGCCTCCTTCGCCGAGCAGTTGGAGGCACTTGGAACGAGTGCGGCGAATGACAGTGCCGCGCCATCGGTGTCCATTACCGATTGCCCTTGAATAGTCTGGCAACCGAGATCGATGTGTAGTCTGGGGCTGCGCGCCGCGCCAAAATTCACCGCGGCCGGTGGTGGCACCTCGAGAGGCGATGCATCGAGCGAGCTAAAACGCCATTCACCATCGAAGAGGTTGACTTGATAGGGAGGTGGCGCCTCAAAGATCGTGCAAGCAGAGAGGCAAGCACCGAGAATGAGGACCGCAATGCGGAATGCAACCCGTCTCAATGCTAGACCTCCTCAAGAACTCGGCCCCGCAGAGCGTCCAAGGGACTGTCTCGCTGACCTAGCCTTACCTTACGATCGCCAGTGCCGCTCTGAGCTCAGACTGCCTGCCCCGTCGACGTTCCATCGGGATTCTGTTGGATGGGTGCCGAATCGAGCCCATGATCGCTCAGACAGCTCCGCGCGTCTTCGAGTGCCTTGCGCTTTTCAGACTCCGTTACGAGCCCATCTTTGAGCGCCGTCGCCTGCTCAGCACCTGCCGACAGCAGCCATCCGGCGCCAAGTTCGCGTGATCGCTGATTAGTTGGCTCGCCACCGTCAGCAACGGCGCCGAACTACCAAGCACTGACCATTGCCGAATCCGATCAGCACGATAGCGACACCTGGCCACTATTGACCCCCCCCCGTGTTCCAGCCGTTCACGATCACCTTTGCTCTGGGCCAGGCGCGTGCCACCTGGCTCGCGACTATGGAGCCGCAGCCGATCGTCGCCTACTCGGCGGAGACGGGCGAGTACGAAGGCATCCCGGGCGCCGTCGCGACCGATTGGGGTTGCTTTGCGCCGGACGGCGCGCTGATTTCGAAGGAGGAAGCTCGGCAGCGGGCCACCGACGCGGGTGTCCCACCAGCCGCGCCGGACGACGTCCAGGACACGCCGGCCGCGATTTGGCTCGATGAGCACGGCTACACGGGGGTATCGCTCGGCGTGACCGACGACATGGCGCTCGGCTGGGCGCCATTCGACGGTCTCACCTTCGGCGTCGTGGGCGTGCTCGGCATCGCGGGAGCGACCGTCCTCGTCAACCGGCGCCGGCCCGCCTAACCACGCTATCCCGATTACGCTTAAACTCATCCGCCCAGCCTTACGGCGCGACATTCCTTCTGTCTGCCCAGAACACGATTGGGGTGGCGCTCGACGTTCATAAGACGTACACACTTCCTCTTGACATACGGACGCGGGAGCGGGTAGCGTTAGCGGCATGGTCGTGTCAGTCAGGACTCTCAGGCGTCGCATGGCGGACATCGCGGCGCACGCCGCAGCGGGCGAAACCGTGGTGGTCCTGCGGCACGGCCAGCCATGGGCCATGCTGCGTCGAATGGTTCCCGGCGAGCGCTGCCGGACCCAGTCGATCACCTCCTTCCGCGACGACCTGCGGCGCGGCATGCTGCGCGCCCGCCGCCGACCGATTCGACTCACCTGGCGCGGGGAGTCGCTCGACGTCATCGTCGGCCCGCTACCGCACGACCTGCTCGTGACCGACGACCAGGCATGACCATCGCCGGTGAGCTTCAGGCGCTCGGCATGCGCGAGGTCCGCGAGCGGATCCGCGCCGTGGTGGCCCGCGTCGCCGACGGCAATCCGCTGGTGATCATGCAGCACGGCATCCCGGCCGCGGTCCTGCTTCGCTTCGAGGAAGCCGAGCGCTGGGGCCGCACCGAACGCGCACTGGCCGCGCTGCACGCCCTGGGGATCTACCCTGAGCTGCTGCCGGGGACCGCTCAGCTGGCGGCCGCGGTGCGCGGCGAGCTGGCTCCCAGCCAGGCGGCCATCCGCCGTCTCGACGCAGAGCCGCGCGACATCGCGGGGCCGCTGTCCACCGTGCAGATCACCGACCTGCGCGAGAACCTGGCCACCAACCTCGAGCAGATCGCCGCGGGGCAGGCCAAGACGATCGTGTCCAGCGGCCGCTTCGCAGCCTCGCTGATCAGCCCGCGCGAGTTCGATCGGCTGCGGCGCCTGCAGCACGTGGTGTCCTGGTTCGCGGCACTCGGACTGGACCTTACCTCTGCCGACGAGGCCGCCATCGCCGCCTTCGTGCGCGACTACCGCCGCGGCACGCCGAGCGAGGCAGCCATCGGCTGAGGGCAGTGCGCATGACCGATCCCTCCCTCCACCGCTCGCTCCCCCATCGCCGCCTGATCGGTCCGTTGCTGACTGCGCTCGGCCTGTTGGCGGCCGCAGCGCCGGTGCTGGGGGCCGACAGCGTGCCTGCCGGTGCGCGCCAGGCGCTGGCACCGGTGACGGGCATGATCACCACCCTGGTGGCGATCGCCATCGGTCTGGGCATCGCCATCTGCACCGCGGTCATCGTCTGGGGCGGCATCGAGAAGATGCTGGCCGGGGCCAACAGCGAGGCTGAGCACCACGCCTCGCGGCGCATCACTAACGGGATCATGGGCCTGGTGTGGATGGTGGTGGCCAGCGTGGTGGTATCGGTCATCACCGCCATCGCGGTGGCATACGGGCTCATCGAGAAGCCCTTCTGAAAGCTTGGATGCGCCGATGGCCAGCCTGGCGGACCTGCGATCGACACTCCCCCGGCGCGCGCTGCGCATCGGTCGCCCGGCGGCAGTCTCGCCGCTCGCCGTCGCACTCGTGGCGCTCGCCCTGGCGGGGGTGGCCTGGACGCTGCTCGGCCCGTCGCCGGCTGCTCCGGCGGCGACGCCTGCACCAACGATGATCGCTCCGCCCGTCCCGGCCGGTGACCTCCCGATCATCGGCGACCCGGTGCGTGATCTGACGATCTGGTGGTCCAACCGCCTGTCCGACGCCAGCCGCGCCGGGCTCGACAGCCTGCGCGGCCACTACCTGACGCCCATCGACCCGCTGGCCGATGCAATCGTCACCACCCTGTACGCCAAGATCCTGACCATCACCATTCCGCTGCTGACCCTGGGCGGCATGATCTTGGGCTACCTGATCATGACCGCCCGCACCAGCGGTGAGACGGCCTACAGCGCGCGGGCGGTGACGCCGCGCTTCGTGACCGGCGCGACGCTGTCGGTGCTCGGCATCTTTCTGATCTCGGTCTGCGCCCAGTTCGTGGCCGCCACCGATCTGGCCATGATCGGCATCGCCATCCCCGCTAAGGCGGTTGGCGGACCCGAGGCCTGGCCGGCGGCCGGCGGCGCCTTCGCAGTGCTGCGCAGCGTGTCGTTCGATCCGCGCCTGGCCGAGGGCCCCAACAACTGGAACGACGGCGCCTGGTTGTCGGCTGGCATGGGCGCCGCGGTGCTCATCACCCTGCTGCAGATGGTCAACGCCGCGCTGTCGGCGGTCGAGCGCCTGTTGGTGCTGGTCGGACCCATCTGCCTGGCCGCCTATGCGCTGCCGGCCACGCAGCGCATCACCAACGGCTGGCTCAAGGTGCTGCTCGCGATTCTGGCCGTGCGCTTCGCGTGGACCATCGTCTTCATCCTGTTCAGCCTCGAGGCGGCGGGCCATCTCAACGCCGCGGGGGTTCCACCCAGCGTGGGTGACACCAACGCCCTGCTCGGTCTGGCCACCGGCTGTGCCCTGCTCAGCCTGCTGCTGCCGCTGGCCCTCATCCCCGCGGCCCTGTCAGGGCCCGGCCCACTGCGGAGCGAGGCATGAACGGGCGCGGCCTGGTCGAGGTCCCCGAGAACGCGGTGCGCGATGAGCCGGTCGCCTTGGGCCTGAGCGGCATCCAGCTCGGCATCGGCGGGGTCGCGCTGCTAGTCGCCGCGGCGCTCAACCTCATCCCGGTCTGGGAGCCACTCAAGATCGCCTTGATCATCCTGCTCGCCGGGCCGATCGCGCTGGCCGCGGCCCTGCCGGTGCGCGGCGAGCCCGCCTACTGCTGGCTGCTGCGTGCGCTGCGCTATGCGCGCAGCCGCCGGACATGGCAGGCAGCGCTTGTCGGTCAAAAAGTGGTGACATCGAGCACCGATATGCAGACTGGCGGGCCGCAGAGCACGGGTCACCAGGGTGATCCGGCTTGGCAGGTCGGGGACAATAGCCCAGCACGGCAGGCGGTCTCGTCGCCATCCGGCGCCGCGTCACCCGACGAGGCGCCACCTCGACGCCCTCCTGCGCGCGAGCAGGTGACCATGAGGGAGGTACCCTTGCTCCGCCCGCATGCGCTGCGGACGGAGGATGACGGCTCGGCCGAGCCGCTGGCGGTCGCGACGCGAGGGCGTCCGCAGGGACGCACCCCGGTCCCACACCTGCTGCCCGGCCTGCGCATCGCCTGTTTCACCTCGTTCGCCGGCGGGGTGGGCAAGACCACCCTGGCGGTCGAGGTCGCCAGCCTGGTGGCGGCCTTCGCCCGCTACCGCACCCTCGAGGGCGAGGAGCGGCCGCTGCGCGTCGCGCTGCTGGACGCCAGCCGGGTCAGCAGCGGTGCCGCTGGCATCCGCCTGGGGCTCGACGGCGAAGCGCTGTCGCGCGCCGCCAACCCGATCCGCTGGCACCAGCCGCGCGCGGTCGAGGAGCTGCTGGTCGCCACCCGCTCCGGGGTCGAAGTGGCCATCGCGCCGGCGCACCCCATGACCCTGGGCCCCGAGCTGCAGCCCGAGGCCGAGCGCCAGCAGTTCCGCGCCGATCACGTTGACGACTTTCTGGGCGGCGTGCAGGAGGCAGGCTTCCAACTACTGGTGGTCGACCTCGGCTCGCATCTGGAGGACGGCCATCGCCACCTGATCGACCGTGCCGACCTGCTGCTGGGCGTCATCCGCCCCAGCCTGGAGTCGCTGCCCGACGTCCACCGCCTGGCCAACGTCAGCCGCGGCCTGGGCGCCGGTCGCAAGCTGAGCCTGGTCGCCAACCTGGCCGACGACGATACGGCGGTGCGCGCCCATGCCCACGAATACGGCCTGCCGATCGCCGGCGCGGTGCCCGTCAACCCCGCGTTCATCGCTGCCTGCGAGCGCGGGGAGCCGGCCTGGACGCTCGATCCGGGCCTCGAACCCGCGCTGCGTGGCGTGGCCGCCACGGTCTGGCCGCTGCTCAGCGATGGTGCCCCCGCTGCGCGCCGCCGCGGGCTGCTCGGCTCGGCGCGCGCGCTGGCGATCCTGGGCCGCGGCGCGCAGCGATGAGCCCGCAGCCGCTCCCCGTCCCGCTGCCTTCGCCGCTGTCGGGCGCCACCTTGAGCAAGGTGCGCCGCATGCTCGTCGCGCGCCTGAGCCCCGAGGTGCTCAATCCGTTCGACCCCACCCCCGAGCGCGAACAGCTCGTACGCGACACGATCGCCGCCATCCTCGAAGACCCCGAGCTTGAGCTGGCCCCGGTGCCGGCCCTGGTGGCCGCGGTCGAGGCCGCGGTCTGCGGACTCGGGCCGCTGCAGTCGCTGGTCGCCGATGCCGAGGTCTCCGACATCCTGGTCAACGCCCCCGACGCGGTCTTCGTCGAGCGCGCCGGCAGGCTCGAGCCCGCCGGCGTGCGCCTGACCGGCGACGCCGAGCTGATCGAGATCGCCGAGCGCATCGCCGCCCTGGCCGGGCGCGAGCTGTCGGTGGCGCACCCCATCGTCGACGCCCGCATGGCCGACGGCTCCCGTGTCAACGCGGTGCTGCCGCCGGTTGGCGGGCCGTATCTCGCCATCCGCAAGTTCAACCGCCTGCGCCTCGATCTGGCCCCCGGCGGCCGTCACGGCCGTGACTGGGTGAGCGAGGGCGGCATCACCCCGGAGATGGCCGACTTCCTGACCCGGCTGGTGCGCGCCAAGGCCAACCTGCTGGTCGCCGGCGAGACCGGGGCGGGCAAGACGACGCTGCTGCGCTCCCTGACCGACCTGTTCGACCCAGCCGAGCGGGTGGGCGTCGTGGAGGACACCGCCGAGCTGGCCCTGGAGAATCCCGATCGCTTCAATCTGGAGACCGTGCACCCCCACGACCTGGCGAGCGGAGAAGCGGAGAGCCGCCTGCTCGATGTCGGGGATCTGGTGGCCAACGCCCTGCGCATGCGACCCGATCGCCTCATCGTCGGCGAGATCCGCCTGCCCAAGGAAGCCTTCTACACCCTGCAGGCGCTGCACACCGGGCACGACGGCTCGGCGACCACCATTCACGCCAGCTCGGCCGAGGATGCCCTGTTCCGCCTCGAGCTGCTGGCGCGCCAGTCGATGCGCGACCTGACGGTGGCCGACCTGCGGACCTACATCGCGCGGGTCTTCGACCTGGTGGTCGTCCTGCGCCGGCTGCGCTCGGGGCGCCGCATCGTGCGCCAGATCTCGGCCCTGAACGGGATCGCCGCCGACGGCTACCGGTTGGCGGACATCTTCAGCGCCGAGCTGGGCTCCGCGCCCGACGAGGTGCGCTTCGTGCGCGATCCGGCCTGGCAGCCCGCGCAGCGCCTGCGGGCGCGTCTCGAGGCGGAGGGCGAGCGATGGACCTGACCCTGGTCGGTGCGCTGGCGACCGGGATCGCCGTCTTCGCTGGGCTGATGGCCATCGTGCCAGCCAAAGCAGCCGTGGATCAGCCGACCGTCGGCCAGCGACTCCACCGCTGGCGCCAGGCGCGCATCGCGGGCGCGCGCCAGCAGCTGGCCCAGGCGCGGCTCGACCTGCGCCCGCAGACCTACCTGGCGCTCTCCATCGCTGCCCCGCTGCTGCTCGGCGCCATCGGCCTCATCCTGTCGCTGCCGATGGCCATCGTCGGCGCGGTGGCCGGCGCCTTCGTGCCGCGCCTCTACCTGCGCTACCTGGTGGCGGGCGAGGCGCGCGCAGCCGACGACGAAGCGCCGCGCGTGCTGCGTTCGATGGTCAACCGCGCCGCGGCGGGTGGCACCTATCCAGACCTGTTCGCGGCAGCGGTGGAGGTCGCCCGCCACCGCTGGGTGCGCGCCGACTTCGAGGAGCTATTGGGCCGCTACTACGCCAACGAGCCGCTGGTCGAGGCCCTGGCCGGGCTGCGCCCGCGCCAGGCCGGACGCAACCTGGCCCTGGTCTTCGACGCCCTCAGCGTGCTGGCCCTGACCCACCAGCCGGCGAGCAGCGCGGCCGGGGTGCTGGGTGCCCTGAACGAGGCGGCGCGCAGCAACCAGGCCATCGCCCGTCAGGCGGCGGCCGAGAGCCGTGGGCTGCGCATCCAGGCCCTGATCCTGGCCATCGTCATCCCCGCCCTGTTCTTGTACCTGCTGCTCGTCAACCGCGAGCTGCTGGGACCGGTGCTGGACACTCCCCTGGGACGGCTCGTCCTGCTGCCGGGGGCGGCGCTGCTCGAAGTCACCGGTGTCGTCCTCTCCTGGCGCGCGACCAGGCTGGAGGGCTGACCCGCATGGACCTCACCCTGCTTGGCGCCCTGGCCACTGGCAGCGCGGTCTTCTGTCTGTTGATGGCGCTCTTCGCACCCTGGCTGGCGGTGCCCGCCCGCGACGACGTGGTGCGCGCCGCCGGTCTGGCGCGCGAGCGCTACGTGCGCCTGGTGTCGGCCGAGCGGCCGGCCTGGGAGCGGGCGCTGGCTCCGGCTGCGAGCTGGATCGGTGAGCGGCTGCCGGCCCTGGCCAGCCAGGTCTCGGAGCGCGACATCGTGCGCGCCGGGCTGGATCCGGCCACGCTGCCGCCGGCCGAGCTGTACGCCGCCAAGCTTGTGCTGGGCCTCGCCGTCCTGGGCCTCGGCCTGGCGCTCAGCACCCTGCTGCCGATCGCCCTCTTCGTGGCCCTGCCGGTCGCCTTCGGCGGTTACGTGTTCCCCACCGAGTACCTGGGCTGGCTCGCTCGCCGGCGCGCGGGCCAGCTGCGCCGTGAGCTGCCCGACTTCCTGGCCCTGGTGCGCCCGCTGGCCGAGCGACACACCCTCGAGCGCGCGGTGGCCGAGGTGGCCGACGCGCTGCATCGCGCCAGCGACGGCCGCAACCTGCTGGCCGCGCAGGTGCGCGGCGCGGTCGCCGCCTACGGCACCGGGGTCGACCTGTATGCCGCGCTGCGCGATGTGGCCACCGCGGCCGACCTCGCCGAGCTCGACGAGCTGGCCGGTTCGCTGGCCCAGGCGCGCCACCTGGGCAAGGGCGTCGGCGAGGTGCTGGCCGAGCACGAACGCGGGCTGCGCGACGGCGAACGCAACCGGCTGCTGGGTGCGGCCTCCACGGTGCAGCCCAAGCTGGCCGCCATTCTGGCCGGGGTCTATCTGCCCGAGTTCGTGCTGCTCATCGTGCTGCCCCTGTTCCTATCGACCCTTGGACGCCTGTAAAGGAGATGATTGCTATGCGAGACCAGCTCAACGACCTGTGGCTACGAGCCTGCAGCCGGCTGCGCAGCCACGAGCGAGGCCTGACCACGCTCGAGTATGTGATCGCCGCCGGGATCATCCTGGTCGTTCTGGCGGCGGCCATCCTGGCCTGGAACCAGGGGCTGGCGACCAAGATCGGCGACCTCGTGCGCCAGCTGCTGGGCAGCTGAGCCGATGCCCCGTCTACGGCTCGCCTGGCTGCTCGACCGCCACCGCGCGGAGCGCGGCCTGGCCACGGTTGAGGCCGTGCTGGTCGTGCCGCTGGTGCTGGTGCCGGTGTTGCTGGGCGTGATCGTCTTCGGCCAGCTCGAGCACACGCGCCTGGTGGTTGACGCGGCGGCCGCGGCCGGTGCCCGCCAAGCGGCGGTAGTGGGCGGAGATAGCGCGGCGGTCCGCGGGCGGATCGCGACCGAGCTGCGCGACGGCGGCATCGACCCGGCACGGGCGAGGGTGATGATTGAGCCGACGGTCGCCGAGTGGGGCGCGCCGCTGCGGGTCACGGTCTCGATCGACGCTTCCGCCTCAATCCCCTTCCTCGGCAGCTGGCCGGTGCCGCTCAAAGGCGAGTTCGTGACCCGCAGCGAGGTGACCCACTGATGCGCCGCTCAGGGTCGAGCACGCGCGGTCAGGTCGCCCTCTACGCGGTGCTCCTCTTCCCGCTGCTGATGCTGGTGCTGGCCCTGGTGCTGGCGGTCGGGACGCTGGAGGCCATGCGCACTCGGCTGCGGGCCCAGATCGACATGGCGGCGCTGACCGCCACCCAGGCGCTCGACCTCGCCTCGCTGGCGGGCGGCGCTCAGCCGCGCCTGGTGCCCGACGCCGCCGAGGTACTGGCGCGCCAGTACCTGGCCGCCAACCTGGCGGCCTCGTCCACGCAGCTCGCCTCCTCCCCGGCCGAGATCGCTGCCGCTGCCAAGGTGAGCGTCACCAACGCACCGGGCATCGACCCCATCACCGGTGCGACGAACAGTGGGCCGACGGTCAGCATCGAGATCCAGGCCCCCGTCCGCGTGCCGCTGCTGGGGCTGGCCGGCATCGGCCCGGTGGTGACGCTCAACCTCGCCGGCTCGGCGGCGGCGAGGACCTGACCATGCGCGTGCCGCCGCGCTACCGCCTACCGCTCGCCATCCTGATAAGTGTCGGGGTGGTGATCGTCGTCCTCGTCGCGGTACTGCTGGCGGGTGGTGGGGGGCCGAGTGCGACGCCCACGCCGAGCGCGAGCGCGTCGGCCACAACAGATCCGGCATCCACCCCGGAGAGTGCAGTTCGCGCTTTCTTTGACGCGCTTGCCCGGGCGCGTCGGACCGACGACTCGACCCTCCTGACGCCCTTCGTGACGAGCACCGGTTCGTCAGCGTACCTCACGGCCGCCGGCTTCCTCGACGGTCAGAAGCAGGTCGGGAAGGCGTCGGCTATCACGACCAATGAGCTTCGAGACCTTCGTGTCGACGCCCAGGACGGCGAAGCGGTCGTCACCTTCACGCATCACGTAGAGGGCTACGACATCGACTACGACACGGGCGAACCCCTTGAAAGCCCGACTGCACTGCCGGACGTGACGGTGCGCGTGGAGGTCAGGCAGGTGAACGGGCGCTGGTCCGTTGAACGGTTCGAGAACGTGCCATGAAGCTGCCGCCTCTCAGGCACATGCTGCTGGCTGCGTTCGGGACAATCGCGCTTGCGCATGTCGGAGCCGGCCGCGTTGCCGCGCTCGATCCGATCAGCGTGGTCGTGGAGACCTGGACCTCCGACACCGGCCACGCGTATGTCGGCGTTCAGGCAGCGGGGCACTGGGCCGCGCCCGCCAGCCGAACGGACGTTGTCTGCTCCAGCTACTACTCCGAGTGGCAACTCCAGGGCACGCCGCAGGCCTACTACAACTTCTGGTGGATCTTCGTCCACCGTTGCGACGACGGCTCGACGGTCAACACCACCAGCCCGATCACCACATTCACGAGCTCGCAACAGCCGGGCATTGATCTCTCTCCGGTCGCTCATGGCGACCTCAGCCTGTATCTGGCCGTCGCGGTCGAGCCGGTGTCCGCTCCGGCAGGCTCCGAGCGCAGGGTGACCGCCGAACTGACAGCCGGCTGGCGTGACTGGGTCGACGACGCGATCTCGGCCTACGTCATCCCCAGCTCAGTGCGCGTCGAGCGCTGGACGGTCGACTTCGGCGACGGCAGCGACCGCACCTTCGCGGGTGATGGCAGCGACCGCCTGAGCACGACCCACGCCTATGGCGCGGGAACGTTCGAGGCCGTCGTTACGGCTCACGTCGCAGGCCAGGCCTATGGCGCCTTCTTCACGCCTGTCGGTGACCCATATGAACAGACTGTCCCGTTCGCCCTCGACATCACCAACCGCGCCAGCGGGGTGTCGGCCCTGCCGATCGAGTACGCACCGCCGCTGGTCACGGTGGGCGCCAGCCCGTCAGGCAGGCTGCCGGACGGCACCCTTGTCGCCCCGGATGCCGCGGGGCATACGGCGCTATGGTGGCCACGCGGGCTGCCCTGCCAGCTGTACGTGCGCCCGATCATCATCAGTGAGGGCGCCATGCGCGCAGGCGGCATCGTCATCGGCGGAGCCACCACGCGCTTGGTCAGCTACCGCTATGCGCCGGGCGCCAACGACGCCGTCGAGGCGACCGCCGCCGGCACATACGCCGCCACGGATCCTGTCGCCATGCAGTGGAACACGCCGCTGTCCGGTCAGCGCGCGTACCGGGTCCATCTGGTGCTCGATCTCGAGACCACCTACGCCGACGGCACGCTGCGCGACATCGAGGTCGCGGGCGATGTCGCGGTGACCGTCATCTACGCCGCGGTCAGCCACTAGGAGCCCCAGTCAGATGAGAGTCCGCCGTACCCCCTATATCGTCGTCTTCCTCATCGCCGGATTGGTTGCCGCCGGCGTCTTCGTCTTCGCCCAGCCGCGGACCGACATCGTCCGCGCCAGAGTCGACGTGCCCGCCCTGACCCAGGTCAGCCCCGACATGGTCGAGACCATGCGGGTCAGCCCGGCCGATGCCCCAGCTAATGCCGCGCACAGCGTCGACGAGGTGGTCGGCCAGTACGCGGCACTGCCGATCCTGGCCGGTCAGACCGTCGACCGTCGCGCGCTGGAGCGCACCCCGGGCCAGCGGGCGCTGGGCTTCGGTGCGCCGCTGGCCGCCGGGCAGGTGGCCTTCGCGCTGCCGGTCGATCCCTCGCAGGCGGTGGGTGCCGCCCTGGCGCCCGGTGCGCGGGTCGACGTCATCGCCGTGCCCAACGCGCTGAAGAGCGGGCTCACGGCCAGCGACGGCGCCAGCCCAGCGGCGGCCGCCGTGCTGGGTCAGGGCTACCTGATCCTCGCCCTGCGCACCGCCGACGGCCAGCCCCTGACCAGCGGCACCAACACGACCGGCAGCGCTGCGCTGCCGCTGCTGGCGCCCAAGCTCGGCAGCGTGGTGATCGCCATTCCCGCCGAGCGCGAGGCGCAGTTCGCCGGGGCCGCGCTGAGCGCCAGCTTCTATCTGGCTCTCTCCCAATCGGGGCCGAACGAATGAGACTGGCCACCCTCGGCCGCCGGCCCGCGGCGCCAGCCACGCTGCCGCCCGCCTGGCCCGCCGCCGAGCCTGTCGACGGCGCGCTGCGCGTCGAGGGTCGCCTGGTGGGTGGCTTCGAGCTGGCGCCGCTCAACCTCGAGCTGATGGCCGACGGCGAGCGCGAGGCGGCACTCGAGTCGCTGGCCGCCCTGTACGACGCGGTGCCGCGGCCCTTCAGCCTGCTGTCGGTACCCGCCGAGCGGCCGCCCCACGAGCACCTGGGCACGGTTGAGGAACGCCTCTCCGGGCGCCGCGCGCGCGACTGGTTCCGTCCCTATGCCGCGCTGTATCGCGAGCTGGCGGCCGCCCCGCGTCGCCCGCTGCGCCGCACCTACCTGCTGCTCGACGCGCCGTCGCGCCCTGAGCTCGAGCGCGCGCTGGGGGTGGTCGGGCGCATGGCCGAGGAGCAGGGCCTCGCCGCGCGCGCGGTCGGCGGCGACGATCTGGCCGCGACCTGGGCCGAGCTGGCGCGGGTCGGCGCGGGGTACCGACTGGGTGCCGGGATCGCGGCCGGTGAGGACGTGCTGGCCGCGGCGGCCCTCGGGCGCCGCTGGCCGGCCGAGGTGGCGCCGGGCTGGCTGGCGGCGCTGCTCGGCGTGCCGGGCCTGGCGGCCGCGGCCATGCGGGTGCGACCGCTGTCACGCCCGGAGGCGATGACCTTCCTGACCACCCGCCTGCGCCAGGTGCGCGCCGCCGAGCGGCTGGCCGCCGAGCGCGGCGAGCTGGCCGACGTCGCCCGCGAGCGCCTGGGCGCCACCGCGCTCAGCGGCCGGCGGCGGCTGCATGCCGGCGAGGGCCGGGTGTACCTGGTCGACACCGTCTTCCTCGTCGCGGCGCCCGACCGCGCGGGGCTGCGCGAGCCGCTCGAGCTGCTGCGCCTGGAGGCCAGGGCCGCCGACATCGACCTGGAGCCTGCCACCTTCCGCCTGGCCGACGCCTGGGCGGCGGTGCTGCCCGGTCCAGCGCCGCGCCCCATCGCCGAGCGCAACCTGGACTCGGGGTCGCTCGCCGCCTCGCTACTGCATGCCGCCAGCGATCTGTATGAGCCGTCAGGCCACCTGTACGGCATCGCCCGCCGCTCCGCGGCGCCGATCGTGCTCGACCGCTTCGCCCACACCAGCCACAACGCGATCGTGCTGGGCCAGACCGGCACCGGCAAGACGATGTTCACCGGCGCCGAGATGGGGCGCTGCTTCCTGCGCGGCATCCGGGTCCTGGCCGTCGACCCGCTGGGCGACTACCGGCGCCTGACCGCCGAGCTGGGCGGCAGCTATCTGGAGCTCGGCGCCGGCGCCGGCCTCAACCCGTTCGCCCTGACCGGGGCCGCCGGCGAGGTCGGTCTGGCCACCAAGCTGAGCAGCCTGACGCGGTTGGTGGCGGCCATGGTCGGCGGCCTGGCGCGCGACGAGCGCCCGATCCTGGATCGCGCCCTGCGCGCGGTGTACGCCGCGGCCGGCATCGGCCCTGACCCCGCCAGCCACCAGCGCCCGCCGCCGAACCTCGCCGAGCTGGCCACCGCCATCGAGGCTGAGGCGGGCGGGCGGGCGCTGGCCGCGCGCCTCGAGCGCTGGGCGTCAGGCTCGCTGGCCGCGCTGTTCAGCGCCGACGGCGCGCCGCCGCTCGATCGGCGCATGCTGGTCATCGGTCTGGCCGCCATCTCCGATCCCGAAGTGCGCTCGGTCGCCCAGCTGGCGGCGCTCGGGGTGCTGTGGGACGCGGTACGCCGTGATCTGGAGCCCAAGCTGGTGGTCGTCGACGAGGCCTGGAAGGTCATGCGTCAACCGTCGGGCGCCGAGTTCGTCGAGGAGCTGGCCCGCTCGGCGCGCCACTACCACGCCGGGCTGCAGCTGGCGACCCAGGACATCGTCGAGTTCCTGCGCTCTGACTTCGGCGAGCCGATCGTCAAACAGTGCGACATCCGCATCCTGTTCGGTCAGGCGCCCGAGGGCGCCGATGCGCTGGCGCGCTACTTCGATCTGACCGCCGCCGAGCGCCGCCTGCTGCTGCATGCCCGCCCCGGTGAGGGCCTGCTGTTCGTGGGGCGCAGCCACGCCGCTTTCGAGGCGATCGTCGCCCAGCGCGAGTACGCCGCCCTCACCACCCGCCCGGCCGACCTGGCCGATCGGTCAAGCCCACTGAGGTCTGCAACCCCCGACAGCGGGTGAGGCGCGGCTGTGGCTGCGGCTGTGCCGTGGCCCTGCTGGTGCTCCTCATCGCCACCGGATCGTCGGCGGTCCTGGTCGGCCACTGGGCTGCGCTGGCCGCACCCGACGTCGCCGCTGCCCCGCCGGCAGCGGCCGACATCCCGGCCGACTACCTGGTCGACTACCAGCAGGCGGCCGCGGGCTTCGGCCTCGACTGGCGGCTGCTGGCCGCGGTCGGCAAGGTCGCCTCGGACCATGGCCGCCGCCCGACTGGCTGCGCGCCGACCCGCAGCGGCGCGCGCGGGCCACTGCAGTTCCTCGCGGGCACCTTCGCCACCGCCGCCAAGCTGGCGGGCATCGCCGAGCCTGACATCTGCGATCCGGCTGACGCGATTCCCGCCGCGGCAGCGTTCCTGAGGAGCAACGGCGCGCCTGACGACTGGCAGCGCGCCCTGGCCAGCTACCACCCGGTCGCTGGCTACCCGGCGCTCGTCCTGGACTGGGCCCAGCGCTACGGCTACGGCGCGCAACTGGTGTGGCCGCTGGATGGGCCCATCAGCCAGGCCTTCGGGCCAAGCGCTCTGGCCCTCGAGCCGGCGCGCTGCGCCGCGGGCTACTGCTACGCCCACTTCCACACCGGGATCGATATCGCCGCACCACTGGGCACACCGGTGCGCGCCATGACTGCCGGTCAGGTCACCGTCGCCGGGCGCCTGGCCGATGGCGCGGTGGTGGTCGAGATCGAGCACCGACCCGACCTCTTCTCCCTGTATGGGCACCTGCAGCCGCAGCTCGCGGTTCGCGTCGGCGCGTCGGTGGCCGCCGGGCAGGTTGTCGGGCGGGTCGGCCTGACCGGGGTCAGCACCGGGCCCCATCTCCACTTCGAGATCGACGCCTCCGGAGTGCCGATCGACCCCCTGCTGGTGCTGCCGGCCCGCCCCTGAACAGGAGCTTCAGCGCTGCCCCGCTCGGGGCCAACCTCCGCTCACCACCGCCCCGAACACCCACAACGAAAGGAACAACCCAGCATGAATCCCACGCTCATCCCTCTCGCCGACCTGCTCAGCGCCTTCGTCACCCTCGGTGGCGGGCTGCTGCTCATGGTTGCCGGCGCCGCCGTCGCGCCGCGCCTGGTCGGCCTCCTGCGCCAGCGCGCATACGACCGTGCGCTCGAGCGCGAGCAGGTCCGCTGGCTGCTGCGCCCCGACGTTGCCAACGCCCGCGATGCCGATGCCGGCCGGCGGCTGGTGGCGGCACTCCATCCGGGCAACCGCCGCGGCGTGTCGCGCTGGGCCAGCGGCTGGCCGGGCCTGAGCCTGGCCCTGTGCTGCAGCGGCGGACGGGCGCACTGGGAGATCGAGGCGCCGCGCCAGCTGTCACGCACCGTGGAGGCTGCGGTCGCCGCGGCCTTTCCCGGCGCCGAGCTGGAGCCGATCGAGCCAGCCGCCAGCCGCCTCGGCCGCCTGCGACTGGGCGTGCGCGGCGAACCGCCGCAGGCGCCAAGCAGCGCAGCCGCCGACTTCGGCGCCATCTGCGTCGAGCTCCTGGCAAGACTGCCGGCCGGTGCGGGCGCGGCGTGGCTGCTCCAAATCTGGCCGCAGCCCGACGGGGCCGGGAGCGTCGCGGGCGACCGGCCGGGCTGGGGCGCGCTGCTGCTCGACGCGGCCCTTAACCGGTCCTCGCAACGGGTGCCGCCACCTCGACCAGCATCGGTCGCGCCGTCGGCCGGCCCCAGCTTCGCGGTCAGCGCCAGCCTGGAGGCCTGGGGCGCGCCCGCCGCCGCGCTGCGCGCCTGGCTGTTCGACGCCATCGGCGCGCTCTCCACCCTGCGCAGCAGCGGCTGGCGCATCAGCGCTGAGGTCGGCGGCCGCTCGGCGTCGATGCGTCTTGGCCCCGGCGATCTGGCCGAGCTGTGGGGCCTGTCGGGAGCGGGGTCGGCGGAGCGCGCGGTGGAGGTCGTGCGCAGCCGGCGCTTGCCGGCGCCGCTGATCGCCGCTGCCCCGGGCCTGCGCGCCATCGGCCTGGATGCCGGCCGGGCGGTGCGGGTGCCCGAGCGCCTGTTCGAGCGGCACCTGGTGCTGCTGGGACGGACCGGCTCGGGCAAGAGCACCGAGCTGGTGGCCCTGGCCGCCGACGACCTGCGCGCCGGGCGCGGCTTCACCTTCGTCGACCCCCACGGCGACGCGGTTGCCCGCCTGCTCGACGCGGTGCCCGCCGCGCAGGCGCCGCGCGTCCACCTCCTGGAGCTTGCTGAAAAGGAGCACCCGCGTGGCTTCAACCCGATCGAGCTCGGCGGCGCCGATCCGGAGATGGTGGCCGCCCAGTTCGTGGACACCATGCGCGACCTGTACTTCGCGCACCTATCCGCGCCGCCCCACCGCCAGCTGCAGTACCTGCGTTCGGCGCTGTTGACCCTGCTCACCAAGCCGGCGCTCGACGAGCCCTGGACCCTGGAGTCGCTGAACCGCCTGTTCATCGAGCCCGGCTTCCGGGCCGAGGTGCTGGCCGGCGCCAGCGACCCGACGGTCACCGCCTTCTGGGAGCACCAGTGGCCCAAGGGCCGGCGCGGCGCCAGCGATCCATCGGCCGATGCGCTGATCAGCAAGCTTGGCGCCTTCCTCTCCTACCCATCCATCCGGGCCATCGTCTCAGCGCCGCTGTCGACCATCCGGCCGCGCACCATCATGGACGCAGGCGAGGTGCTGCTGGTCGACCTGTCGCGCGCCGGCGGCGACAACGCCTGGCTGTTCGGCGGCCTGCTCATCGCCCGCTACTACGTCGACGCCCTGGGACGCCAGGGACTGCCTCCGGAGCAGCGCGTGGCGCACACGCTGTACGTCGACGAGGTGCAGAACTTCGACACCAGTTCGCTGCGCGGCATCTCGGCCGAGGGTCGCAAGTTCGCCCTGCGCCTGGTGATGGCCACCCAGTACCTCGACGCCCTGGGACGCGAGCTGCAGCGCTCGATCCGGGCCAACGTGGCGACGCTCATGCTGCTGCAGCCCTCGGCCGACGACGCGCGCCTGCTGCGCGACGAGTTCGCGCCGCTGACCGAGCGCGATCTGCTCAACCTGCCGCGCTTCCGCATGGCGCTGCGGACCGAGCTCGACGGCGAGGCGCGGGTGTTGACCGCCGACGTCCTGCCCGAGTCGCCCAGCCTCGGCTCGGCAGCCCTGGTGCGGCGCCTGTCCGATGCGCGCGATGGGCTCGGGAGGCTCGCATGAGGGTCGTGGTCCACGTGTCGCGACCGAGACCGCGGTCACGACCGCGACCGAGACCGCCATCCACGACACTTGGGCGGCGATGAGCGTGACACCATTTCGTGCTCGGCAGCGCTCGACGTCCAACTCCGACTCGCTGCGCTCTACGCGGGCGGGGGCCGTCTGGACCGGCCTGCCGCTGCGTGACCGCTACCTGCTGCAGTGGCTGCTGGTGGCCGATATCACCAGCGCCGAGCTGGCCTCGCTCCTCATTTACCGACAGCTGCGCACCGCCCAGCGGCGGTTGCGACGGCTGGTGGCGCTGGGTCTGCTGCACGGCTTCTGGAGCGCCAGTGCCCACCGACCACGCGGCCGCTACGGGTACGTCCTGACGCGCACCGCGCGTTCGGACATCGAGCGGTTGCAATGGCCTGCGGGCCGTCCTGAACGGCCGCCCGACCTGCCGGCCTCGGCACCGATCCACCAGCTCGCCACCCTGGACCTGCTGGCCGCCTTCTTGCGCCACGCCGACCCGCTGGCTGCCGAAGGTCTGGTGGCCTGGGTGCCGGAGCGCGCCTGCGGCCATCTCTTCGGCGGCTTCCTGCGACCCGATGCGCTGGCCGTCGTCCGCGTCCGAGACCGAGTCATCGCGCTCTTCGTCGAGCGTGATCTGGGCACCGAGCGGGGCGACGACCTGGGCGAGAAGATCCGCCGCTATCGGTCGATCTTCAGCGCAGATCCGAGGCTGTCGATCAATGTCGGGTTCGTGGTCGAGTCGCCTCGCCGAGCGCGCACGCTACATGAGCAGGCGCAGGCTCACGCTCGGCTGTCACCCGCCTTGAGCGTCCTTACCACCATCGACGAGCAGCTTCGGCGCGACCCGCTCGGGGCTCCGTGGTCGGACGGCGCGAGCATGCGCTCGACGCGTGATCTGCCGGCCATCGCCCGCTCGCCCTCTGCGCCCTCTGCGCCCATCCTGACGCCGGGCTGCCTGTGCGACGAGGAGGCCCTGGCGGCGCTTGATGATCGCGGGGTGGCTGTCCTGCCAGCTCTCAGGCCGTATGTGCGAAGCTACGGCTGAACATGAGTGTCGCTCCGCTCAGATGGCGCCGGCTCTCGCTGCCAAGGTTCGCGCCACCGAACAGTAGGATCGTCAGCGGCCACTGCATGCCGCTGACGCTAGCGCACCGGCGCGCCGACGCGCCGACGCGCCGACGCGCCGAATGCCTACAGCGACGCCTATCCGAACGGGCGGCGCCAGCCTTGATCGGGCGCTGCATCGTGCGGAGGAGCAGGCCGCACGGGACCCAGTCGAGCGAGAGCAACTGACCCCATCCGAGGCCGTCACCTACCTGCGCTCCCTGCCGTCGCTCTGGGCGGACTCGGGACCCGATGGACGCCAGGCCCTGGCGACAGCGCTGTTCGCGCGCACTGACGTCGTGGGCTTCGAGCGGATGGAGTACGAACTCACGTCCGATGCGGTCGAACTCGGGCTCGGCGCCGCCTTGCCGACCGTGTTCGAGATCGGGAAAGAACGTGAGTTTGGTCGGCGCGAGAGGATTCACCCCGGTGGGTACCAAGTGTCGGGTCGTGCTGCCGGAAGCAGTGTTCGTGGCTCTCGCCGCCTAAACTAAAGGGCCGCTCAGTACGTGGTTTTGCAGTGCTAGCCACAGCGTCCGCGGGTCGCCTTGGGCATGCGGCGCGTCGCCGAGGTCGAGGTTGACGCGCTCAAGTCGGCGCGAGACGCGAACAGTAAGAAGGCTCTCGCCCTGAGGATGGGCATAGCCATCGGAGCCGTCGGGTTCACTGCGCTCGGCGTCGGCGCGATGGTGCTGCTTCTCTCCCTGATCCCCTAAATCCTGCGCCGATCGCGCCCAGTCGCCGACTCGACCGAGGCTCGGACTCCGTGCCGCGGCTATCCTTCGCCAGTGGACGTATACCTTGATCAAAACAAGTGGGTCGACCTCGCAAGGGCTGTATCGGGCCACCCGAATGGCGAGCCATATCGCGCGGTGCTGGAAATTGCCAGGCATGGGGCCAAGGCAGGACTCGTGCGGTTCCCGCTGACGAGCCTGCACTACATGGAGACCCTGAGCACCGGCTCGAATCGTCGCCGTCAGGATGTAGGGCGCCTGATGAATGAGCTCTCTCGCGAGCTGACCATGGCCACCAGCAATCGGCTGCTGCCCGGTGAGATCGACCGAGCACTCCGCGTGCGCTGGGGTCGCCCGATGAACCTCCGGGAGGGCCCCGTGTTCGGCCAGCGGGCCGCGTTCGCATTTGGTGAGGAGCCATTCAAGTTCACAGCGCCGGCTGAGCTGCAGGTCGATCCGCTCACGCGAAGCATGATCGAGGAGCACTTCACCGGACTGATGAACAACGCCATTCTCGATTGGCCTCTAGAGGATCGCGGTGTGCCAGGCATCCAAGCTTCGCGAGAGCTGGGCGACCGTCACGCTCGTGAAGAGCAGGAACTTGGGGAGTTAATCAGGAGCGGCGGCTATATGGGAGATCGGCTGCGAGAGGTCTGGACGGGGCGCATGGTGATGGAATTGATGGAGCCGATCCACGAGGCAATGCTGAGGGCGGGCATCAGTCCGCGCCTGTTCGTCGAGCTCGGGCGCGACGGCATGTCTGCCTTCCTGGCGGATCTCCCTGTCGCATCAGCCGTATTCGAGATTCGATACCGGCGACACCGAAACCCACAGCTGGGGTGGACCAGGAACGATGTGCGCGACATGCACGCCATGAGCGTTGCCGTTGTCCACTGCGATGTTGTGGTGACCGAGCGGCACGTCGCCGCCCTGCTCATCGAAGCGGGTCTTGATCGCCGCAATGGCACGACTGTGTTGACTGACGTCGCGAAGCTGGCACCCATCCTCGTAGCGGCCGCATAGATCAGTGCTCCGGCGGGTTTCCGGCCCGGTCCTTACCTCGGCATCCGGCTGCGGCACTGCGACGAGGGCCGCGAGCCTCGAAGTGCGCTCCCAAAAGGGGAGCCGCCGAAGGCTGCACGATTCGTGCTTCGCGCCGTCCCGCTCATGGTCCGATCAGAAGGAGGTCCTTGTGTTGGCGGCCACTGCCTGCCATTCCGTCGGGCTTCTTCGGGATCGCTCGCCTAGTGCGCTCGCCGCGTTCGACGTTGGGTGCATGCTGTGTGCTCGGCAGACCAGCCAGCGTGGAGACCAAATGGCGCTCAGCTTCTGCGCGATTGATTTCGAGACTGCGAACTCGTTTCGCGGAAGCCCGTGCGCGGTCGGGCTCGTCAAGGTCGTTGACGGCAGGGTGATTGCCAGCCGGCACTTTCTCATCCGGCCGCCTCCAGGGTACGACGACTTCGACGACTTCAACATCCGCCTCCACGGCATTACGCCGGAGATGGTCCGCAACGAACCTCGCTTTGCCGAGCGCCTGCCGGAGATTGTCGCGTTCGCCGAAGGTCTCCCATTTGTCGCCCACAACGCGGCCTTCGACATGGGAGTGATCCGGGACGCCTGCCTCGCCTCCGACGTTTCGTGGCCCGATGCCACCTATGCGTGCACCCTGGTCCTTTCGCGGCTGACGTGGAAGCTGCTGTCCTATTCGCTCCCCTGGGTGGCCGAGGCGGCCGGTGCATCCCTCGCCCATCACCATGACCCCGAGGCGGATGCCACCGCAGCCGCCATGATCGCCATGGCGATCGGAGAGCACCGCGGAGCGGCGAGTCTCGAAGAGCTTGCGGTAACGACCCGCACGCCCATGGGGTTCATGCGCAAGGACGAGTGGGGCGGCTTCCACCGGCTCTTCCATTGGGGCAAATACGATCTGCCCCTAGCCAATATCGAGGCCGATCCGAGCCATCCCTTCTACGATCGCGAGATGGTGTTCACCGGAGCCCTCATGTCAATGACGAGGACGGTCGCCTGGCATCACGTCGCCGCGGTCGGCGGACGACCGGCAATCGGAGTCACCAAGTCAACGAACATCTTGGTGATGGGTTTTCAGGATGCAGTCAGACTCCGGCCCGGCGAAGTGTTGTCGGCGAAGGCGCGTAAGGCGAATGACCTTCGAGAACGCGGACAACAGATTGAGATAGTGCCCGAGCTGGACTTCGTTCGCCTGCTCGTCCTCTGACTCCCCGCCAGACCAGCTCAGTCAACGGCCGGGGTCGCCGCGGGATACCCCCCGAGACTCTCTTCATTCGTGCTTCGGGCGTCCCTGCTTACGGGCCGGTCAGAAGGAGCCCTTTCGGAGAGGGGTCGCGGCCCACACCCGCAGGCCGCCAGTGTCAAGTATCTCCCGGAACTGTAAGGGCGGCGGCGAGCTTCCCAATGCGACGTCCCCTTACACCGGCCCGTCGCCGGCCTACGATTCAGCCCCGCGTTCGCGTTGCCTCCCGGTGCCGGTCCGTAAGGCTCGACGCCTTACTCCGGCCCTCCGCGGTGAGGGCACCCTCGGTCCCCTCCGTTCTGACTCATCTGGCGTAGGGATGAACTGGCGGCTCAATGATCCGCCATTGACGACCGCGTCTAACACCGCGTCGAGGTCGTTCGCCAGAGCCAACGTCTGTTCGATCACATACAGGACCTCCAAGAGTTCATCGGTTAACCCGGCACTCCAGGAGTCCTCGCGAACGCTGTCCAGCGGCGACGAGTGTCGGCCCCGCGGCTCTCGCATGTGTTGGGCCAACCACGCGCGCACCGGCGCAAACCCCGAGATCTCGTAGTCCCAGACCTCGGGACGAACTGGTTGAAAGGTGCCGTCGCCAACGTGTAGGGTTGTCGTCGCCTCGTCGTACCGGAAGTCATCGGGGTATCCGCGACGACCTTGCGATACCGGAGTGACAGCTCGCGTCTCGCCTCTTGGCGACCATCTCTCGCCCGCCCCAAACCTCCGGCCGAAGGTATGGAGCCATACAAGACGTCGCCCGAGCGCAACCGCCCGTTCGAAGAGGGCCTGATCAGTTGTGATGGAAACGCGGGGCCCCGATGTCCTCAGCTCGCGCTCAAATCGACCGACGTAACCCGGATTCCCTAGGATCGCGTAGCAGTAGGCAAAGAGATCCTCGGGAGAAATGCTGCGACCGAGTGTGTTCGTCAGCGCCGGCAACACGCCCGCAGTGATGTTCGGCTGGGTGCGCTCGCGGTCCCTCCACAGTGGAACGACATCCTTGCCACCATAGGACCCGCGGAAGAAGTGTTTGTCCACTACATACGCACTGACGGTGGCGCCAGGCCCCGGTCCGAGCACGCCAGTCAGGAGGCTAACCAGGTAGACCTGCTCGTCCGAGTCGCATACCACATCGGAGGCCGCTGCAGGTCAATGAGCCGCGCGTCGGCGAGAATCCAATTCTTAAGCAAAGACCTGTAGCCGTATGGAACAACCTGCGGCACGACACTCTCATGACTGATCTGTGCCAGTGTCCCAGGAGAGGCGGGCGGCGGCCACGTGGGAGTCCCAAGCTCCGATACAACTCTCCGGCCGAACCGGCCTTCGCGCAGCAACTCCGGACGTTGCCCCACGCTCGACGCGGCAAACCGACGCCATCGCTCCTCAGCCAATTGCCTTGATGTCGCGACTGGCCACGTCCGACCGATCATCATGCCCGGCGTCTGCCACGGGAAGATGTCTGCCAACAGGGGCCAATCCCCAAACACACTCGATTCTTGGGCGACGAACGGATCCGTCCAACCGTCAGGCGCCAAACGCCATTCAATGTCCCCGAAGGCAGCAACCTCCTCAAGAAATTGGAGCTTCTCCTCCCTGGTCCCTTCAACTCGCGCGTAGTGGACGCTCGCCGGCATCTCCGGGGACCCATCTCCGTACCGAACCGCGATCGCGATTGCCACCGGCGTGAGGATGGCGAAGACGTTCTCACTCGCCCTGATTCCGCCGCCCTCAAGATCAATGATCCATATCTCGTCAGCCTCGCGTCGGAGTACCTCGCGCATCCCGATAAAGCCCGGCCCCGAGAGGTAAGACGAAGCGCTGATAAACGAGACGATTCCAGGCCCAGTGTCCGACTCGAACACCTTCGAAATAGCCCATCGCCAGAAGTAGACATAGTCGTTATAGAGGCTGGCGATGTGGCTGAACATCGTGTGGCCACGAGCCAGATCCAAGAACCGCCCGAGCAGCTCCGCCGCGTGTCCACCCTCGCCCCCACCCGACCTCACGCTCGCCGATTGTCTGTGGTAAGGAGGGTTACCAATGCAGACAAGCACCCTGGTACCCAGCTTCACTCGCCTCGCACGCTCGTGTTCATCTCCCAAGCGGCGAAGGAAAAGAGGTATCTGTTGCGGTTCGCCTTCCGGGGATTCAAGGGTGTCAGTCAGATACACCTGCGCTCCCTCCGGTGGGAGTTGACCACCCGCATCTCTAATCCGTTGGGTCAGCCGCAGGTGCGCCACCGTATACGGACCCACAAGAATCTCGAAGGCATGCACGTTCCGAGCAAGCTGTGTGGCTCGACCTGGTATCGCCCCCGTCCCTGCGGTCTCCGCACATAACTCCAGCGCATGGTCGATGGCGGCAAGGGGGTATGTCCCGGTACCGACCGCCGGATCGAGGAGGACGACTCCTTCCTCCGCGAAGCTGTGATCCTTTCCCAGCCGCTCCTGAAGCAAGCGGCTCACCAACCGCACCTGTGTGTGGACCACAGGGACCGGCGTGTAGTAAACGCCTCGCTCCTCTCGCAGCCTGGGATCGTATTCGGCGAGGAACTGCTCGTAGAAGTACAGCCAAACATCGTGCTCTGCCCTGCCCCTGACCAAATCCGGTTGCACCGCGCCGATTGCCCTTTCCAACAGCGAGACCCCCGTTGCGATTTCGGCTCGTGCGGCCGGATCGGTGAGGATGCGCAGTGCTTGGGCCAATAGCGCGTGACCAGTTTGCAAGGTCTCAGCGGCGGCACCAGCGGTCAGAACCGCACCGCCTTCCGTAGATGGATCGAGGCGTGCCAAGAGCAAGGCGTAGGTCAGGGTCTGGGCGTACGCATCAGCAAATTGGTCATCGCTGGCCTCGGGGAAGAGCACCTGCCTCCAGTCCGCGGCAAGTTGCTGCATGGCGGACCCCTCCAGGCGGAGAGCGGCCGCCACCTCATCTCGGAGGATGCGGCAGAGTGGCGCCAGAACCGCGGCAAGTGCCTCAGGGCTGCTGGGAACGATCGGCTCCCATGCAAGGAAGATCTCAACCAGGCGCAGCAGCGCTCGATGATCCGTCCGGACCGTTCCTACAGGCCCTAAA
The DNA here is from genome assembly GCA_038248695.1 of Candidatus Limnocylindria bacterium. GTDB lineage: Bacteria > Chloroflexota > Limnocylindria > QHBO01 > QHBO01 > JAICUY01. Next base: position 6,363 of record JBBRXE010000002.1, on the reverse strand, counting down.
GAAACAGAGGCAACGCGCTCACCCGCACGGTATAGGGCCCAGTCCCATCCATCGGTGTAGATCAGGTTCGGAAGTTCGCGCAGACTCTGCCACTGATCACGGTCGTGCTGATCGGTGAACCTCGAGGGATCTGCACCTTTTCCAGGGGCCTTCAGTTCGAGAAATCCGCTAAGCAATCTCTCGACGTGAACGGCCATGTCGGGTCGGATGTGAAGTTCCGCGACGCCGGTTTCGGGCGTCACCTCCACGAGGCGGCCAAGCGACGCGCCGAAGATCGACAGAAGGCCGTCAACACCGCTCAATTGCGCCTCGGGTTGGCCGGTTCCGAGACCTAGCCGACTGGCAACGACATTCAAGAACTCGGATAAAGCACTCGACACGGACGAACGTGGCATGTCCGTATATTAGGTGCGACCGGGTCCCGATGAAGCCAATTGCTCCACGAGTCAGCTCATCGGCCCCGGTCCCAGAAGGATTGTGCGGAAGGACTCTTTTCAGTCCGATGCCGCCAGCAAGCTATGCACTAACTCCTCGGCGCCCTCGGTCCGCCGTAGCTCGCCGCGGGCCATCAGGCCGTCGAGGCCATGACGGGGTAGTGGCGCTCGTTGATCGGGATGACGGGCGAGATACGCGGCGTACAGCGCACAGGTTGGAACTGCCGGAGCGACTGCCGGCTGGAGATCCTCCATGAACGTGTCGAAGCGGCGCCGCAGTGCAGGAAACCGCACGGCGTAGATTGCGATCATGGCCAGCATGCTGGCGTTCTTAGGACCGAGCGTGGCGATCCACCCGAAGCCTCCGAATCCGCGACCGCGACGGCATTCGAGGGCTCGCGCCACTGACGGAAAACCCTCAATCATGAACCGAGCGTACGGGCGCGCAATGCGCAGCCGTCGCGAACTCACCTTCCGCAGATAGCGGCGCACCATCCCGGGTCGCGCGTAGCAAGCCATCAGCCGAAAGATACGGGAAGGCGGTCCGACAAGCCACGGCGGTGGGCCGTCGACCGCATCGGCCCGAGCACGATGCAAGTTTGCAGCCCGCTCCAGCAGCGTGCCGGTGGCGTCATCGATCGGTGCGGCCACTCCATAGCCTATGGCCGCCAGCGTGCCGGCCGCGCTGCGCCCGAAATCCCGCATCGTCTTTGGGCAGCTTCCCGGGTCGCAGGATGCGGAGCAAACGGGAGGCTTTGCGCACGGCGACCTCGTCCAGCCGATCGAGCGGCTCGTCACTGTCGCGGCGCAGAGCGCGGCCAGGTAGCGCGGTGAGCACGCACCCCCGCAGCAGTCCGTCATCGATGTCCCAACCCTGCGTCCACAGCAGGACCGTGACGTTCGCGCGCGACGCGGTCCTGCGCCGCGCCGCGCAGATAGCCAACAGTCGCTCGTTCACATCTGGCGCGGTCACGTCACCCAGTAGGTCAGCTTTCGCCCAGGCATGGCTCTGCCGAGTTCGTCACGAGCGGAAGAAGGTGCGACTGGGTCAGGGCACGCTACGCTTCCATCGCGGCGTGCTCCTTCTGTGGCCTTGAGACCTGGTGGACGGTACGCCATTCTCCTTTGCCTAGGATGACGAGCTTTCGTCAAGAAGTGTGGAAACTCCTTTCCGCACGATGATGTAAACGGGCGGGCGGACAGCTCAGTCGGCACGTCGCCGGATCCACTCAGCGACGTCGTCCGGGGATCGAGCATGCGCCGCCAGGATCGGCAGCAGATCGGGTGCCGAGAAGGTCGGCCCGGCGACGATCTTGCCGTTGGCGTTGACGACCGGCTCACCAGTCTCGATCTTGGTCAGGTTCGAGCGGCGAACCTCGGCGAAGACGTCCTCGATTGGGATGCCGAAGGTGATGCCGGCCTCCAGCACGACCCAGATGAGATCCGCGACCGCGTCAGCGATCTCGACCAGGTCGGATGCCTCGACCGCTGCCCGGAACTCGGCGGCCTCCTCCTCGATGAGGGCGCACGCCATCTCACGGTCCTTCGATGGCACGTCGAGGGTCGGGTGTTCGTGGACCGGCAGTCCGGCTGCAGCCAGCCAGTCGCGTACCGCGCCGATCGCCTGCCATGGGTGATTCGCCGCGTCGGTCATGCTCATCCTCCTGTGCTGTGGAAGCACCTGTGGCGCCGTGTCAATCCGGAATCAGGCCGCTGACACCTCCTCTGGCACCCGCACGTAGACGCCGTCGATGAACCGCGCGCCGCCGAGCAGCAGGGTCATGATCGTCAGCCCGCCGTTGAGCGGACGCCAGGAGTGCTCGAGGCGCTGGGCGATCTTGAACACCAGGTAGAGGGCGTTCTCGCGGCGGCGCATGCGCTTGGCGACGTCGGTGCGCAGCCGGACCCCGGCGAACAGCGACTCGATCGGGTTCGAGGTCCGGAGGTGGATCCAGTGCTCGGCCGGGAAGTCGTAGAAGGTCACGAAGTCGTCCCAGTCGCGCAGCACGGTGTCGGCCGCGGCCAGCTGACCGTGGGCCTCCAGCCAACGCAGCAGCCCATCGCGGCGCAGCTCGCACTCGGCTCGGCTGTCGGCGCTCCACAGCTCACGCAGCCGGCGGCGGATGTCGGGCCACAGCCGTTTTGGGACCTTGTCCAGCACGTTGAGCACGCGGTGGTTCCAGCAGCGCTGATGGCGGGTGGTCGGGAAGACCTCGTTGAGTGCGGCCCACAGGCCCAGCGCGCCGTCGCCACAGGCCAGCAGCGGCGCCTTCATCCCGCGGTCACGGAGGCCGCGCAGCACCGCAGCCCACGACGCGCCGCTCTCACGGTAGCCGAGCTCCATGGCCAGCAGCTCCTTGCGGCCGTCCTCGCGCGCGCCGACGATCACCAGAAGGCAGCTGTTCTCGGGCTCCAGGCCGGCACCGAGGTAGATGCCGTCCGACCAGATGTAGGCGTATCTGGCGCTCAGCGGACGCACCCGCCAGGCGGCGTACTCGGCAGCCCACTCCTCCTTGAGGCGCAGGATGGTCGAGCTCGACAGGGTGGCGTATTCGCCGAGCAGCTCGCGGAAGGCGGGCTCGAAGTCGCCCGAGCTGAGGCCCTCAAGGTAGAGCCGCGCGAACAGGCGCTGCGTCTCGGCCGACAGCATTCGTCGCCGGGGCAGGATGGCAGAGTGGAACGGCGGTGCGTCGTCCGGCAGGTCGCGGATGCGCGGTGCGCGAACCTCGACTGGCCAGGTGCCGATAGCCACCGCCCGCGGGCGGCCGTAGCCGTTGCGGTAGCCGTGCTCGGCCAGCAGGCGGCGCTCGTAGCGGGGGCGGCCCAGGAACTCGTCGACCTCGACTGCCAGGGCCCGTTCCAGCATGCGCCTGGCGCCCTCGCGCGCCAGTTCCTCGATGGTCTGGTTGACCATCGAGGCGGGCGCCTGGCTGGGCTCGGGCTCAGGCACCCGCGGCTCGACGGGAGCCAGCGCGTGGCGGTCGATGCCGGCCTCGGTCGGCGGCTGGGGCTGTGCGACCGGGGTCGGAGCGTGGTACGTTTCCATCGCGGCGTCTCCTTCTTTGGCTTCAACAACCGGAAGGGTACGCCGTTCTCTTTGTGCCTCGCGGGCCCTCAGAGTCCGGCTATTTCCACACGTCCTGACGATAGCTCGGATGACGGTCTGCGAACCGTACACCGGCTCGTACACACTTCCTATTGCTTCCTAGCCTGTCGCGGACTAGCGTGTGAGTCGGCGGCCGGGCCGTCCCTGGTGCAGACCTCCAGACGACCGGCCGCCGCCATCACCTCAAGACGAGGATGGCGGAGTCTCCCGCCACGGATTCCCGCGACCTTCTTGATCGCGATCTGACCAGTGGCGGCGCCAGGAGCCTCATCACAGGCTCACGGCGACAGCTCACCTTACCAACCGCATACACGCTGCCATTCGCGCTACCTACCTCGATTCGCGCGATTCCGCACGCACACCACACGGCGCCTCTGCCCCCACCTCGGGAACAGGCTCGGCCGCTCGATCGGTCCATCTGCACGAGGGAACGCTCCTTCTCGGATGCTCGCATCGGCTCGGTCGTGGCTCGCTCCTAAGGAGGTCGGGTGCGTCGGGCTGATCTCGGCTTCCCGGGGAGACTCTTCTCGCAGGTGCGTTCGACGACGGCAAAGCCTCACTCCCATCTCAGTGGCGGACATCTCCGCGCTGCAAAGAAAGGAGGGATGCCCTCACCGTCATCGGTCGATCACCCCGCGGGCGAGCGCCCGCCGGTGATCGTTCATTCGAACGCTCGTTCCGGACCGGGACGCAGCCGCGCACGCGTGCGGTATCAAGCCCAACGAGGTGCTAAGCAAGCATGCGAATGCACCTCGTCGGCGCTGCCCGGTCCTTCGCTTCGTGTTCGCGATACCTAGAAAAGCACAAAGGAGAACCATCGTGCACACCGACGAGGAGCTGCGACAGCGCCGGCCTCCGGGTGAGGCGCGAGCTGCAGGCGATGGAACCATGACCGCTCATCACGGTCGCGGCCCGTCACCGAGCCTGCGCTTCATCGGCCAGGCGCACACGGTCGCTGAGCTGCTCGACGCCGGCTACAGCAATCGCCAGATCGCTGGACGCCTGGGCGTCAGCGCCGCCCGGGTCAGCCAGATCCGGACAGCCCTGCCAACGGTCGGGGACTACCTCGGCACACCACAGCCCAACGAGCGGCTGCGGTGCCAACGCGAGCAGCTGTGGCGCCTGCGGCGCCAGGCACTGGAGCTGGCGGGTGCCATCCGTCGCGACCTGCGTGAGCTCGACGAGGAACTCGAGGCGGCCGACATCGACCGTCTCCTCGGCCTTCGCTAACAGCTCACGCGCGTTGTGCGGGTCGTGCACCCCGCACCGCATGCACACCACGCCGCCTCCGCCCCGACCCCGAGGACGGGCCCGGCCGGTCGTTTTGGTCCATCTGCAGAAGGGGAACGCTTCCTTCCGATGTGCCGCTCGGCCCGGTCGTGGCTCGCTCTCAGTGGGGGCGGCTGCGTCGCGCCGATCTCGGCTTTCTGAAAGGGAGCTCAACCTTCCACAGGTGCGACCGACGACGGTCTGGCCTCACTCCCCGATTCGGTGGCGGAACGTCTCCGCGCTGAGTAAAGAAAGGAGGGATGCCGCACCCGCCAACGGTCGACACCGGCGGCGAGCGCCCGCCCGGTGAATCGTTTCTGATGAGCGCTCACCCGGACCGGGGACTCGGCCGCACCGCGTGCGGCGACAAGGCGAACGAGGTGGCTTACAGCGCGAACGCACCTCGTGGAGCTGCCCGGTCCTTTTGGTGTTCGCAACGTTCTGCAAAGCACAAGGAGAACCATCGTGCAGACCTACGAGGACACGGCCGTCAAGGTCGTGTACGGCGTCAACGAGCTATCCCTCGACCTCGGCGGCAAGAGCATCCGCGGCATCTGGAAGATGCTCGAGCAGGTGCTCAATCTGCCGCGCGAGACGACGGTGCGGGTCAATGGCCAGATCGTGGCCGACGACCACATCGTTCGTTCCGGGGACGAGATCGACTTCCTCAAGCCGGCTGGCGTCAAGGGCCTCGCCGCCTGAGACAGCAGCCAACGATGAGCGGGCAGTCCGAGCAACACCTCAGTTGGTGTGATCGGGCTGCCCACCTGAGAGGCTAGAGGAGGAACTCAACGATGTCCATGCATTCGCGCAAGTACCTGCGCATCGAAGGCGACCTGGCCACGCTGGTGACCGAGGTGGCCGAGCGCGACGTCGCGCTCGACGATCTTCTGAGCCGGCTGGCCGAGCAGCGCTCGGCGATCAGCGGCCTGCTGCCCGCCGGTTGCCGCTTCTGGGTCCGTTCTCCCGAAGGGCGGGAGGTGTTCGTGGTCGAGCAACTCCCGATGCGCCGCCAGATCGAGTACCACGCCAGCAACAGGTACGGCAGTGAGCCGGTGACGCACCGTCTCAGCCTGCCGTACGTGGTCTTCGTGGTCTCGACCGGCGGTGGTCGCATCGAGAGCCTCGCCACCTTCTTCCGCAGCAGCGCGCTGCGATCGCTCGACGATCCGCTCGAGCACAGCTGTCTGCCCAACACCTCCGACGACGGCATCGTCTGTCTCGGATCGGTGCACGTGGGCGGTGACAGCCTGGTCGAGCGTATCGACGGGCTGATCGGAGCGTTCTGGGGAAGCCGCTTCAACGCCGACATCCGGCGTCATCCGCTGCCGTTCAGTGGAGGGTTCCGGGCGTGGGCGTCGCGCTCACGACGGGATCCGATGGCCGGTCTGTCGGCCCACTACGACCGCTACTGGCGCAGCCTGCGCCAGGTGGTGGCCGCAGCGGCCGGCATGGCCCCCGAGGACCTGCCGGGAGTGGCGCCCAGCGGCGAGGGCCAGGCGTCGGTGGAGACGCCGGCGCCGGAGCAGGCGCCGCCCGCGGAAGGAGGCGACT
>JBBRXE010000001.1:0-70467 GCA_038248695.1 Candidatus Limnocylindria bacterium | reverse complement strand
GGCGAATTTGGCGGTCGTGTCGGCCCCGACCAGGTACTGCATCATCACCGACGGCACGTTGAGCGAGTAGCGGATGGCATCTGTCGCGAGCAGCGGCCCGTGGTCCTCGATGTCGGCATTGGTCGGCACGTAGGCCGTCTTCAGGTTCGCGCCGAACTGCGTCGTGTTGTCGACGAACATGGTCGCCGGCGTGGCCTCGCGCGCCTTGAATGCCGAGCTGTAGGTGATCGGCTTGAAGGCCGATCCCGGTTGCCGCCGGCCGAGGCCGGCGACGTCAAACTGGCCCTGCACCCGAGGATCCTCGCGGTTGTAATAGTCGACACTGCCGATGTAGGCCACGATCTCACCGGTCGCCGAGTTGATGGAGACCAGCGCGCCGTTGTGCACGTTCTTGTCGGCGAGCGCGGTGACCCACTTGGTGACCTGCTTGTGTGCCACCTCCTGCAGGCCCATGTCGATGGTGGTGGTGATCTTGAAGCCGCCGGTGCGCACCTGCTGGGCCGGGTTCTTGTAGCCGAGCGTGGCGAGGATGCTCTCCGCCTCGCGCTGGACCCGGTAGGTGAAGTGCGGCTCCCGCAGCGGCGTCGAGATGCGGCTCGGCCCCATCTCCTCCCAGGTGACCTTGCGCGCCGCCGTGTACTGCGGGCGGGTGATGTACCCGTAGGCGAGCATCTGCCCAAGCACCTGATCGCGGCGCTCCATGGCCAGCTCGGGACCGTGGTCATTGAGATACGGATCGTAGGCACCCGGTGCCTGCGGAAGGCCGGCCAGGAAGGCGGCCTGTGACAGGCTCAGCTGGTCGAGGTCGGTGATGCCGAAGTAGTTGGCCGCCGCCGCCTTGATGCCGTAGGAGCCGTTGCCATAATTGATCAGGTTCAGATAGGTCGCCAGGATCTTCTCCTTGCCGGCCCGACCCGGATAGGCCTCGGTGACCTTGGTGGCCATGATCTGCTCGCGGATCTTGTCCTCGAAGCTGCGGCCGTCGAGGAAGGTCAGCGCGGGCGGCTTGCACACGTCGGTCTCGCTCTCGGCGTCCGCCGTCGGATTGAGGTCAGCCGATGGAGCCGCGGCACCACTTGCCGCGGCCGGCGCCTGTTGCTGCGCCTGGGCGATCGAGCCGGCGTACTTGATGACCTGCTGGGTGATCGTCGACGCGCCACGCACGATCTGGCCGGCCTCCAGGTTGGCGACGATCGCCCCGCCGACCGCCTGCAGGTCGACGCCGTTGTTCGTCCAGAAGGTGTGGTCCTCGATGGCGACCGTCGCGTTGACCACGAGCTCGGGGACCTGGGCGAAGCTGACCGATTCGCGGTTCTGGCACTCGAAACGGGCCAGCAGGGTCTTGCCGGTGCGATCGTAGACGTACGTCGACTGCGGCAACTCGACGCCGTCCAGGATCCGCGGATCAGGCAGTCCGCTGGCGAAGTAGTTGTAGGCCGCCAGCATGCCGCCCGCCGTGCCGACCAGCGAGCCACCGATCATGATCGCGATCGCGGCGACGGTACCGAGCAGAAAGGTTGCGAGCCCCCGGCGAGGGGCACGCCGACGTGTGGTGCGCCGCAGCATCAAGCGATGACGGCGCCGTTGCATGGCCGGGTGCATCGCGCGCTACGGTAGCAGCCGCCGGCCCGGCGGTCGAATCGTGCAGCGCGTGCGGCGCCGCGCGCATCGGCCTAGGGCAGGTAGGTTCGGGGATTCACCGTCTCGCCGTCGAACATCACCTGGAAGTGCAAGTGGCAGCCGGTAGCCATGCCGGTGGCGCCCTCGTAGCCGATGATGTCGCCGGCCTTGACCTGCTGACCGACCGCGACAACCTCACGCGACATGTGCCAGTACCAGCTCTGCAGCCGCTGCGAATGGCCGATGATCACGCCGATGGCGGTGTCGCCGTAGCCGATGTTCGGCTGGCCGTCGGCCAGGACCGTGCCGTCACCCGCCGCATAGATCGGCCCACCGCAATGTGGCGAGAGGTAGGCCATGTCGATGCCACGGTGGAACGCCTCGAACGAGGTGTGGCCGTACTCCTGGGTCACGATGAAGCTGCCCCTCTCCGGCCATGCGAAGCGTCCACGGAACGCGATGTCGAGCTTCCTGGCCGCGTCCTTGAGTCGATCGACCAGCGCCGTCTGACCCTCGAGGGCGCGCTGGTACTCGGCGATCTGCTTCGCCTGCTCATTGGCGTTCGTGGCCGTCTTGGCCAGCTGCGACTCCTGCGCGTTCTGGAGCTGCTCGAGCTCCTTGCGCTTGGCATCGAGCTTCTTCTTGGCGGCGGCGACCTGAGCCTGCTCCTCGTTGAGCGCCGCCTCGCGCTCCGCGGTGGCATCCCGGAGGCCGCCGAGCGTCTTCCGCCCATCGCGCAGCGTCTGCTGCCTGATCTCCAGCCGCTCCCTCGCCTGCTGGATCTCCTCGGCGAGGCGCGTGTCCTGGTCGGAGAGGGTGAGCATGAAGCCCAGCTGCGAGGTCGCATCGCTCAGCGAATCGGTGGAGAGCAGCACTTCCAGCATCGACGTCTGGCTCTGCTCGTAAGCCACACGCAGGTGATCCTGCAGCAATGCCTGGCGGGCAGCCAGGTCGACCTGGGATTGCTGGATGCCGGCCGCGACTTCGTCGAGGTCCGATTCGAGGGTGACGATGCGCTGCTCGTACAGCTTCAACGCGGCGCGCGCCTCAGCCAGCTTGTCGGTCAGTGCAGTGAGTTCGGCCGCGGCCTTCTCGATCTCGAGGCCGACGCTGTCGAGCGAGGTCGTGATCTCCTGCAGGCTGCTGGTCAGCGACGCCGCGGACCGCTTCAGCGCGGCGAGGGCCGCCTGGTGCTGCGCAAGGGCCGCCTCCATGCGCTGCTGCTGCGCGATGGCGTCGTTGACATTGGGATCATCGGCGCGGACGGCATGGCTGCCGGCCCCGGTGAAGACCAGGCCGGTCAGCAGCAGCGCGGTGGTGAACGTCGCCAGACGACGCCGGGGGTTCTGCGACATCAGCTCCTGTAGGGTCCGGGAATCAGGTCTCGCTGCCGGCACGGAGTAGGCTCTCCGCCCGCAGCTGAAAGTAGCGCTGGAATGGGACGGACGCCGCGTTCGTCCCGGTTCGTGTGACGGGCGCCTGCGACCAGCGCCCGCGAAAGGATACCAAGTCACGCAAGGTGCGTGTGAGGTTCGTCGTGGCGGCGCTCATCGGGCCAGTCCCGGAAGTGCCATGACGACGTGCTGCACCATCGCCGGCATGCCGGCCAGCAGTGCCGCGCCGTTGCCGAGCAGCTGCGGCTCGCGAAGCAGGGTGACGACCGCGCCGGCCACCAGGAACGGACCGAACGGGATGTAGCTCTTCATGCCGGCACGCCGCGAGATGAGAAGCACCATGCTCGCCAGCCCCGCGAGCAGGCCCGCCACGAAGATCGCCACGAAGATCGCCGGCCATCCCAGCAAGAGCCCGAGCGGCGCGATGAGGTACAGGTCGCCGAGCGCGACGCCTCCGCGCACCAGGACGCCGAGCAGGCCCAGGAAGGCGACCGCGGCCGCGCCTCCGAGCAGCGCGTCGGGGATCGAGACGCTGGGGTTGAACGGTACGAACACGATGGCGGCCAGGATCAATGGATCGAGCACGAGGTGCGGCAGACGCCGCTGGTCGAGATCGGTCGCCGAGAGGAAGATGAGCAACGCCAGGAAGCCGAGGTAGGCCGTGGTCGCCCCCGCAGGCAGCTGCGAACGCCAGGTCAACGCCGCAGCGGCGAGGCCGGAGACGATGGCAAGCAGCAGCGTCCGCACGCCCGGGCGGCGCCGACTGGCCTCATCGGCCGGCCAGATGCTCGCAAGCCGCTCAGCGGCTGCGCCGAGCGCGGCGAACAGGATGCCGGTGCCAATCACAAAAGGCAATCGATCAGCTCCATACGAGATGCGGCGGTGCACGGCCGCACCAGCAGATCCTACTCAACCGCGTGCTGTGGCGACATGGTCCGATCGTCCTGAACCGAGCTATTGGCACGCGACCTGCCATCGCTCAGCGCGAGCGGCCACACGGTCGCCGACACACAGAGGAGGATTCAGTCGATGGATAAGGATCGCATCGAAGGCACCGTCAAGCAGGGCTGGGGCAAGGTCGAGGAGACCGTCGGCGACGCGACCGACAACCCAGACACCGAGGCCGAAGGCCAGAAGGACCAGGCCGAGGGCAAAGTCCAGGAGGGCTGGGGCAAGGTGAAGGACGCCGGGCGTGACGTGCTCGACGACGACAAGGACTGAGCGCTTCGGCCAATGCGGGCGCCGGACCATCCGGCGCCCGTTTTGTTGTACCGGCCCCGATGTCAGCCGGCCGATTCTCCGGCGTAGTCCATGGCCAGGCGTGCCAGGGTCGACACCCCCGTGCCGATGCAGCCCTTCGGGTTCCATGCCTTGTCGGCGCTGAGATAGGCCGTCCCGGCGATGTCGATGTGGACCCACGGCTTCGTCACGAACTCGGACAGGAAGATGGCGCTCTTGATCAGCGAGCCGTCCCGCGAGCCGGAGTTCATGATGTCGGCATGCGGTGAATCGAGCGTCGTCCGGTACTCCGTCGCCAGCGGCATCTCCCAGAACCATTCGCCGCTGGCATCGGCGGCAGCCTGGATCTCGGTCCCCCACTCACGTGGCTTGCTGAAGTAGGCGCTGATCAACTCGCCGAACGCGGCGGCGCATACGCCGGTCAGCGTCGCGATGTCGACGAGGTGCGTCGCGCCCTGGGTCTCGGCCCAGTGAAGTGCATCGGCCAGGATCAGGCGGCCCTCGGCATCGGTGTTGATGACCTCGATGGTGCGGCCATTCATGGCCCGGACCACGTCACCCGGCCGCTGCGCGTTGCCCCCTGGCATGTTCTCGACCATTGGAGCGACCGCCATCAGCGGCGCGTTCGGTGCGAGGCGGGCCACGGCCCGGGCGGCGGCGATCACCGCCGCTGCGCCGGACTTGTCGTGCTTCATCTCCTCCATCTTGTCGGCCGGCTTGATGCTGATGCCGCCGGAGTCGAAGCAGACGCCCTTGCCCACGATCGCCAGTCGACGATCCGCCGACGCCTTCTCCCAGCCGGGCAGCTTGATGGCGATGAGGCGCGGGCCGTGGGTCGCCCCCTGGCCGACGCCCAGCAGCGAGCCCATGCCCAGCGCGGCCATCTGCTCGGGATCCAGCACCTCGACCGTGCAGCCGTCATCCTCGAGGGCGCGGGCCGCCTCTGCCATCTTCTCGGGGTAGAGGTCGTTCGAGGCGCGGTTAGCCAGCGTCCGACCCCACTCGACGGCCTCGGCGATGACCTGCGATCGGTCGAGCAGCTCCTGGCTCGGGGCGTTGAGGAACGCGACCTCCTGCACGGTGCGTTTCATGGCATCCGTGTCGCGCACGCGCCCGTAGACGTCCATGGGCCGATAGGTGCCCTGCAGCGCGCCGACGACCGCGGCGGCGAACCCGTCGTCATTCTCGTCGTCCCGCAGCCACAGCGCCATGCGCTGCACGCCGCGTCCCTGCAGGCGCCGCGTGGCAGTCGAGGCGATGCGCCGCGCGCGCCAGGGGCCGCGTCCGCGCCGGATGCCGTTGACCAGCAGGATCTTTTTCGCCGGGAGCTTCCCCGCGTCGAACAGGGCGGTGTAGTGCTCAGCGATGTTGAACTCGCCCCACTCTATGGCGGCTGCGATGACGCCACCGGCTGCTGCGTCGAGCTCGGCGAGGTCGCCCTTCAGCGGAATGTCGTCCTTGTAGATGGGGACGGCCAGGACGTCCGCCTCGACCGACGAGGGGCTCGCTGATTCAGCGCGCACGCGCATGCAATGTTCTCCTTCGTGTGCTTTCAAGAGACCGATGCCGCGCCGGCCCAGTGCTGTGCATCGTCAACGAAGTATAGGGGCGACTCAGTCAGTCGGCCGGTAGGCGAACATCGTGAAGCGCTCGCCGGCGTTCACCACCTCGCCGGGCCGCGGCTCCTGGTCGTAGATCCCGGGCGCGTGCGCCTCGGACTTCTTCCAGCGGATCGTCCAGTTCAGGCCTGCGGCGCGTGCCTTCGCCTCTGCATCGGCCTCCGAGAGCCCGATGGTGTTGGGCACGCGGACCGTCCCAGCAGCCAGCGTGGGCGTGGCGACCGCCCCGGCGTCGTTGCTGCCTGAACCGGGAGGTCTGCCGTCGCCAGTCAGCAGCACGGCGACCGCCGCGACCACGATCGCCGCGAGCAGCAGCATGACCAGGATGGGCGCCGACCCGCGGCGCGCCGCGATCCCGCCGCGCCGCGGGTCGGCCACAGGCGCCGGGACAGCGGCGTGAGGCAACGTGGGCGCTACCGCCACGAGGCGTGTCGTGTCGTCCGACAGCCCGGAGGTGACCGGGGTCGTCGTGGCGACCTCCAGGGCGCGCGACATCGCGGCCGCGCTTTCGAAGCGCCGCGCCGGATCGGCATCCAGGGCCTGCAGGATCACCCCGTCGAGCCGTGGCGTGATGCCGTCGGCCAGGCTCGAGGGTGCGGGCGGGCGGCCCGACTCCTGTGAGGCCACGACCGCCTCCGGATCGTCGCCGGGGTACGGCACCCGCCCGGTCAGCGCCACGTACAGCACCGCCCCGACCGCGAAGAGGTCGCTCGACGGCGTCAGCTCGTCGCCGCGCAACTGCTCGGGCGCCATGGCGTGCAGCGACCCGAGCGACGTTCCCTCGGCGCTGGCGACGCGCGGCGCCCGCGCGATGCCGAAGTCGATCAGCTTCGTCGGACCCGCACCGACCATGATGTTGCCGGCCTTCACGTCGCAGTGGATGAGGCCGTGCTCGTGCACTGCGCGCAGGCCGGCGAGCACGTCCCCGGCGATGGTGGTCGCCTCGACCGGAGGCAGCCGCTCCCGCTCACCGAGGACCGTGCGCAGCGAGCGATACTCGACCAGCAGTTCCATCACGATGTAGCGCAGCGGCCCGCTGGTGCCCGAGTCATAGACGTGCACGAGGTTCTGATGCGAGAGGCCGGCAACGGCACGCGCCTCGGTGAGGAAGCGGGCGGCGAAGTCGTCATTGCCGGCATATGGGGCAGCCAGGACCTTGATCGCCACGTCGCGATCGAGCCGCATGTCGTGAGCGGCGTAGACGCGTGCCATGCCACCGTGGGCCAGCAGCGACACGATCCGATAGCGGTCGCCGACGACCTGGCCGAGCGCCGGCTCGGACCGATCGGATGCGTCCGCGGATGCATCGCGCGGGTCGATGGGGTCGGGCGGCACGCCCATCCTACGGATGCACGAGCGGTGCCACGGCAGCGCTCGCCGCCTGCACCTTGGCAAGCGCGTCGGCAAGCCTGGCCATGGGAACCTGCGAGATGCCGCCTCCGCCCTCGGCCAGGGCGATGGCGAGGGCCCTGTCGGCCTGTGTCGCATCGTCGGTCGCCGCCCGGTAGGCGGCGAATGAACGGGCTTCGGCAACGGCATCCCCGGTCGCACGGGCGTCGGCCACGTCGTGCAGGGCGGCAAGCAGTTTGCCCGCGGTCGTGATCCACAGGGGCAGCGTGGCGAGCTTGCCGGGCCACGCCCGCACGACGGCCAGAGCGCTATCGGCACCGTCGAGCGACGCGGTCGCCGCAGCGAGGTCATTGCGGCCCAGTGCAACGAGCGCCGCCCCCAGCTGAGTGAGGACCGCGTGCGTGCTCATGCGCATCTCGGCGAATGCATCGGCCGGCGCCGCGGCGGCGCGCAGCTGCGCGGAGATCGAGCTCAGGTCGGCTGCGGTGAGCCGCAGCTCCGGCGGGTCGCGGCGACCGTCAATGGCCAGCTCGCCGCGAAGAGAGGCCAGCGCCGCGGCCACGCGATCGGCGGCCGGTTCGCTCGCTTCCAGGCGATCAGCCGCGGCCCGAATGTGCGTGCCCGGCGGATCATCGCCGCTCACCGTTGCCGCGGCGCCGAGACGTGCTTCCTGGAGGGCTCCGTCAAGTGCCAGCGTCAGCGCGCCCAGCGCGTCGTGCGCCGCGCGGCCGCGCGCGACGAGATCCGCGCGATGAGCGGCGCTGGCCACAGGGCCGACGCCCGCCGGGTGCAGCGCCAGGATGCCGCCCAGGACGAGTGCAGCGGCGATGCCGAGCGCCACGCCGGCGCCATGCCGCCGGCGGCGGCCGGCCGGATGCGCCGCCGGACGCGCGCCACCTATCATCCCGGGGTGAGACCCATCGACGAGCTGCAACAACTGCCCAAGGCCGAGCTGCACCAGCACCTGGATGGTGCGCTGCGACCACCCACCGCCGTCGAACTGGCCGCCGAGATCGGAATGCCGCTGAGCCTCGACGAGGCGCGCGCACGACTGGTCGCACCGCGGCGCTGCACCGACCAGGCCCAGCTGCTCACCTACTTTGACCTGCCAATCGCGCTGCTGCAGACGGCATCCGCCCTGCGTCGCGCAACGGCCGAGCTGATCGCCGACATGACCGTCGACGGGCTGCGGTACGCCGAGATTCGGTGGGCTCCGCGACTCCACCTCGAACGCGGCCTGGCCGTCAGCCAGGTGATCGAGGCGGTAGCGCAGGGCATCTCGCAGGCGGCCCTCGAAATCGGCCCCCGGATGCCGTTGGTCGGGCTCCTCGTGACCGCCATGCGGTTCCATCCGCCGGCAGCCAATGTCGCGCTGGCACGCACGGCGGCGGCCTTCGGCGCGCCGGTCGTCGGCTTCGACCTGGCGGGGCCTGAGGCGACGTACCCGGCCCCGCCGCATGCCGCCGCATTCCGTGCCGCCGAGGCGGGCGGCCTGCAGCTGACGGCGCATGCCGGCGAGGTCGCCGGGCCGGATCGTGTCCGCGAGGCGATCGACCTCGGGGTGCGCCGCATCGCCCATGGCGTGACCGCAATCGAGGACCCTGCCGTCGTCGAGATGTTGCTCGAGCGCGACATCACGCTCGACCTGTGCCCAACCAGCAACGTGCAGGCCGGCATCATCGAGGACCTGGCCCACCATCCGCTGGCACGCCTCCACCGCGCCGGTGTGAGCGTCACGATCTCCACCGATGCCCGCACCGTGAGCAACACGACACTCAGCGAAGAGCTGGCGCGAACTGCGGAGGCGCTGAAGATGAGCCGCATCGAGCTCGCTGAGGTGGCGCTCAACGCGTTTCGGCGCGGCTTCGCACCAGCGGAGGCGCTGGATGCGCTGCACGCATCGGCGGCGCCGGCCTGGGGCGAGTGGGCAGCCGAGCCCGTCATGTGAGCCACGTGCCGAAGCGGGCGGCGAGGTCGCTGGGGTCGCGCGCGACCAGGTAGGGCCGTCGGTCCCCTTCGAGCCCATCGGCCTCGCTCGCATTCGCCACGCCGGTCAGGACCAGCACGCAGCGGATGCCGGCACGGTTGGCGGCGATGACGTCGGCGTCCGGATTATCACCGACCACCAGCGCATCGCCAGGGATCACCTCGAGCTGCTCGAGGATCGCGCTGAACATGCCCGGCTCGGGCTTGCCGATGACCGCTGGCTCGACGCCGCTGGCCGTGCTGATGGCCGCCACCATGCTGCCGGCACCGGGGAGGAAGCCGTGCCGTGTCGGATACCGCGCGTCGTTGTTGGTCGCGATCAGCCGCGCCCCTGCCCTGATGGCAGCCTGGGCCGCGGCCAGGCTGCGGAAGCTGAAGCGGAGGTCGAGCCCGGCCACCACGGCGTCGTAGGACACCAGCAGTGGCGATCCGTCCGGCTCGGGTCCGACTGCCTCGTGGGCCGGCGTGACCTCGTAGCCGGCGCCGCGCAGCATGGCGCCCAGTCCCGCTTCGCCGACCGCCAGCACGCGACGAACTTCCGGCAGATGGCGGCGCAGGTACTCGATGGTCGCCGTCGTCGAAGTCACGATCTCATCGGCCGCCGCCGGAACGCCAAGCGCGGTGAGTCGTCCGGCGAAGTCGCCCGGCATGCGCGTCGAGTTGTTCGTGGCGAACCGCACCAGCACCCCGGCGTCGCGCAGCCGCGCGATCAGCTGCGGGGCGCCGGCCACGACATGGTCGCCGCGATACACCACGCCGTCCAGGTCGAAGATCACCAGGCGCGGTCGCGGAAGGCGATCGGTCTGCATCGGGCCGATCATACGGCCGTCCTCGCGCGTGCGGCCCTTGAGTGCCACACGGTTAAGGCGCTATGATGCCGCGGATCGCGCCGCCGGCCTAAGGCCAGCTGGCGCGGATGCCCCACGCCGCGACCGTTGCGGCGGGAGATCCCACACCGAGGCTTAGGAGATTCCATGCGGAAGCAGCGGTTCGGCCTGTTGGCCACCATCACCACGGCGGCGCTGGTACTCGCGGCGTGTAACGGCACGGGAAGCAGTCCCAGCGCCAGCACGGGAGCGACCACGAGCGGCGCACCGAGCACCAGCGAAAGCGCAAGCGTCACGTCCGATCTCAAGATCGGCCTGGTGACCGATGTCGGCACCCTGGACGACAAGAACTTCAACCAGTTCAGCTGGGAGGGTGCCAAGGCAGGCGCCGCGGCGATCGGCGCCCCCGCACCACAGTCCGTGGTGACGACCGCATCGGCCGACTACGGCAAGAACATCCAGTCGTTCGTCGACCAGAACTACGACATCATCATCTCGGTCGGGTTCGCGCTGGGCAACGACACGACCATTGCCGCCAAGGCAAACCCTGATATCAGCTTCATCGGCGTCGACCAGGGCGTGTGTATCGACGAGACCGGCGCCCCCGACCCGAACTTCGGTTGCAAGGGCGACGCGGCGACGCTGCTGCCGAACTACCAGGGCCTCGTCTTCAAGGAGGCCCAGGCGGGTTACCTGGCCGGCATCGTTGCCGCGAGCATCAGCAAGACCGGCCACATCGCGGCCATCGGCGGCACCAAGGTCGTTCCGGCGGTCGCCAACTATATCGCCGGCTACGCCAACGGCGCAGCGTCGACGAATCCCGCCATCAAGGTCGAGCAGCAGTACGTGAGCGAGGCGCCCGACGCGGCGGCGTTCAATGACCCGCCCGGTGGCAAGGCATTCGCCGAGCACCTGCTCAATTCCGATCCGGACATCGACGTCATGTTCCAGGTCGCCGGGAAGACCGGTAACGGCGTGCTGCAGGCAGCATGCGACGCCAAGATCTGGGCCATCGGCGTTGACGTCGACCAGCATCTCTCCACCCCCGAGTCCGACGCATGCATCGTGACCAGCGCGGAGAAGAAGCTGACCAAGGCGGTCTCGGACGCGATCCAGCGGGTCGCCGACGGCTCGGCCAAGGGCGGCACCGTGCCACTCGACATCACGACCGACAGCATCGGCCTTTCTCCCTTCTACGACTTCGCGTCGCTGATCACCCCCGACATCCAGGCGAAGATCGACGCAGCGATCGCCGGCCTGAAGGATGGTTCGGTGGACGCCTGCACTCCCAATCCCTGCGTCTGAGTTTGCACCCCCTGTAGCAGACCGATAGCAAGCGGGCCGTCCCATGGACGGCCCGCTTGCTTGCCACCCCAATGAGTGACCGATCGTTGACCACCGACGGGCAAACGGTACGACCGCCCGCACTCGAGATGCGCGGCATCACCAAGCGCTATCCGGGGGTCCTGGCAAACGACGCCATCGACCTCGAAGTCCGACCGGGAGAAATTCACGCCCTGCTCGGCGAGAATGGCGCCGGTAAGACAACACTGATGAACATCCTCTACGGCCTGGCGACGCCCGATTCGGGCGAGATCCTGCTCGACGGCAAGCAGGTCCGGATCAGCAGTCCGTCGGACGCAATTCGGCGCGGGATCAGCATGGTCCATCAGCACTTCATGCTCGTGCCGGTGATGTCGGTGGCGGACAACATCCTGCTCGGCGAAGAACCAATGGCCGGACCCATCTTCCTGGACCGGCGCGCCGCCCATGAACGGCTGCACGAGCTCGCCCGATTCTTCGGCTGGGAACTCGACCTGAACGCACCGGTGGGAATGTTGTCCGTCGGCTGGCAGCAACGCGTCGAGATCCTGAAGGCCGTGTACCGCAACGCGCAGATCCTGGTCCTGGACGAGCCAACTGCGGTGCTGACGCCCCAGGAGACCAAAGAGATTTTCGTCATGCTGCGGCGTCTCACCACCCAGGGCTACAGCATCATCTTCATCAGCCACAAGCTGTACGAAGTGCTCGAGATCGCCGACAGGATCACGGTCATCCGGCGCGGCAAGGTGGTCGGACAACGCGTGCCGGCCGAGACCAACGAAAAGGACCTCGCACAGTTGATGGTCGGCCGCGAAGTCGAGCTCACCGTTGACCGCGGCACAAGCCATCCTGGTGAGCCGCGGCTCACCGTAGCGGGCCTGCATGTCAGGGACGACCGCGGTCGCGAAGTCGTCCACGGTGTCGATATGGAGGTGCGTTCCGGCGAGATCTTTGGCATCGCCGGCGTGGCGGGCAATGGCCAGGACGAGCTGGTCTCGGCACTGGTCGGACTCCGTCAGCCGAGCGGCGGCCGCGTGCACCTGGACGGGATCGAAGTGACGGGCCACAGGCCCCGAGACCTTCACAAGCGCGGGGTGGCCTTCGTCCCCGCTGATCGGCATCGCTACGGCCTGGTGCTGTCGTATCCGCTCACCGACAACCTGGTGCTGACCGATTACTACGATGCGCCCTACGCCCGCGGCATCGTACGCGACGAGGCGGCCATCCGGCAGCATGCCAGCGAGGCCGTCGAGCAGTACGACATCCGCACGCCGTCGATCGATGTCGCGACCGCGACCCTGTCGGGCGGCAACCAGCAGAAGGTCATCATGGCGCGCGAGCTCGACAGCGACCCGCGGCTGCTGGTCCTCGACCAGCCAACGCGAGGGCTCGACGTCGGCAGCATCGAGTTCATCCATCGCCAGGCGATCGCCAAGCGTGATGCCGGGACCGCCATCTTGCTCGTCTCCGCGGAGCTCGACGAGATACTCGAACTGTCTGACCGCATTGGGGTCATGTACCGCGGCAAGCTGGTCGTCGTCATGGACGGTCGCAGCGCGACAAAGGAGGAGGTCGGATTGCTGATGGCCACGGGCGGGCGTGAATCGGCGGAAGCGACCGTCGAAGCATCCGGCGGAGTGCCGAGGTGAGGCTGCAACACACCGCGTCGGTAGTGATCATTCCGCTGTTGGCCATCGTGTTGGCACTGGTGGTGGGAGCCGTGGTCCTGGTTCTCAGCTCACCGCTCGTCGGCGGCCAGCTCGACGTCATGCTGCCGGTCAAGGCATACGCAGCCCTCGCCGAAGGCGCCTTCGGCAGCTTCAATGGCCTCGTGCAAACCATCGTCAGCTCTGCACCCCTGGTCCTCGCCGGGCTGGCGGTCGGCATCGGCTTCAAGGCGGGCCTGTTCAACATCGGCGTACAGGGCCAGTTCCTCATCGGCGCGGTTTCAGCGGCCGCGGTAGGTGCCGGACTCGCGCACGGATCGCCGCTTCTGGCCATTCCGGCGGCGGTGATCGCGGCCATGCTGACCGGCGCCATCTACGGCTTCATTCCCGGCTTCCTGAAGGCGTACACCGGCGCGCATGAGGTGGTCACCACCATCATGCTCAACTACATCGCCATCCAGTTCGTGGCCTACCTGATCATCGGGCCGATGCGCGCCACCGGCGCGACGTTCGCCCGATCTCCCGACGTCGGCGCGGCGGTGCTCCCGATCCTTGTCGGACGCAACGGACACCTCGGCATCCTGTTCGCCCTGGTCGCCGTGCCCATCGCCTGGTGGCTCCTGTTTCGCACCACGGTCGGCTTCGAAGTAAGGACCGTCGGCGCGAATCCGGATGCCGCACGCTACGCCGGCATGTCACCGCGCCGCATCCTGATCCTGACGATGTCCGCGTGCGGCCTGCTTGCCGGGCTCGCCGGCGCCGGCGAGATCCTGGGCATCAGCCACTTCATGCCCGCCGGTTACTCGACCAACGTCGGGTGGGACGGCATCACCGTGGCACTGCTCGGCCGCTCCAATCCGATCGGCATCCTGTTCGGCGGGCTGCTGTTCGGCGCCATGCGTGCCGGGTCGAACCTGATGCAGATCCAGGCCGGGGTTCCGGTACAGATGGTCGACGTGCTGCAGGGCGTCATCCTCTTTTTCCTTGCCGCCGAGCTGATCGTGCGATACGTCTTCCGGGTGCGCGCAGCGCATGCCGAGGTCACCGAACTGAAGACGATTTCGCGCTCCTACGGCGGCCAGACGACACCGTAGGCCCAACATGGACTTCATCCTCCACTTCCCCGTCATCGGTCTGCTGCTGCAGTTCATCGGCTATCTCGTCCAGGTCGTGGTCCAGAACGGGGGGCTGATCATCACGCTGTCCACGCCCATCGGCCTTGGCGCGCTGTGCGGCTTCATGAACGAGCGCGGTGGCGTCGTGAATATCGGTATCGAGGGGATGATGCTGGCCAGCGCGTTCAGCGCGTGGTACGTCGCGTCGATCGCCTCAGGGTTTCTATCGGCCGACGCGGGACCGCTGGGCATCACCCTGCCGCTGCTGATCGGCCTGCTGGCGGGACTCGCTACGGGAGTCATCGTCTCCCTTGCGCATGCCTGGCTGTCCATCACCGTCCGTGCCGATCAGATCATCTCCGGCACGATCATCAACATCGTGGCGCTGGGCATCACCGGCTACCTGGCACTGCTCATCAGCCACAATTCTCCGCCTTCGGCAGGGAACTTCCACAGTCTCAGCCTGCCGCAGCCACTCATTGACTTCCCGATCGTCGGCTGGGTCCTGCGGACCTTCGTCGAGCAGGGGCCGATCACCCTATCAATGCTCGTCGTGGTCGTCGTGCTGCAGGTGCTCCTCTATCGCTCGCGCTGGGGACTGCGCACCCGCGCGGTCGGCGAGCACCCTCGGGCCGCCGAGACCGTCGGCATCGACGTCATCGCGCTTCGCTACCGCAACGTGCTGCTTGGCGGTCTGCTGGCAGGTCTCGCCGGCGCCTGGTTCACCATCGAGTATGGAAACTCGTTCCAGAGCGGCATGACCAATGGCCGCGGCTTCATCGCGCTCGCGGCACTGATCTTCGGCCGATGGACGCCACTTGGCTCGGTTGGCGCGGCTCTGCTCTTCGGCCTTGCCGACACGCTGGGACAGGCCATTCGCCAGAGCCCACCCGCCGGTGACCTGGGGGCCGTGCTCGGCGCGATCCCACCGCAGGTCTTCACCGCCCTTCCCTACATCGTCACCATCGTCGTGCTGGCAGGTGTCGTCGGACGCAGCGTCCCACCGGCGGCCGATGGTCAGCCGTACGAACGAGAGACCTCGACGCTCTGAAGCGGCGCGTCAGCCGGGGGACGTCGGTGATCTACGCCCCCGGCGGGGCGGGTCGCGCGCTCGGCGGCACGCGCAGCAAATCGATCGAAAGGCCCGCCGCCGCGAGATCGCCGATCACGCTGCCATGTTCGTAATCGACGCTCCTGAAGCCCACCGCCACGTCGGGTTGCCCGATGTACACGACCGCGTAGCGAGCGCGGGCGTCGCCCTCCAGGCCGCAGCCGACCGATCCGGCCGCGACGAAATGACCCTGGCCCACGACGCGGTGAAAACTCTCGTGCGTGTGCCCGAAGCAGAAGAGGTCGTCGGCCTCGTCGCTGGCGATCCGAGCGAAATAGCGCGATGGCCGGTCCGCCCATAGGTATTCGGATTGTTTCAGCGGGGAGCCGTGAAAGAGCAGCGCGGATCGGCCGTCGACCACGAAACGCTGGCTGGTAGGCAGGTTGCGCAACCACGTCCGATTCTCATCGCTGACACGTTGCTTGGTCCAGTCGAGTGACGCGGCTCCCCGCTCCTCGCCAGAGTGACTGGCCCATAGCGCACCGGCGTGCTCGCGGTCCATGCCGACCGCCTCGTCCCAGTTGCCCTGCACGGTCGGCACGTCGAGCGTCCGCAGCAGGTCGATGACCTCGTTGGGATGGGGTCCGCGGCCGACGACGTCGCCGGCGCACCAGATCGCATCGCACCCGATATTGGCCGCATCGTCCAGCACGGCACGCAGCGCCGGCAGGTTGGCGTGCACGTCTGCGATGAGAGCAATTCGCATGGCGGAATTCTACGGGCGAGGCCTGACGCGGCAATCACCCAATGGGTGCCGCGCGCCCGTACATCGGTCGCCGGGTGAGACTCCCTCAGCCCGGATGCGCCGCGGTCAGCCGGCGGCGACCATTCCCGCGCCGGCGAATGGGGCTGCAGCCACGCTCACCCGGCCGGCAACGGTGCGGGCCAGCTCACGCAGCGCCGCGCCTGCGATGGAGTCCTGTCCGCCGGGATATTGCGACGAGGTGATCGGCACGCCGGCGTCGCCACCCGTCCGCACGCCAGGCTCGAGCGGGATGCGGCCCAGGATGTCGAGCCCCAGCTCGCGGGCGATCCGCTCCCCGCCGCCGGAGCCGAAGATGTCGTGCTCCTCGCGGCAGTTGGGGCAGATGAAGCCACTCATGTTCTCGACCACGCCAAGCGTGCGCACGTTCACCTTGTTGAACATCGCTATTGCCTTGCGCGCGTCGAGCAGCGAGACCTCCTGGGGGGTGGTCACGACGACAGCGCCCGTCAGCGGGATGAGCTGGCTGAGGCTGAGCGCCGCGTCGCCGGTGCCAGGCGGCAGGTCGACGACCAGGTAGTCGAGGTCGCCCCACTCCACGTCGCGCAGGAACTGCTGGATGGCCGAGTGGATCAGGGGGCCGCGCCAGATCACCGGCGCGTCGCCTGTCAGGAAATACTGGATGCTCATCATCTGCACGCCGTGGCTGGTGACCGGGTTGACGCGCCCGCCGCTGCCCGTCACGTGCGCGCCATCGGTGCCCATCATCAGCGGCACGTTCGGCCCGGTGATGTCGCCGTCCAGCAGGCCTACTCTGGCGCCGTCGCGCGCCAGGCTGACCGCCAGGTTGACGGCGACGGTGGTCTTGCCGACGCCGCCCTTGCCGGATGCCACCGCAATCGTGTTGCGGACGCCGGGGATCAGGTCCGCGGCCGGGCCGCCGAAGGAGCGCTTGACGTTCGATGCCCAGTCGACGCGCACGACGGTCGCGCCGAGCCCCTCCAGCTCGTGGACAATATCGGATTCGATCTTCGCTTTGAGCGGACAGGCTGGCGTCGTGAGCTCGACCTGCATGTCGACGACGCTGCCGTTGATGTCGATCGACTTGATCATCCCCAGCGAGACGAGGTCACGCCCGATCTCGGGGTCTTTCACACGACCCATGGCGGTCATGATGTTGTCGTTGGTCAGCGTCTCAGGAATCTCGGGCATCTGAAAGCAACAGCTTCCTTTCGTGTACCGATGGGGGTGCTCATGCACGAGCCTAGCAGACACGGCCGCGAACGTGGCTCTACCTATGTTGAGGAGTTTGCCGCAATGGCCTAGGGTAGCCCATCGAACAGGTCGGTTTCGGCGGTCGCATGCCCACCGGCAGCGACCGGCAGATTGCTGCGCGTCAGGCGGTACGACTCGGACGCGAGGTAGGCATCCCGCGCCTCCACCGGCCAGTCGCTGAAGGCGCCGGCCGAACCGGTCTGCGATACGTGGCGATCGATGGCGGCCAGCTTCAGTTGCGACAGCTCGCCGAGATCCAGCGTCAGGGTACCGGCCTCGACCGGCGATCCGTACTCGAGTGGCGCTCCCTCGCCGGCCGTCGCCAGCTGCTCGGGCGGCACGACGAGCTGGTACAGCTTCGCGGCGCGCCAGGCGACCTGATCCTCCTCGATATCATCCTCGTAGGAGAGCGGCTCAGCGGCGCGCTCAAAGGCGAGCGCCACGGCCCGCGACAGCGCGACGTGATCGGCATCGCGCGTCACGCCGTCAGGGCCGAACGACAGGATCACCTCGGGCCGATGCATGCGGATGGGCTCGACGATGCGGCCCACGAGCTCGTTCGGATTGACCGATGCGAGCTCCCCCTCGGCGTAGTCGAGCATGCGCAGCACGCGAACGCCGAGCAGCGCCACCGAGCGCCGCAGCTCGTCCTCGCGAACGGTGTCGAGGTTGCGCCAGATGACCGGCTTGGTGTACGACCGATTCCGCCCGCCAGGCGCCGGGGCCGGATCGAGCAGGCGCGGGTCGAAGAAGCCGCGCGTCGCGCAGATGACGACGACATACGCCCCAGCGGCGGCCGCCGTGGCGATCGCCCCACCGAAGCCGAACGCCTCGTCGCCGGGGTGTGCCACCACGACCATCAGGCTGCGGGCGGGGTTGCGTTCTCGGACCGGCCGCCAGATGGATGACACGGCCGGCAGTATATCGGCCTAGGCGCTGCCTCCGACGCCGATCGGCGCATCCTGGCTGGCATGACCGTCCAGCGGCAGCGCTGTCGGCTCGACGATCGGTGCCCGATCGACGAAGCTGGCGCGATGCGCGGTGGCGATCGCCAGCCGCACCTCGTCGAGCGACATGATCTCGTTGCGCAGCAGCAGGTTGAGCTCGTTGCGCAGGGTCGACCGCAGCATCTCCGGACCGTCGGTCGAGATGGCGATCGGTACTTCATTGTCGAGCAGCAGGCGAATGATGCGGCGCACCTCGGCCAGGTCGCGCACCACCGCAGTATTCAGGTTGGAGCTCGGACACACCTCGAGCACGATCTCGCGCTCGCGCAGCAGCGCCATGACATTCGGATCGTCAGCGCTCCTGATGCCATGACCGATGCGGGTCGGCTCCAGGGCCTCAACCGCCTTGCGCACCTCGTCGGATCCACCCGTCTCGCCGGCATGCACCGTCACGCCGAGGCCAGCCCGGCGACACTCGGCGAAGATTTCGCGGTAGTCGCCAAACCGGAACGACTCGACGACCGGGCCGGCGATGTCGACCGCCACCACGCCACGGTTGCGCCAGCTGATCGCCTTGGCGGCGATGATCTCGTTGAGCTCGATGCTGAAACCGCGGTCGAGGCAGAAGATCAGCCCTGCGCGCACCTGCGGATATTCGAGCACCGCCCGATCCATGCCGCGCACCGCTGCAGCGATGATGTGGTCGAGGTCCTGCTCGCCGCCACGGTTGCGTTTCATCGGGTTGAAACGCACCTCGATCTCGGTGACATTGTTCTTGCGATACGCCCCGCCGATGACCTCGTAGACGCTACGCTCCACGGCGGTTGGGCTGGATTGGATCAGCTCCGTCCAATGGAACAGGTCGAGGTACGCCTGAAACCCGCGCTTGCGCCGCCCAACCGTGATCAGGTCACGGAACGCCCAGAAGTCCTTGGTCGGCAGCCGGATCCCCTGTGCGTGGGCAATGCCCCACATGATGGCCGGCGTCACGGCCGCGCCGAGGTGCACGTGCAGCTCGCTGAGGGGGGTGTGAAGATCGAGTCGGGGCCGGGGCATTGACCTGTCGAGCATGGGTCGGTCGGATGTTCCGCGGAGTGTAGCAGCCGTCGCGGGCCACGGCCCTTGTCGCGACCACGGTGCTAGAATCGCGCCCCATGGACGTCAAAGCCTGGATCGAATGGATCGGCAACGACAGCGGCACGACGCTGGCCACGATCTTTCCGTACCTGCTGCTCGGCATCGCCGGCCTGTACGTGCTCTGGCTGGTGCTCGGCTACCTGAGGGTCTCGCAGGTCGGCATCGA
The DNA here is from genome assembly GCA_038248695.1 of Candidatus Limnocylindria bacterium. Classification (GTDB taxonomy): domain Bacteria; phylum Chloroflexota; class Limnocylindria; order QHBO01; family QHBO01; genus JAICUY01. Next base: position 50,988 of record JBBRXE010000001.1, on the reverse strand, counting down.
GGCGCCCGGCGGCGCCGAGCAGGCGGTTCGCCTGCAGCGCGCTCCAGACGGCGTCTTCGAGGCCCCGCGGGGCGTCCCGTACTGCCCCGCCGACGGGCTGCAGTTTCCTGCCGAGGCACGCTTCTGCCCCGTCGATGAGGCCGACCTGATGGTCAACTGCGCGAACTGCGGAACGACCATTCGCGCGGCGGATGAGAGCTGTTACCACTGCGGTACGCGACGCCCCATCAACGCCTGAGCTAGTCCCCCATCACCGACTGCACGTAGTCGCGCATCCTGGGCAGGTTGGGAATGATGATCCAGCCGCGTGCGCTGTTCGGCTCAATGCCCATGAACCGCGCGTAGCCGACGCCGAGGACCTTGCTGCTGACCGTTGCACCGGCGCTCCGCCTCCCGATCTCGCGCAGCGTTGCGAGCTCGGCCAAAGGCAGGTTCGTCTTCAGTGAGCCGAAGGTGGCCAGCAGCCTGCCGATGTCGAGCTTCGTCGTCGGGTCGACCAGCTTCTCGAAAATAGCCATCAGCACCTGCTGCTGCCGCCCGGCGCGGGCGAAGTCGCCGTCCTGGTGCCGAGTGCGGACGTAGCTCAACGCTGAATTGCCACTGAAGTGGTGGACGCCGGCCTTCAGGTTGAGCTTGACTGTCAGATCATGGATCGCGTAGGGCACATCGACGTCAACGCCGCCAACCGCGTCGACCAGGGCACCGAAGTCGGACATGTTCAGCGTCAGGTAGTAGTCGATCGGGACGCCGTATGCCTCCTGGAGCGCCCCCTGCAGCGCCTCGATGCCGTGTACCGCGAAGAGCGAGTTGATCTTGCGCGACCAGACGCCACCGCCGGACAGCGGGATGTCGACCGTGTCGCGCGGCAGCGACACCATGGCGATGCGATCGTGGCTGGCGTTGACGCTGGCCACGATCAGTGCGTCGGTGTTGATCGGCATGTCGCGCGAAGCGCGGTCTGGATTGGAATCGATGCCGGCGACGAGCACCGTCATGCGGCGTCCCAGCAGCTCGGCGTTGAGGGGCGTCGGTGACGGACTTGGCGTCGGCGACGGACTTGGCGTCGGTGAGGGTGAAGGGCTGGCGCTGGCTGTCGGGCTTGGGCTGGGCGACAGTGACTGGCTGCCGCACGCAGTCGCGATCAGCGCGACCGCCAGCAGGATGAGAAGCACACGGCCGGCGCTCGCTGGTCGGTCGAACATCGGCGGCATGATACCCCGCTGCTAGGCTGGTGCCATGGAGAGCCAGGAGATCAGCGTCGAGACCGGCGGGCGCCGCGGCGCCTTCGACCTGACCGGTGCGTGCGCCGCATTTGTTCGCGACGTGGCCGGTGGTGGCGACGGCCTGCTCAATGTCTTCGTGCCACATGCCACCGCCGGCGTGGTACTGATGGAGCTCGGCTCGGGTTCGGACGCCGACATGCTCGCTGTGCTCGACTCGCTGCTGCCGCGCGATGATCGCTGGCGGCACGCCCATGGATCGGCGGGGCACGGCGCCGACCACGTCCTACCGCTGCTCACGGCGCCCTCGATCGGCATCCCGGTCATCGCCGGTCGCATGGAGCTCGGCACCTGGCAGTCCATCGCATTGATCGACCCGAACCCGGATAATCCGCGCCGCCACGTGCGCCTATCATTCCTTCGAGGCTGACGCATGCCGTGGCGCCATGCGCTCGACCTGTGCCGCTGCCAGCAGCGGATCGTTCGTCGGCGCCTCGCAGGCGTAGCCGCGACAGACATACGCGGTCGGGACGCCATCCAACGGCGTCTTCGCCGCGAACACCGGCCACTCCGCGGCGGCGCTGGTCGGTTCGACCGATGCGATCACCAGGTCCGGTGCGAATGGCCGCGCCACGGCGTCGCGCAGCGTCGCCGCTCGCGGGTCGCGGGCATCGGCTGACGCGATCACCGCGTCCGATGGCGCGGCCAGCGACCGATCGACCGCGCACAGCATGCGTCCGAACATTGACGGCTGGCGGTCGAGTGCTGGCGCCACGGCGCGCAGGATCGATCGCGCGCGACGGTCATAATCGGCCTCGCCAGACAGAAGCCCCAGTCGCATCAGCACGTCGGCCGCGACCGAGTTGGCGGCGGGCGTGGCAGAGTCGATCAATGACTGTGGGCGCGCCACCGTCATCTCATGTTCGGCGCTCGTGTCGAACAGCGTCCCTGATGCGTCATCCCAGAAGTCCGCGATGAGCCGTTCGGTCAACGTCCGGGCCAGCAGCAGGGCGTGCGTATCACCCGTCGCTGCGTGCGCTTCGAGGAGTCCATCGGCGAGGTTGGCGTAATCCTCGCTGAACGCCGGCGTATGAGCGATGCCGTCCCGCGACGTACGCCACAGGCGATCGCCGTCACGCAGGAGCTGCTTGTCGACGAATGCGACCAGGCCATCGACGGCCGTGGCATAACGCGCCTCACCGAGCACCAGGGCACCGGTCGCAAGTGCGCGCAGCGCCATCCCGTTCCAGGCAGCCAGCCGCTTCTCATCACGTGCCGGGCGCACGCGGCGCTCCCGTGCCTCGAACAGTGCGCTGCGCCCCCGCTCACGAATGTCGAGGGTGGGCGGGGTGCCGCTGGCCGTCAGGACCGAGTGACCCTCCCAGTTGCCTTCGGCCACAACGCCCCAGTAAGCCATCAGTGAGCCACGCTCGTCATCGTCGAGGCCCGCACCACGGAGCGCGGCCATGAATTCGTCGTAGGTCCAGACGTAGAAGCGGCCTTCCTCGCCCTCGCTGTCGGCATCGAGCGCGGCGGCGAACCCGCCGTCGTCGGTCCGCAGCTCGCGGAGCATGAAGTCGAGCGTGTCGCTGGCAACCTCGGCATAGCGTGCAACGCCGAAGGCGCGGAACGCATCGAGGTAGCAGTGCGCCAGCAGGGCGTTGTCGTACAGCATCTTCTCGAAGTGCGGCACCAGCCAGCGTGCATCGGTGCTGTAGCGAGCGAAGCCGCCGCCGAGCTGGTCATGGATGCCGCCGCCGGCCATCCGATCGAGCGTCAGGCAGACCATCCGTCGCACGTCGTCCGCGCCGGTACGATGCCACGCTCGCATCAGGAACTCGAGCGTCATGGGTGCAGGGAACTTCGGCGCCCCGCCGAAGCCGCCGTTCACCTCGTCGAAGGCCGAGGCAAGCCGCGCCACGGCTGCATCGAGCTGGGCTCGCTGCGGCTCGGCCGTGCCCGGCGCAGCCGCCAGCTGATCGCGCAGGTGGCCGGCGAGCTGTTCCGCCTGGGAGTCGATCTCGACGCGTCGGTTCCGATACGCATCGGCCACCGCTTCGAGCACCCGTGTAAACGCCGGCATGCCCTGCCGGTCATCGGGCGGGAAATAGGTGCCCCCAAAGAACGGGCGCAGGTCAGGCGTCAGGAAGACGCTCATCGGCCAACCGCCGCTGCCGGTCATCGCCTGCACGGCGGCCATGTACACGTCGTCCAGGTCGGGGCGCTCCTCGCGATCGACCTTGATGTTGACGAAATGCTCGTTCATGAGGGCCGCCACGCGCTCGTTTTCGAACGATTCGCGCTCCATGACGTGACACCAGTGGCACGCCGAGTAGCCGATCGACACGAAGATCGGCCGGTCCTCGGCGCGCGCGCGTTCGAGTGCCTCCGGGCCCCACGCGTACCAGTCGACCGGGTTATGCGCGTGCTGCAGCAGGTACGGGCTCGTCTCGTCGGCCAGGCGGTTGGTATGCGGCACCGGCGACGGCACGATCAGACCTCGACCGCTTCGCGGCTGGCGGCGAACTGCTCGTGGTAGAGGCGCGCATACAGGCCCTCGTGACGCAGCAGTTCGTCGTGCGTGCCACGCTCGACAATGCGGCCGCGCTCAAAGACCAGGATCTGGTCGGCGCGCAGGATGGTCGACAGCCGATGCGCGATGGCGATGGTGGTGCGGCCCTCCATCAACCGTGCCAGCGCCTGCTGGATGAGCCGCTCGCTGACCGTGTCGAGCGCCGAGGTCGCCTCGTCCAGTATCAGGATCCGCGGATTCTTGAGGAGCACGCGTGCGATGGCGACGCGCTGCTTCTCGCCACCGGAGAGCTTGTAGCCACGCTCGCCGACCACCGTGTCGTAGCCGAGAGGCAGCTCCATGACGCGGTCATGGATGGCGGCTGCTCGACCGGCGGTCTCGATCTCGGCCATGGTTGCCTCGGGCTTGGCGTAGCGCAGGTTCTCCATCACGGTGTTGTGGAACAGGTAGGTTTCCTGGGTGACCATCCCGATCACACGGCCCAATGATTCGAGCTTGATGCGTCGCACGTCGGTGCCATCGATGCGCACCGCGCCCGAATCGACGTCGTACAGCCGCGGGATGAGGTACGTGCTTGTCGTCTTTCCCGCACCCGACGGGCCGACCAGCGCCACGAGCTGGCCCGGGGATGCCACGAACGACAGATCGTCGAGCCCGAACGGATGCAGCGCCGTCGGTACAGCTCGGCCGCTGGCCTCCGCCTCGGCGGCCTCGTCGGCCACCTCGATCTGCGCCGGCGCCACGGGGTAGCCGAACGAGACGTGGTCGAAGCTGACGTCACCGCGAGTGCGCTCCGGATCGAGCGCCACGGCGTCGGGCGCGTCGCTGATCTCGTGCGGCATCTCCAGGTACTCGAAGATACGATCGAACAGCGCCAGCGCGCCCTGAATCTCGACCTGAACGCCGAGCAGCTGGCCGAGCGGGAAGAAAAGCCGTGACTGGAGGGTGGTGAAGGCCACGATCGAACCGATGCTGACCGCCTTGTCCCCGCCGATGATCAGCGACCCGGCGAGCAGGTAGACGAGCGCCGGGCTGATGCTGAAGAACGTGCCGATCAGGGCGAAGAACCAGCGGCCGATCATCAGCTGGCGAATCTGCAGGTCGCCCAATCGCCGCGACTCGAGCCGGAATCGGCTGACCGACGCCTCCTGCTGCCCGAAGGTCTTGGACAGCAGAATGCCCGAGACCGATAGCGACTCCTCGGTGATGGCGCTCACCTCGGCGAGCGACTGCTGGGTGAGCGTGGCAACCTGGCGTCGTACCTTGCCGACGCGGTAGGTGATGTACATGAAGAACGGCAGCATCCCCAGGCTCAGTACCGTCAACCGCCAGTCGATGACGACCATGGCGATGATCGTGGTCGCCACCGTGCCGAAGTTCGAAAGCAGCGACGCGGCGGTATCGGTCACCACCGACTGCACGCCATTGACATCGTTGGTGATGCGGCTCTGAATCTCGCCGGTACGTGTCTCGGTGAAGAAGCGCAGCGGCATCCACTGCAGGTGGCGGTAGAGTGCCAGGCGCAGGTCGTCCATGACCCGCTGCCCCACGGTGTTCGAGAGGTACGACTGGCCGACGCCGATGAGGCCGGTGATGATCGGCAGGACGACCATCAGTCCGACCTGCAGGTAGAGCAGGCCCAGGTCTCCGCCCCCCGGACGCAGCAGGTTGTCGATGATCAGCTTCAGCAGGATGGGGTTGACGACACCGATGCTGACGCTGACCAGGATGGCGGCGGCGATGACCCACAACCGGCCGCGGTACGGAGCGAAGAAGCCGATGATCTTGCGCAGCGTGCGCCGGCCGCTTCCCGGGCGCCGGCGCAGGTCGGGCTCGACCCCGCCGCCCCAGTGCCCTCCGCGCCTCGTCATTCGAGGATGATAGAGAGGAACGCCTGTGCCAGGCCGATACCCTGCGGCGCGCCCATCAGCTCGGCTCGCTCGCGCACCCGCGCCTCGACGTCATCGCGATCGCCGATCTGGCTGAGGTGACGCCGCAGCGCCTCCAGCCCCACTTCGAACGTGGCCGCCACATCGACCCACAGGTTCGGTTGCTCGACGCCGAACAGCAGCACCTGGCGCACCTTCCACGGCTCGAAACCTTCCTCGACCAGCTCTGGGAAGTTGAGCCGATCGCGCGCCGCGGGGTAGACCGCGGCGAGGGTCGCCTCCCCGGTGGCCAGGTGATCGGGGTGCCCGATGAACGGGTTGTGGTCGAGCCGACGCTGCGGGTTCTGAGTGAGGACCAGGTCCGGCCGGAGGCGGCGAATCTGACGGCTGATGTCGCGGCGCAGCTCGAGCGACGGCGTCAGGTAGCCGTCCGGATAGCCGAGGTGGACGATCTCGCTGACGCCCAGCACGTCCGCAGCGGCGCGCTGCTCGGCGATGCGCGTGTCGGACAGCTGCTCCGGGCGGACCGTCGGGTCGTCGGTCCCCTTGCCGCCATCGGTGGTGACCACGTAGTCGACGCGGGCGCCACCGGCGGTCAGCGATGCGATGGTGGCGGCGGCACCGAATTCAGCGTCGTCGGGATGGCTGACCACTACCAGCGCACGCTCCAGCGGGCTGATCAGCTCGTGCTTCTCGATCTCACTCATTTCGCCCAGCATCCTACCCCGAAAGCACCGATGCAGCGACGGAGCGGATTGACCGTCGTGGTCGGTCGTGCATACTCACCGGCAGTATGGAACCCGAACACTTTCGCCACGCGTACACCAAGGATCGCGGACTGCTGCTGAACCGCCTCAAGCGGATCGAGGGCCAGGCTCGCGGCCTCCAGCGGCTGGTCGGCGAGGAAGCCTACTGCCTGGATGTCCTGCAGCAGGTCGAGGCGTTGACCGCCGCGGCAGACCAGGTGGCGCTGCTGCTCATGGAAGACCACATCGCCGGCTGCCTGGCACATGCCGTCGAGACCGGCCAGGGGCAGCCCTATGTTGACGAGGTGATGACCGTCGTGCGGCGCGCCGTCGGCCGACGTGCAGGACGTCGCGCATCGGGAGCCTCAGCCGGGACGGATTGAGTGCACAGCGGGAGTGCCGTAGGGGGGAACCACGGCACTCCCGGGCAGAGTGTAGGGTCCTCGTCAAGGCCGAGCCGACCGTTTACCTGCTACTCCCCGAAGATCGTGAGCTGCTCGCCGCCGCGTTCGATAAGCGGCTCCAGGCCGAGCACCGGCTCGAGCCAGTCGAGGCTCGCTCCGTGCCTCGCCGCGAGAGTGTCGAGGTGCTGCCACTTCAGGACGTGCCAATTCTGTCGCGTCATCTCCGCGCGCAGCCACGGTGAACGTTCGAGCTTCAGCCGCAGCAGCTCCGCGCGTTCGGCGGGGATCACCAGGAACCGCGCCTGTTGTTCGCCGGCAGGGATCTCGCGACCGCGACGCAGCACCGCCTCGCCGACCATCGCGGTCCATTCGACCTCGAACAGGAAAGTCAGCCTGCCACGGACGTACCACATCGCGTCGACGGCTCCAATCGCCTCGGCCGGAGCGCGCAGGATCAGCGGCAGGTATGCCCGTCGCTCCTCGTCGAGCAGCCGATCGCCCAGGGGCGCGCCGTCGACCATGCGCGGCTGTTCGCGCTTGCTGATCCACGCCCGCAGGCCGAGCCGGTGCGCGTACTCGGCCAGCGTGGCGATGACACGGCCGTGATCGTCCAGGCGCCGCGAAAGCTCATCCTCGGTGCGCAGCTGCCCGCGCTCGCTGACCGATGCATAGGCCTCCAGACAGGCGCGCACCAGCTCCTCGTCCGGCGCCGAGAGACCCGGGAAGATCGCATACATCCGGTCCAGGAACGACGATTCGTCCAGCCCGCCGGCGGTCGACAGGATCGAGAAGGTCGCCCATTCGACTCGATCGGCGAGGGGGGATTCGGCCAGTTCGGGCTGGCGCAGCCACCACAGGGGCCGCTCCGCATCGCCGAGCCGGGTCAGCGTCGGATGGTCGTCGCGCCACAGCTCCTCGCGCAGCAGGGTTGCCAGTAGCGCCGGGCCGCCACGTTCCAGTCGTGCGTCGTCGCCCTCGCGGTCTTCGTCCGTGCGGCGCTCGGCACGCAGTCCGGCAACGCGACGCAGCAGGCCACGCTGCTCCAACTCGAGCAGCACCGCCGCGGCCAGTCGCATGAGCCCCACCGGTTCGCCGCGGTCCTGCAGCAGCCCGACTGCCGCGGCTTCCATGGCTTCGGCGAGCTCCGGATACGTCAGTCGCTCCCCCTGGGCGCCGAGCCGCAGCGGCCGCGGCTGAACCGCCTCGCGCAGGCGGTCCTCGGCCGAGGGCTTACGAAAGTGCAGCCGAACACCGTCGCCCGAGCGGCGCGACTCGCGCACCACGGCGTCGACCAGCTGCAGGCCCGCGGCGGCGGCCGCGACGGCTACGCTGAGCATCCGGTCCGGATCATCGGCCTCCAGCAGCACGCTGCACCAACCGTCGGGCTTGAGCGCTCCGGCGGCCGATGCCAGGCCGTGACGCAGTGCGGCCGCCTCTGCCCCGTCGGTGTGCTCGATCGCTGAGCCGAAGAGCGGCTCGAGCCGGAGTGTCTCGGCTGCCTCGCGACCCATCAGCCAGGCCGTTGCCAGGTACTCGAAGCTGAGCTCGTCGAGGCTGGGCGGCGCACCCGTCGAGCCGAGCACAAGGTCAACGCTGTCAGCTGGCAGGTACTGGCCCACGACGGCTGGGCGACAGCGGATCCAGAGCACGTTGGCGGCCGTCACTCCGCCGAGCTCGGTGAAGTCCGCCGCGAAGCGCGCCGGCCGCCGGTCGTCGCCGATGGCGCCGATCGCGGTCCGCACATCGTCGACCGCGGCTTCGAACAGCTGCCAGACGTTCACCTCGCGCCGGTGACGCGACGCCGGCTGCCGCACGTGCCCGTTCGAGATGCGCAGCGAGGCGACTCGGCCGGGGTAGCCGTTCAATTTGCTGGCTGGCAGCAGGCAGGCAGCCAACGCCAGGCGCATCACAGCACCCATCGGTTGTGACCGGAACTCGGCGTCGATCTTGTTGGCGATGGTCTGCAGCGCGTACAGGTTGCGCGGCGTGTAGAGCTCAAGCAGCTCGTCGATGAGCTCGTCGTTGCCGTCGAGCACGGGAAAGCGCTCGCGCAGCTGCTGGTAGTGCTGGCTCTGCTGGACTCCGGCGTTCGAGTCCGGAATGGTTTGGGGGCGCACCGTCGACGCGAAGCGCGGTCCGTCGTGCCGCCCGGCGCTGGCGGGCGGATCTGGCGGAGCGGCCAGGGGGGGCGGCGGCCCGCCAGGCTCGCCGAGTGACACGGCGGGACCGGTCAGGCCCGTCGGCGCCGGCGGCAGGTCATCCTGGGCATCGTCCGAGGGATCCGCGTCACCTCCTTCGCGGGCGCCACGACGCTCGATCCCGAGCTTGTCGAGGTCCGCATCGTCGATCGGCGCGACGCGTTCCGCCGAGCCTCCGGCAGCGACGTCGCAGTTTGAGCAGCGGTAGATCTTGCGTCCGGGAGCATCGGCATCGCGCGGCCAGATGAACTGGTCTCCGACCACCGGGCGGCGGCACGTCGCGCAGCGCGTGGCGTAGAGCTCCTCGATGTGCTGCTTGAGCGGAACGTCGACGCGACGGGAACGGGCCAGCTGTGCGAGGGCCGCGGTGATCGCCGGCTCGTCCGGGGCCAGCAGGAATGCCTGGCCCGCCAGCTGGGCAAACGGGCTCGGATCCGCGGCGACGGCACGCATCGAGTGGGCGATGGCACGGCGAGCGGTCCACCCTGTGCCGGCCCAAGGGTCGAGGACGGTGTCGCCGGCGCGCGCCAAGGCGCTCAGCTCGGCGTCAAGCAGGTTATCGGCCGGCGAGGGGAAGTAGCGCTCCAGCAACGCCAGCCCGGGGAGCCGTCGTGGAAGGACGACCGTGTCGTGTCGCTTCCGATCGGCCTCGGGCATCGGCTCCTACGATTCTTCGAGCAGCTCTTCCTCGAGCTCGGGCTCGGCCGAGAACTCCGGGAGGGTGGTATCGAGCTCCTCGACCTCCTCCGAATCCTCGTCGGGCTCTTCGCTCTCGTCGTCGTCATCGTAGCGGACGGCGGTGCCCTTCATATACGGTCGGACGTCACCGGGGCGGGCCGCCGTGCTGCCCGGGAACGAGACCTTGCCGAAGTTCGCGGCGTTGGCGAAGACCTCGCGGATGATGATCCGCACGTCGTCGTGCTGGACGACGGTGATGGCCGCGTCGTAGCGATTTCCGCCGGCCATCAGCTTGCTAAGGCGTTTGCCCACCCGCGGCTCGACCTGGCCGACCTCGGTGTCGCCGACCCGCGCCGCCAGCTGGTCGCCATCCGGCCGCAGCTCGATGCCGTCGCCCGGCGACAGCGGTGCCAGGACGCGCGGCGCCGCGATGTTGATGAGTCGCGCGTGCCCAGTCTTGCCCATCTCTTCGATGAAATGCGCGGCCGAAGCCTTCTCGGGCCTGCCGCTCCTCGGCGATTGGGTCGCGCCACCGCGGCCGCCGGAGCGGCTGGCAACCACGACGCGCAACCGTTCGACGTTGCGTTTCGCGATCCGATTGGTGGTGTCGCGCGCCAGCGCCTGCTCGTAGGCTTCCAGCGCCTCTTCGTCGCGGCCGAGCTCGGCCAGCGCCTTGCCGAGCCGGTTGTACGCGTCCGTATCGGCCCCCAGCTCGAGCAGCTCTCGGTTGGCGTCGACCGCTGCCTCCCAGTCGCCGCTGGTGGCATGGCCGATGGCGGCGTCGCCCAACTGGCGACGCTGACGGTTCATGGTGTCGATCTCACCGAGCGTCATCGTTCTCCGACGTCTCCAGTAGGAGGTGTAACAGCAGGAAAGCCCCTCGACGGGCGGACCCGGCGAAAGGGCGCCTTGTTGTAGCACCGCCCATGGGCGGTGTCAACGCGAGCCTCGAAGCGGCAGCCCGGCGGCCGGCCAGCGGCTAGATCAGTTGATGCAGGAGGAATGCAACGATCACCCCGAGGAGGGCGATGGTCCCGAATTCGAGTGCCACGCTGCGCAGCGACGCACCATCCTCGATCTCCTCGACGGCTCCTCCCCACGCGTAGAAGGCGAGGGCCGCCACGGCAGGCCCCGCAACGCCGGGCAGGTGCAGCAGGACGACGGCAGCTCCGGCCTGGCCGACGGCCAGTACGTGCAGCAGCGCATGCCCGATGGCCTCGATGCCGCCGATCCCCCGCGCCTCGGCGGCGCGGACGGCGAGCACGAAGGCGATCACCAAAATGAGTGCCAGCGGCGGCGGCCAGGCGTCGGTTCCAAAGACGCGCCAGATGCCCGCCGCCGCAAGGAAGACAATGCCGACCAGTGCAAGGTCGAGCATGGTGCGGGCCGCCACGCCACGTGCGACGCGCAGCTCGAGCCAAAGCACCGACCAGATCAGGACGGCGGCAATCGGCGTCAGCAGCAGCGCGACGCCCGGGGAGATGAGCCGGCCGAAGAGGGCCAGCGAGGTGGCGGCCATGGCCGTGGTGGCGTAACGCGCGAAGCCCAGACCGGGCCGCGCGGGTCCGATGAGACGCACGGCTCCGATGCCACCCAGCGCCAGCACCGCCGCGACGACCACGGCCAGCCAGAATGGCGTCACCAGCCAGCCGACGGCGCACAGGACCGCCAGCGCGATCGATAGGCCGATGACCTCCGGCCGATCGATCCGCTGCAGGACCCTGGTGGCTCGCCGTCCGCGCAACATGCCTTCCATCATCGGACCAGCTCCAGCAGCGCGTCAGTCGATCGCGTCGAGACGACCTGCTCGGCGGTCAGCCATGCACGGCGCGCCATGGCCACGCCATAGCGCAGCTGACTCAGCTCCTCGGTCCGATGCGCGTCGCTGCTCACCGTGAGGCGAGCACCGGCGGCGCCCGCCGCACGCGCCAGCGCGTCGTCGAGATCGAGCCGCGGGCTACCGTTCAGCTCGAGCACCGTCCCGCTCCCCGCGGCGGCCGCGAAGACGCGCGGCCAATCGAGCACCATTGGATCGCGGCGGTTGACGATCCGGCCGGTCGGATGCGCCAGGATGTCGACGTGCGGGTTTTCGATCGCCGCCAGGGCGCGCCGCGTGAGCTGCTCGCTCGACTGCGAGCGACCGGTGTGGATGCTGGCGACCACCACATCGAACGTGGCCAGCAGCTCGTCGGGATAGTCGAGCGCGCCGTCGGCACGGATCTCCATCTCGGTCCCGTGCAGGATGCGAAACGGCGCCAGGTCACGGTTCAGCGCCTGGATCACCAGGCGCTGTTCTTCCACGCGTTCGGGTGACAGGCCACGGGCGATGCCCAGCGACGGCGAGTGGTCGGAGAGCACCATCCAGTCGCGGCCCATCGCACGTGCGGCACGGGCCATGACCTCGATCGAGTCGACCCCATCGGTCCAATCGGAATGCGTATGCGTGTCGCCGCGGATGTCGTCGAGGTTGACGAGGATCGGCAGCGTTCCGCCAGCTGCCGCGGCGATCTCCCCCTCGTCCTCGCGAAGCTCCGGCGGGACCCAACTGAGATCCAGGCGGGCGTAGACCTCCTCCTCGTCGGCCGCCAGCAGCAGCTCACCGGTGTCGACAACCTTGAAGCCCTTCTCCGAGAGTGACCAGCCACGGGCCAGCGCACGACCACGCAGCGACACGTTGTGATCCTTGCTACCAGTGAAATGGACGAGGTGCGTTCCCCAGGCTGCCGGGGCGCACACCATCAGGTCGACCTGCGGGCCGTCACGCAGGACGATGCTCGATTTGTCGGTCCCCGCCGAGACGACATGGTCGACCTCGGTCAGCGCGTCCAGTGCGGCAATCAGCGGAGCCGCATCGGTCACCGCGGCGAGCAGGTCGAGGTCGCCGATCGTCGGACGGCGACGACGAAGCGAGCCGGCGGGCTCGAGCTTGATCACACCGGGTGTCTCAAGCAGGCGGGCGATGAGGCCAGTCACCAACTCGTCGGCGTCGTGCAGCAGCAGGCGCGTGCTGCGCTGCTCGATGCGGGCAATGCCGACCAGCACGTTCTCCTCGGTCCGTGCTGATAAGCCCTTCAGCGAGCGCAGTGCGCCCCGCTCGGCGGCGGCACGCAACGCTTCGACCGAATCGATACCGAGCTCGCCGTGCAGCTGCTTGACGGTGCGCGGCCCGATGCCGGGGATGCGCAGCATGTCGAGCAGGCCGTCGGGAACCTGGGTGCGCAGCCGCTGGTGATACTCCAGGCGCCCGGTCTCTGCCAGCTCGGCGAGCTTGGCGGTCAGCCCGGCGCCGGCGCCGGGCAGCTTGGGCGGCGTGCCACGCCTGAACAGCGCCGCCACGTCGTCCGGATAGCGTTCGACGGCATCCGCCACACGGCGATAGGCAACCGACTTGTAGACCACCTCGCCAAGGATCTCGAGCATGTCGGCGATCTCGCCGAAGATGCGCGCCAGCTCGGCATTGCTCATCGCTCCATCGTCGCTGCTGCGTGGCGCGGAACGTGGTCGAGGCATCAAGCCATTCTAGAAGGCGAACGGCCCACTCCGGGCGGAGCGGGCCGTATCAGTCCGTGTGAATCGGTCCCATCAATTTCTCAAATGTTGCGGCGCGCGGTCTCGCAGATGCTTGGACGGCTATCGACACCGACGATGGCACCAGCCAGGGTGATCGCCAGGACGATCGCCAGGAACACGAACACTGCCATGAGAAGGGGCCTCTCCATTTTGCGGAAGTAACTTCTTCGATCCGTGTGACCGGTTACATCAACAGTGTACGAGTTGGACGAGTAACTTGTCAAGAGGCGTATACTGGTTACTATCATGAGCCTGAACCACGACACGACGCCCGAGCCCGATCACTCGGGCGAGCTATTCGTGCAGTTCGCCAACACGCTCGAATACGAGCGCGGTGAGCCGGTTGACGCGCTGCCGGACAGCGACGCACTACTGGCATGGCTGCGGACCCACGAGCTCATCAGCGACCGTGGACGTGCCGCCGAGGGCGGGCGGCTGCGCCGAGAGATGCAAGAGTCGCAACGGCGCCTGGAGCGCTTTGGTCACCTGCGCCGGCTCATCCACGAGATCGCCGAGAGCGTGGACAGGCGCGGGCATCCCGCCAAGCGCCAGGTGCGCGAACTCAATCACGTCCTGCGTCACGGCCTGCACTACCACGAGCTGCGGCTGGATCCCAACGGCACCCACTACGCGTTCGCGCAGGTCGGAGATCGGCTGGACCAGGCCCGGGCGACCATCGCCAGCTCGCTCGCCCACTTCCTGGCCGACGACGACGCGGCGCGGCTGCGCACCTGTGACAATCCGGGCTGCCGCTTCGTCTTCGTCGACCGCTCCCCGACCGGGCGCCGGCGTTGGTGCAACATGCGCACCTGCGGCAACCAGGCCAAGGTCGCGCGACATCGAGCGCGAGCCCGGGCCGATGCGCCCGTCGACGCCTGAGTTGGGCATCGCGGCGCGGTAGAATGTGCGGCGGCCGCCGGGCGGTGGCCGCCAGCGATGGAACCAGCAACGAGGCAACGTGCGACCAACGTGGACGCCGGACCCAGTACACGCAATGACCGCGCCCGTGGCGGATGGTGCAGGTGCGCGGGGTGAACGCCTAGCGTCGACGTGACGCCACCCCCGCGACCTCAAGAGACCACCCGCTCACAGCGCAGCAGCTGTTCGAGAGCGAGGTGGTCATTCCATGCTCTTTCTGAGCCAGATCATCGGCGGGCCGGTGCTCGACGGTTATGGCGAGCCGTTCGGCCGGGTACGCGATCTGATCGTCGCGCTCGGCGAGACGTATCCGCCGGTCACCGGCGTGGTCGTCCGCGTCGCCAGTGGGCGGGACATCTTCCTGCCCTGGTCTGACGTCGAGCAGCTCGACGCATCCGGCGCGCGTCTGCGCACGTCGAGCATCAACATCGCCTCGTTCCGGCAGCGTCCCAACGAGATCCGGATCTGGCTCGACCTGCAGGACAAGCAGATCGTGGACGTCGAGGGCCGCAAGATCGTGCGCGTCAACGACATCCAGCTGGCGCCGGTGCGCGGCCGGCTCCGGCTGATGGCCGTCGATGTCGGTTTGGGCGGCATCCTGCGCCGGCTGGGGCTCTCGCGGCTCGGCGGGCGCGTCGCTCGGCGGCTGGGCGTCGAGGTCGAGAACTACATCGAGTGGGAGGATGTGGACCCGGTCGAGTCGAGCGTCAGCTCGCTCAAGCTGCGCGTCCCGCACCAGGCGCTCTCCACCCTGCACCCGGCCGACGTGGCACACATCGTCGAGCAGCTCGCGCCACGCGACCGCACCGGGATCCTGGCCGCGCTCGATGACGAGCGCGCCGCCGATGTCATGGAGGAGCTCGACGCCGAGGATCAGGTTGACGTGCTCGAGGCGCTTCCGCCGGAACGCGCCGCCGACATCCTCGAGGAGATGGGCCCCGACGAGGCCGCCGACCTGATGGCCGACCTCTCGCCGGAGCGCCAGACCGAGCTGCTCAGCCTCATGCAGCCGGAGGAGGCCCGGGAGGTGCGCGAGCTGCTGACGTACGGCGAGGAGACGGCCGGCGGCCTGATGACCACCGACTTCATCACCGCCTCACCCGAAGAGACGGCGCAACGGGTCATCGAGCGCCTCCGTGAGCTCGCTCCTCCGTCGGATCGCGCCTACTACCTCTATGTCACCGATGCCGACGGGCGGTTGCTGGGCACGGTGACCCTGCGCGGGTTGATCATCGCGTCGCCCGAGACCCTCGTTGGTCAGTTCATGCGGACTGATCCGATCTCCGTCGGCACCGATCTCGACGCCGAGCAGGTCGGTGAGGCTATCGCTCGCTATAACCTGCTGGCACTGCCGGTGGTCGATGCCGAGGGTCGCCTGCTCGGAATCGTCACCGTCGACGACGCCTTCGAGCGCGCGCTGGGCGAGGGCTGGCGGCGGCGTCTGCCCGAGATCTTCGAGCCGGCGGACGAACGGTGAGCCCACTGGCGATCAGGCGGCCGCTGCGCAGCATGCAGCGCTCGATCCGTGAGCGCCTGCCCAATTTCCGCGTGCATCGGACCGGCATGCTCGCCTTCCTGGGCGTGCTCGGGCCGGGCCTCATTGCCGGGCTGGCCGGCAACGATGCCGGCGGCATCTTCACCTACAGCGTTCTGGGCGCCGAGACCGGGTTGAGCATGCTCTGGATCCTGCCGATCACCACCATCCTGCTCATCGTCGTGCTCGAAATGGCCGCACGCATGGGAGCTGTCTCGGGACAGGGGCTCGGCGACCTGATCCGCGACGACTTCGGCATCCGCTGGACACTGTTCGCCATGGTCGTGCTGCTCATCGCCAACGGCTCGAACATCGCGGCCGAGTTCGCCGGAGCGGCCGCCGCCCTTGAGATCTTCGATTTCCCGCGCTGGATAACGGTCCCGGTCGTGGCTGCCGGCATCTGGGCGCTGGTCGTCTTCGGCTCGTACCGATTGGTGGAGCGCGTCTTCCTGTCGGTGGCGGTCGTCTTCCTGGCCTACGTCGTCAGCGCCTTCGTCGTCGGCCCGGACTGGGGCGTGGTCGGCCGCGCACTGGTCACTCCCTCGATCAGCTTCGAGCCAAATATCCTGCTGTTGATGGTCGCGACGGTCGGCACCACGGTGACGCCCTACATGTTCTTCTACCTGCAGTCATCGGTCGCCGACAAGGGGCTCGGGCCGGAGGAACTCACGTACGAACGCGCGGACGCCATCCTCGGCGCGGTGTGGACCAACGTCATCGCGATGTTCATCGTGATCGTCACCGCGGCTACGCTGTTCGGCACGGGCATCGTGTTGACCAGCGCCGAGCAGGCCGCTCGTGCGCTGGCGCCCATCGCCGGCGATTTCGCCCAGGCGCTGTTCGCCTTCGGGCTGTTCGGCGCATCGGTCCTGGCCGCGACGGTCATGCCGCTGACCACGAGCTACACGGTCTGCGAGTCATTCGGTTGGGAGTCCGGCGTGTCGCGCAGATTCCGCGAGGCACCGGTATTCATGGGCCTCTATACCGCGCTGATCGTCATCGGCGCACTGGTAGTGCTGATCCCGGGCATGCCGCTGACCGGGCTGATCATCCTCAGCCAGAACCTGAACGGCATCCTCCTGCCGATCATCCTGGTGTTCATGCTGCGCCTGGTGAACAACCCGCGGATCATGGGCAGCCACGTCAACCCCGCGTGGCTGAACGTCGTCGCCTGGGGGCTGACCGGGCTGGTAACCGCCCTGACGCTGGTGCTGTTCGCTTCGACCATCGCCGGATGGCTGGGCTAGCGCACACTCGGCAGTGCGCGCTGAGGGGTGTCCGAGCCGCATACGGGCCGTCTTCGGGCAGTCTTCGGGCGGTATTCACTGAAGAATGTCCGCCCGGTCATCGGTCGGACCTGAGTCTCTCGCGAATGACGTCCGGAAACGCCTGGGACTGCTTCCGGCCTCGCCTCGTGAGTGAATGAAAACGCACGCAAGGCCGTGCTCAGAGTCTTGTGTGAATGCAGAGTGTGCTCGATGCCTGGTTTGGCTCAAGCCTCGCGGAAGGTCGGCAGGTGGCTAGGTGTGACGCGCCGACCGGAGCCAGAGCAGGCCGTCGCGGGTGAGCGGTCGTCCCAGTTCGATCGATTCGAGCACCTCTCGGGAGGATGCGGGCAGCGCCGCCTGGATCACGCCCGCATGTGCGGCGACCGCAGCCCTGTTGCGATCCGTGTCACGCAGCGCCAGAACGAAGGAGACAGGCCGTTCGAAACGACGCTGGAGCGCATCTCGCTTCAGATGCCCGCGCCGCAGCTGCCCCTCAAAGTCCGAAAGCCCTGATTCGAGCTCGGCGTGGGTGACCGAAGTCTGGCCGAGGAGCACCACGTCAGCCGCCTGCCGACCTTCGCCCGTTGGCTCTTCGAAGGCGACGCGGAGGGACGGGTGAGCGCGCGAGCGGATCTCCTCGGCGAGCGCCAGCTGTCCGCTGTCCTTCAGGGCCACGCCGTCGCCGGGAAAGGTGCGCAGCGGCAGGTCGTAGCCCAGGGCGGCAAACACACGAATCGGAATGGCCAGGGCAAGGTGGTCATCCCCGGCCTCGAGTCGCGCGACCGACGCCTGCGACGTTCCGGCGCGCTGCGCGAGCGCCTGCTGCGTCCACCCCAGGCCGAACCGCAGGCTGCGCGCGTCCTGTCCGAGACGCTGCATCTGCTGGCGCAGCCTGGCAACGGCGAGGTCGACCGGTCGAGAGCGAGGTGAAGCCACGGCCTGATGGTGGCATGACGCCGCTTACCGGCTCGTTACCGACGACTTATTCCTAGGTGAATGTGCGCTCCCCGGCTGTCCTGGTGCCACGCGCTCGAGAATGAAAGGCCCTGCATCTCGCCGTTCGCGGCTGGATTTATCCGCATACGAATGGCACGAGACCGATGCAGCTGCGCACATCCAGGTGAGAATGGCGGCCGGCTACGCGCGCATGGCAGCCGGCTACGTGCACATGGCGGCCAGGTGAGAATGGCGGCCAACTATGAACCGCGGCCCGCTACGCCCCAATCGGGTGCCAGACCGTCTTCGTCTCGACGTACTCGCCGATGAGGTACGGCGACTGCGCGCGTTGGCTCAGCCAGTCGTAGCGCTCCAGGCCGTCCCGTGGCGGACGGATGACGCGTTTCACGTTCTCGACGCCGCTCTCCTCGACGGCCGCCGACTCGGAAGGAGCGACGCCGAAGGCATCGAGCGCATTGACGTCCATGTGCGCCGCCAGCGTCGGGACGATCTCGCGGCGCAGGCCAGTGACCAGGTTGACGACGCCGCCGGGGACATCGGAGGTGGCCAATACCTCGGTGAGGGTGACTGCCGGCAGCGGCCGTGACTCCGAGGCGACGACCACCGCGGCATTGCCGCTGACGATCACCGGCGCCAGTCGGCTGACCAGGCCGAGCAGTGACGACACCTCGGGGGCGATCACCCCGACGACACCGGTCGGTTCCGGAACGGTGAAGTTGAAGTACGGCCCGTTCACCGGGTTGACCGAGCCAACGACCTGGCTGAACTTGTCGGCCCAGCCGGCGTACCACACCCATCGGTCAATCGCGGCGTCGACCTCCCGGACGGCACGCCGTCGACCGACACCCTGGGCGGCAGTCACCTCGGCGATGAATTGATCGCGGCGTCCCTCCATCAACTCGGCGATGCGATACAGGATCTGCGAGCGGTTGTAGGCCGTCCTGGCGGCCCACCCCGGGAAGGCCTTGCGTGCGGCGCGCACCGCCTCGCGAATGTCCTTCCGCGTGCCGCGACAGGCATTGGCCAGCGGCACGCCGCGGGCGTCGAAGACCTCGTAGCTGCGCCCAGACTCAGTGCGCGGGAACTGCCCGCCGATGTACAGCTTGTACGTCTTGCGCACCCCGATGCGGTCGGCCGCGATGCCGTTGCCGGCGGTCGCCAGCGGCTGCATCGGCCTGTCCTCCAGGACCGATGCGCGCGAGCGCGCCTTCGTGGCCGTTCGGGTGCGCGGGCTCATGCGTCGAATCGCAGGTAGGCCGACAACCCGTGGAGCCCGCCCTCGCGGCCGTAGCCCGACTCCTTGTAGCCACCGAACGGCGAGGTCGGATCGAATCGGTTGAAGGTGTTGGCCCAGACCACGCCGGCACGCATGGCCGCGACCATCTTGAAGATGCGGCTGCCCTTCTCCGTCCAGACGCCTGCGGACAGACCGTACGGCGTGTTGTTGGCTTTCTCGATCGCCTCATCGGGCGTCCGGAAGGTGAGCACCGACAGTACTGGCCCGAAGATCTCCTCCTGCGCGATGCGGTGCGACTGCGAGACTCCAGTGAAAAGCGTGGGCACGAAGAAGTAGCCACGATCCGGCAGCTGGCAGTCGGGCTGGAAGATCTCGGCACCCTCCTCGATCCCCGACTGGACGAGCTCGCGGATCTTGGCCAGCTGGCTGGCCGAGTTGATGGCGCCGACGTCGGTGTTCTTGTCGAGCGGATCTCCGACCCGCAGCGTGCCGAGGCGGGCCTTGAGCTTATCGAGCAACGGCTCGAAGATGCTCTCCTGCACGAAGAGCCGCGATCCAGCGCAGCAGACCTCGCCCTGGTTGAAGTAGATGCCGTTGATGATGCCCTCGATGGCCTGGTCGATGGGCGCATCGTCGAGAACGATGTTCGCCGCCTTGCCGCCCAGCTCGAGGGTCAGCTTCTTGTCGGATCCGGCGACAGCACGCCCGATCATCTTGCCGACCACAGTCGAGCCGGTGAACGCGACCTTGTTGACATCAGGGTGCTTGACGAGCTCCATGCCGATCTCGCCGGGGCCGGTGATGATGTTGACGACGCCAGGGGGCAGATCGGCCTGGCGCACCACGTCGGCGAACAGATACGCGGTCAACGGGGTGGTGCTCGCCGGCTTGAGCACGACCGTGTTCCCGGCCGCCAGCGCGGGAGCGATCTTCCATGCGAGCATCATCAGCGGAAAGTTCCACGGGATGATCTGCGCGGCCACGCCCAGCGGGCGCGGCGTGCGGTTCGGGAAGGCGTATTCGAGCTTGTCCGCCCAGCCGGCGTAATAGAAGAAATGGGCCGCGGCGAGCGGCACGTCGACGTCGCGGCTCTCCTTGATGGGCTTGCCCGAGTTCATCGTCTCAACGACCGCGAACTCGCGGCTGCGCTCCTGGATGATCCGCGCAATCCGATACAGGTACTTCGCCCGCTCGCTGCCAGGCAGCTTTGACCAGCTCTGGTTATAGCCGCTGCGGGCCGCCCTCACCGCTCGGTCGACGTCCGAGACCGATGCGCGCGCCACGCGCGCGAGCACCTCTTCGGTCGCCGGATTGATGACCTCGAAGGTGCGCTTCGGCTTCGCCGCCACGAACTCGTTGCCGATGAACAGCCCGTACTCCGACCGAATCGTCACGTGATCGGTCGACTCAGGCGCTGGCGCGTACTCCCATGGCACGGTCTTGCCGGTCGAGAGTCCCCACGAGGCAGGCGCCGGCCGCGTCTCGGGCTTCTTGGTGAGGGTCATGTGGCCTCGATTATCGCATGTACTCCCCGCGGCATTGCTCAGGCCGGATGAGTCGCCTTCGGTTCGGCGAAGCCGAGCCGGCGGCGCCAGGTCGCCACCATACGCAGCGCGCCACGGCTCGCCTGTTCCTCGATGAGCTTGCGTGCGATGGCCTCAGCGCCGGTCACGTCCCCGGCGAGATGCCGCACCTCGGCGTCGATGCCCTCGATCTGATACGAAAGCGGAACCATCACCATCCCCTCGCCGGTACGTCGCGCGCGGTCGACGAGGCGGCGCGCCCGCGCGTGGTCGCCACTGGCGGCCATGGCGCGCGCCGCGGCGAGGTCGAGGTTGATCTGGTCGGCGATGTCCTCGGCGCGGACCAGCTCCCGCCCGCGCGCGACGGCCCGCAGCGCACCGTCAGCATCGCCCAAGCGGCTCAGGCTCAGGGACCAGCTGGCCAGGGCGTCGGCAAGCACGTAGAGGTTATTCAGTCGTTCATGAGCGGCCACGAGCTCGCGGCTGATGCGTTCTGCCTCCGCAGCGTCCCCCTCCTGATCCGCAATCACGAGCAGGAATGACCGCACCGCGAGCTGGCCGCGTTCCGAACCGACCTCGCCGAGCAACTGGGCCAGGTGCTCGAGAGCCTGTCGAGCCGCATCGGCGTCGATCTGACCAGACATGTAGTCCGTGCGCGAACGGCTGAATGCCAGGCTGGCGGCCAGGAGTGGCCCACCATCGGGCAGCAGATCAGAGGAGATGCGGTCGATGAGTGCACGCACCTCATCCAGGGAAGCACCGCTGAAGAAGCTCGTGCCGCTGAGACGTTCGTCCACATCGCGCTGCAGGGCGGGTCGCCCGAGGTCCTGAAGCAGGTCATACGCGCGGCGATATGCCGCGTGCGCCTCGTCGGCGCGACAGGCCGCCCAGTTGAGCGAGCCGCGAGCGCGCTCGCAGCGAACGATGTCGAGCACGTCACCCGCATCGCGCAGCTCATGCTGGGCATCGGCCAGGTCGCTGAGCAGATCCGGAATGGAACGTCGTCGACTGAGCGGGTCGATCAGCAGCTGGAGGACCATCGCACGCGCTCGGTCGGCCGCGTCGCCATGCTCGAGCTCGCCGACGAGCTCGAGCGCCGCATCACGTTCTCCTGCCGTGTCGAGCGCCTCGATCATGTCCGGCAGGAGGTGGCGTCGCTGCGGTCCCTCGGGAAGCACGGCGATGGCGCGGCCCAGCAGGTTGCGGGCGGCGTGCAGGTCGCCACGTTCGTAGGCAGCCGATCCGGCCGTCCCCAGGCGTGCGGCGGCCTGTTCTCCCAGCGTGCCGGCCTTGATCGATGCGGGATCCAGCTCGCGCAGGTAGGTGGCCGCCCGTTCGAGGTGATAGCCGACGATCTCATCGCGCTCAGCCAGTCCGACCTGCCTGTCGAGCCAGGTCGCGAACCGCTCGTGAAGATCCGCGCGAACCGACTTCGGCAGCGATTCATATGCCGTGTCGCGGATCAGGAGGTGGCGAAAACGAAAGGCGTCATCATTGCTGAATCGCGATCGGTCGGGACGCACCAGCTCCTTGCGCACCAGCGCCAGCAGGTCGGCAGGGACATGCGCTCGGTCGGGCACGGGCGCCAGTGCCGTCACCGAGCCGCGGTGGAACACCTTCCCTTCGACGGCGCCGCGCTCGATGACCGCGCGCTCCGCCTCGGTCAAGGTATCAAGGCGCGCCTGCAGGACGGCGTGGATCGTCGCCGGGACGGTGACCACCTGCGGTCCATCGCGTGCCAGCGCCGCCATCTCCTCGAGGAAGAGCGGGTTACCCTCAGCGATCTCCAGGATACGGTCGCGCACGTCGGAAGGCAGCTTGATGTCCGCCAGGAGCTCGTCGGCGAGTGCGATCGCCTCCGTGGACCCCAGGGGCTCGAGCAGGATCGACGTCGCGTTGAGCTTACCGCCGCCCCAACCGGATCGGGCATCGAGCAGCTCCGGCCTCGCGATGCAGAGCAGGAAGATCGGCGCCTCGCGCGACCAATCGGCGATGTGCTCGATCAAGTCAAGCAGCGGCGGTTCTGCCCACTGCAGGTCGTCGAGGACCAGGACGAGGGGCCGATCTTCGGCGACGCGCTCGAGAAGCGCCCGCGTCGCGAGCTGCGTATCGGCCTCGGATGAGCGGATGGCCTCGCCGGCGTCGATGCCGAGCTGCGCCAAGATCTCAATCAGCGGCCAATAGGTGATCCCCTCGCCGTACGACAGGGCGCGGCCACGAGCAATCGTCGCGTGATCACCGACATGCTCCAGGAAGTCCAAAACAAGACGCGATTTGCCGACGCCCGCGGGGCCAATCAGCGTGAAGAGGCGGCTCGTGCGCGCCGCGGCTGCGTCGGCGAAATCGGCACGCAGGCGCTGGCGCTCCCGCTCGCGGCCGATCATGACCCGATCGAGGCGGCGAGCGACGCCGGCAGCCACGATATCCAACGCGAGCAGGCGATGGGCGATGACCGTCGTTGCCTTGCCCTTGAGCGTCAGCTCGACCGGCTCCGCCTGGACCGCGTCGCGAACGAGTTCGAGCGTATGGCCCCCGAGCAGCACATCGCCACCACTCGCCACCTGCTCCAGTCGGGCGGCCACGTTCACGGCATCGCCGGTCACCAGGGTGTCACCCTCGCCCGACACCACTTCGCCGGTGTTCACCCCGATGCGGGCCTCCAGGCCGAGCTCGTGCACCGTGTCGCGCAGCTCGACCGCGGCACGCACCGCCCGCAGGGCATCGTTCTCGGTGGCGACCGGGATGCCGAAGACCGCCATCACCGCATCGCCCACGAACTTCTCGACCGTTCCGCCGTGTCGCTCGAGCACGCCCCTGGCGGTCTCGTAATAGCGCCGCATCAGCACGCGCAGCGTCTCCGGATCCGTCTGATCACCGAGCGCGGTCGACCCGATCAGGTCACAGAACAGGATGGTCACGACCTTGCGCACTTCGCGTGGGGTCGTCGCGTTGCTCAACGGCGCACCGCACGAAGGACAGAAGCCGAAATCTGCGGGGCTCTCGCGGCTGCACGCTGCACATACCGTCACGGCGGCGAGTCTAACGCCGGAATGCCACTGGGACATGTCTCGCGTCGCTTCTCACTCCCCGAGAACGCCTACTCCCCGAGGACGCCCTCCAGGCGCAGCAGGAATCGCTTGCGCTCGAGGCCACCGGTGTAGCCGCCCAGTCCCCCACCGGCGTGCAGCACGCGATGGCAGGGCACCACGATGGGCACCGGATTCGAGCCCAGGGCATTGCCCGCCGCCCGGTAGGCGTTCGGCGATCCAGCCTCGGTGGCGATCTTGCGGTAAGTCGAGACGCTGCCGAATGGGATCCGAGCCGTCGCCCGCAGCACCGCATTGGCGAAACCACGCATCAGGGACCAGTCGACCGGCGCATCGAAGGCGCCACGCTGTCCGGCGAGGTACTCCTCCAACTCGCGACGGACCGCATCGGTCCGCTCCGGGGCCGCGATGATACGCGGCGAGAGCCGCTCGGCGAGGTCTCCCAGCTCGTCCTGGGCGCGACCGTACGCGAGACGGACGAGACCAACTGGCGTGACGAAGACGCTCAGCGCACCCATCGGTGAGTCGAGGTCGGCGTAGGCGACGTCCAGCAGGCCCTCGGCAGCGGCCCGCTGCCGGAATGCGGCCACGGCCGCCGTCGCATCGGTCTCCAGGCCGGCCAGGCGTTCGAGCTCATTCATCGGTTCACCTCCTGGCGCAGCCGGCGCACGCCGGCGCTGACGTTCTGTCTCGCGGCCTCCTCGCTGACGCCCATTCGCTCGCCGATCTCGCGATAGGCCAGGTCGAAGACATACCGATGCACCACGGCCGCGCGCTGCTTCAACGGCAGCGACCGCACGGCACCCCACAGCTCGTCGTCGGCAGTCGGTGATGGCGCGACCGACGGCTCGACGCCGTCCAGGCCTCCGACGGCATGGCGAACACTGCGACGGACGGCATCGGTCGCCTTGTGATGCGCGATGGTGAACAGCCAGCCGCGCAGGTTGTCGGCGTGGCGCAGGTTCGGATACGTGCGCAACGCCGAGATCAGCGTCTCCTGCAGGCAGTCGTCCGCCTCGATCGGGCCGACGCAGGCGGTCAGGAACCGATGCAGCTCGGAGGCATGCTCGTCGATCAGGAGCTGGAACGGCGGAGGGTGCACACACATACAACGTTCGCTCTCGTCGTTTCGTGAGTCGTCTGGCGGACCAGCTCTACGCCAGCGTCGGTCGCGAGTTCCGTCCACAGCCGGTCAGTGATGAGCGCCCGGAGATCTCGAACCACGCCGGCCCCCGAACGTGCGCAGTGGCTTGCCCCGATCCGCGCTCTCCGGTCACGAAGCGGCGGCCCGGACAATTCGATCGTAGGTCGATGGATCGTCGCGGTCGATGACCGGGAACCCGCCGCCCTGGCCGTCATCGCCCTCCCAGTGCATCTCGACGCCGGGGTTCTGCACGCTAGAGCCGTCCGGCAAGAAGAGATGCGGCGAGCCAGCCACCTCATCGCCCTTGGCGATCTCCCAGTCGTCGAAGATGCGTGTGCGTGCCCGACCACTGTCCAGTACGGCGGCCAGCGCGGCAACGTCCACGCCGCCGCACGCGTTGGCGACCTCCAGGATGACGTGGCGCAGGCTGATGCAGCGCGACTCGCCCCAGAACGCACGGCGCAGTCCGCGGTCCAGTTCCTCGGCGGCGAGCGGCGACTGGATGGCAGCTGCCTGCACCGCCTCCATCGGCGGCAGCATGGTGACGGGCCAGGCTTCGGCAGGCGACGACCATGCGCGCCAGCCGGCGCGCGGCGCAAGGGCGGCGACGACCGGCCACTCGGCTTCGAGCTCACGCCGCGGCGTCGGCGCCGAGTTGAACAGCTCGAGTGGGAGGGCGTGATGCTCGAAGCGGACGGCATCGGTCAGGCCAAGGCGGCGTCGCGCCTCGTGCAGCCGCCACACGGCGGCGTGCGCCCACGGGCAGCCGAGATCGGACCAGACGGCAATGGTGCGCGGCGATACCTGCATGGGGTCTAGTCGAGGGTGAAGTAGTCGCCGCCGCTGTAGCGGCCGGTGCGCTCCTTGCGGATCTGCATGAGCACGTCGTTGAGCAGGCTGGAGGCGCCGAAACGGAAACGGTCCGGGGTCATCCACTCGGGACCGAGCGTCTCGTACAGCATCGTGAGGTACGAAATCGCCTCCTTGGCGGTGCGGATCCCGCCGGCCGACTTCATACCCACCGCGCGGCCGGTCTGAGCATGAAAGTCGCGGATGGCCTCGAGCATGACGAGCGTGACCGACAGGGTGGCGGCCGGCTGCACCTTACCGGTGCTGGTCTTGATGAAGTCGGCTCCGGCCGCCATGGCCAGGACCGATGCGCGACGCACGTTGTCGTAGGTCTCCAGCTCGCCGGTCTCCAGGATGACCTTCAGGTGTGCCTCGCCACAGGCCTCCTTGACCGCGGTGATCTCGTCGTAGACCTTCGCGTACGCGCCGGACAGGAATGCACCGCGATCGATCACCATGTCGATCTCGTCGGCACCCATGGCGACGGCGTCGCGCACGTCGTTGAGCTTGACGTCGAGCGACGCCTGGCCGCTCGGGAAGTACGTGGCGACGCTGGCAATCTTGACCGTCGACCCCTTTAACGCCTCGCGCGCCGCGGGAATCAGGTTCGGATAGACGCAGAGTGCCGCGACACTGGGGATCGACGGATCCGTCGGATCCGGACGGCGCGCCTTCCCGGCCAGCGCGCGGACCTTGCCCGGCGTGTCCTTGCCCTCGAGCGTCGTGAGATCCATCATGCGGACGACCATGTCGAGCGCCCACAGCTTCGACTCGCGCTTGATGCTGCGCTTGGCGAGGCTCGCGGCACGCTCCTCGACGCCGACCTGGTCGACCGGCCACACGCGGCCGAGCAGACTGCCGAGCGCCTGATGGCGGCCGGTCAAGTTGCGCGCGTCATCGGTGTGAACGGGTGTCAGGGAGGCCATGGGATGTTCATTGTACCCATCGGCCCTTACCACGCCGATGCTAGGCTCAGGGGGCATGCCCATGACCATTTACTGCCTCACCCGCGACCGCGAGCTGGCCGTCGCGCTGGATGAGCGGCTGCTGGGCGCCATCGTCTTCTTCTACAACGATGCCGCGCGGCTGCACCAGGCCGTGACCCTGCGTCCCCCGCAGCTGGTCGTGGTCGACACCGGCGCCATCCGCGAGGAGTACGGCGACGCTGGTCTTGGGCCTGTCATCGAGTTCCTGCGGCGCCGCTCACCCGAGGCACGAATCTCGGTGCGTCCGACGGCCGGCGTCGAGTATCTCGTTGCGACGGAGGCCGGGCCGCGTGTCGAGCTGCTGCCGGCCGACCGGGCAGACTGCGTCGCGGCAGTGGCCACGCTCTGCGGCTGCGGATAGCGCCGGCCTCGAGGCTAGGCCTCGGCTGCGCCCTCGCCGCCGACGACGAGGTCGCCGAAGGTGCTGCACGCCGGCTCACCGCCCTGCGGCTCGAGTTGCCGTGATGGTGTCGACTTGCGCGCAGGTGGCAGCATGCCGAAGCGATTGGGCGGCCAGTAGCGGAAAGCGACGCGCCACGCAACGGCATCCAACGGCACGTCACCAAAGACGCGCGAGTCGGTACTCGCGGCGCCGTCCCCACGCAGCTCGACGTGACCCGGACCGACGGTGGAGACGCGCTTGATCAGCTCACGTGCCGCATCGCGTGGGTCGCGCGCCAGCACGACATCGCCGACGCGCGGAGCACGCCGCACCAGCGTCCAACGCTCGACGAGCAGCAGGTCACCGGGTTCGAGCGTCGGCGCCATGGACGAGCCGCGCACGGCGACGGCATCGGTCCAGCGCGAAGCGACATAGCCGAGGGCTGCCACGATTCCGAATAGAAAGAGGAGGGGCCGATACCGGCCCCTCCGCGTGCGCATCTGTCTCAGGCGGTCTGCGCCTGCAGGCGCGTCTTCTCCGGTCCGCCGCTGGCCCGCCACATCTCATCGATCTTGTCGATCATGTCGAGCAGCTTCGTGGCGTCATCGAGGTTGACCGTGTGCTTCACCTCGGACGCCTGCTTGGCGGCCTTCCAGCAGACGTCCTGCAGGTCCGGGAACTTGTCGAGGTGCTCCGGCTTGAAGTAATCGCTCCACAGCACATCGATATGGTGCTTGGCAAGTTCGGCGCGCTCTTCCTTGACGGCGATGCAGCGCGTGCGGAAGACCTCGTCATCGCTGGCGTTGTACTTCTTGATGATGTTGTAAACCGATTCGGCCTCGATCCGCGCCTGGGCGGGGTCGTAGATACCACACGGGATGTCGCAATGAGCGTCGACCACGCGGGTCGGGCGCAGGATTGAGCGCAGCGTCAGCATGCAGGTTCTCCTTCGTTCGGTCGGATGCACTGGGGTTGTCTCCCATTGTGCAGCAAGTGGCCTGCCCGGGCCACCGAGGGCGCCAGGCGGTCAGCGCGCAACCAACGCACGGGCCGATGCAGGGGACGCCGTGCCCGACCGCCCGCTTCCCCACATGCATGTTGTGAGAGCGGTAGGCGGAGGACCCGGTGGCGCCGCGGGCGAATGGCCGGCACGCCACGCTCAGCATCGGCCGCGACTGCGTCGTTGACGACCGACCCAGTCGTCTATCGCCCTCAGAACGGGCGGCTGACGGAACCGCGGCGGGCCGGCAGCAGCGCTGCCGCTTGCGCGCCTCCCGACGTCGCAAATGTCGGTGTGGAACGCGTTAACCCACTCGCGAGGTGGGTTCGGCCACGATTCGGCGGACGGTTGAGCACAGATGTCGGCGCGTCAACCTGCTCGGGCGCGCCTGGACTCGGTTACGAGCGGCGCCGCCATTTGCCAAGTCGGAGAGTGGCGTACCACCAAGGGGCTTCGCACTGCGCCAACCGTCACGAGCCCATGACGATGCCGCCGTCGATGCCGAGCACCTGCCCCGTGACGTAGCGCGCCTCGTCGGAGGCGAAGTAGACGGCCGCGGCGGCCACGTCGTCGACGGAACCGATGTAGCCCAGCGGGGTCATCGACATCAGAGCCACATTCGCGGCTTCGGGCAAGTCCGCGGTCAGATCGGTCTCGATCAGGCCAGGTGCCAGCGCGTTGCAGGTGATTCCGCGCGAGGCCAGCTCGCGAGCGGTGGTCTTGGTCAGGCCGATGAGCCCCGCCTTGGCGGCGGCGTAGTTCGCCTGGCCGGGGTTTCCCATGCGCCCCGCCGCGGAGCTCATATTGATGATGCGACCGGATCTCGCCTTCATCATCGGTCTGGCGATGGCGCGCGTCATCCAGAAGGGGCCCGAAAGGTTGGTGGCGATGACCTCATCCCAGGCCTCGGCGGACATGCGCATCAGCAGGTCGTCACGGGTGATGCCGGCGTTGTTCACCAGGATGTCGACGCTACCGAGCTCGTCGAGCGCCGCGCGAACGATCGCCTCGCAGCTCTCACGACCCGCCGAGGTGTCTCCACCGATGGTGAGTGCGCGGCGCCCCAGGTTGCGCGCCGCCACGGCAACCTCCTCCGCAGCCGATGCGTTGCCGCGAAAGTTGATGGCGACGTCGGCGCCCTGCGCGGCAAAGGCGAGCGCGATTGCCCTTCCCAGACCGCGCGACCCACCGGTGATGAGGGCGACCTTGCCGGAAAGGTCGAACATCAGCCTGCGGCCGCCGCGGCGAGCTGCGTCTGCGGCTTGCCCAGTCGCGTCTGCGAGCCGGGAGCCAGGAATGCGCGCGCCGGATCGGCGGTCCACTCGAGTACCGCGGCCCCGGCAGTGTAGCCGGCGCCGAACGCCGCCATCAGAAGTCGGTCTCCGGGCTCGACACGACCGGCAGCCACGGCTTCGACGAGCGCCATGGGCACCGATGCCGCCGACGTGTTGCCGTACTTCTCGATATTGACGAAGACCTTCTCGTCGGGGATCCCCAGCTGCTTGCCGACGCTCTTGATGATCCGCAGGTTCGCCTGGTGGTAGATGAACTGGTCGATGTCGTCCACCCCAAGGCCGGCGCTGCGCAGCGCCGCCAGCGTCGATTCGGCCATCTGGCGCGTGGCGTAGCGATAGACATCGGCCCCCGCCATGTGGATGAAGTGGCCGTTGCCGGCGGCCGTCTCGGGCGAAGCCGGACAGGCCGAACCGCCGGCCGGCACGATGATGCCCTCGGCACCGGTTCCGTCGCTGAACATGTCGACGCCGAGCAGGCCGCCCGGCGCGTCACTCGCGCTGAGCAGCACGGCGCCGGCGCCGTCACCGAACAGCACGCAGGTGCCCCGATCGGTCCAGTCGATGAAGCGGCTCAACACTTCGACGCCGATGACCAGCACGTTGCGATACATGCCGCTGCGCACGAAGCTCGACCCGGTGGCCAGCGCGAACAGGAAGCCGGAGCAGGCGGCCTGCAGGTCAAAACCCGCGGCACGCGTGGCTCCCAGGTCGCGGGCGACGAGGACCCCGGTCGCCGGCAGCGGGTAGTCGGGTGAGCAGGTGCCGACGATGACCAGATCGACGTCGAGCGGATCGACGCCAGCCACCACCAGGGCGTCGCGCGAGGCATTGACCGCGAGGGTCGTGGTCGTCTCGTCGGGCGCCGCGATGCGTCGCTCGTGGATCCCGGTGCGCGACACGATCCATTCGTCATTGGTATCGACCAGCTTGGCGAGGTCGTCGTTCGTCATCACGTGCTGGGGCGCGTACATCCCCCACCCGCTGATCACCGCGTTCGGCGCCATTGTTCCTTGTCTCCTTGTTCGCTGGTGGCAGCGCGTCAGCGCGGATCGACCTCGACGAGTGGCTGCTGGCGCTTCACCAGCGTGCCACTTTCGGCGAGGATGCGGATCACCCTGCCGGCTACGTCCGACTTGATCTCGTTGAACAGCTTCATCGCCTCGATCAGGCCAACGACCTGCCCCTTCGACACCTCGACCCCCTCCTCGAGGTAGGGGCGCACGCCGGGCGATGGCGACGAGTACCAGATACCGGTCAGCGGTGCGGTCACGAAGCGCATGCCCGGCGACGGCTCGCCATACGGCGTGACCGGCGCCGACGCCGCGAGATGCTGACCGGCCACGACGGGCGCCGTGCCGGGCACGGCCGCGATGGGCAGGCGCGGGCGTACCAGTTGCACGTGCAGCTCGCCGGCATCGACCTCGAGCTCGTCAAGGCCGCTCGCCTCGAATGCGGGGAGGAGCAGGTCGACGGCCCGCAGCGCCGGATCGGGATCCGGCCGGTCGCTCACGCGTCCCACCGCCGGAAGATGATCGTGGCGTTGTGGCCGCCGAAGCCGAATGAGTTGCTCATGGCGGTCGCGATTGGCACATTGCGGGCCTGGTTGGGCACGTAGTCGAGATCGCAGTCGGGATCGGGGTACTCGTAGTTGATCGTCGGCGGGATGATCCCTTCCTCCAGCGCGCGCACGCAGGCGATCGCCTCGATGCCCCCACCGGCACCCATCAGGTGCCCGGTCATCGACTTCGTGCTAGAGATCGGCACCTCGTAGGCTCGCTCGCCGAAGACCGTCTTGATCGCGGCGGTCTCCGAACGGTCATTCGGCGGTGTGCTGGTGCCGTGCGCGTTGATGTAGCCGATCTGATCGGTGGCGAGGCCTGCATCGGCCATGGCCAGGCGCATGCTGCCGGCGGCGCCGCGGCCACCCGGCGCCGGCAGGGTGATGTGTGAGGCGTCATCGGTCGCGGCGTAGCCGATCAGCTCGGCATGGATCTTCGCGCCGCGAGCCTGCGCATGCTCCAGCGACTCGAGGACCAGGATGCCGGCGCCGTCGGCAATGACGAAGCCGTCGCGCTGCGCGTCGAACGGGCGCGAGGCCTTCTGCGGGTCGTCGTTGCGCTTCGTCGACAGCGCGCGCATGGCCGAGAAGGCCGCCACCGGGATCTCGCCGATACCCGCCTCCGCTCCCCCGGCGATCATGATGTCGGCGTCACCACGCCGGATGATCTGCAGTGCGCTGCCGATGGCGTGGTTCGAGCTGCTGCAGGCGCTGATGGTGGCGTAGTTCGGCCCGCGGACGTTGGCCTGAATCGCCACGAAGCCGGGGCCCATGTCGGGAATCATGGCCGTTACCAGGAACGGACCTACGCGCTCCGGACCGAGCTCATGCGCTTCGATCACGTCACGGATCAACGTATTGATGCCACCGATGCCGGTGCCGATGATCGCGCCGGTCCGCTCCGACATGCCCTCGTCGGTGATCGGGTTCGGCAGCCCGGCCTGGCGCATGGCCTCGACCGTGGCGGCCCAGGCCAGGTGCACGTAGCGATCGTTGCGGCGCACCTCCTTGCGGTCCATGACCGTCGTCGCGTCGAAGTCGCGGACCTCGCCGGCGACCTTGCTGGCGACCCGGTTCGGCTCGAACGAGGTGATGCGGCTGACGCCGCTGCGGCCGTGGACCAGGCCGTCCCAGAACGTCTCGACGTCGTTGCCGAGCGGGGTGATGGCACCCATCCCGGTGACGACCACGCGGTAGTCTCCATCACGCATCGGTCCGGCCTCCCCCGATCGACTGGTCCCGCGGAATGATGAACGAGAGCAACGCCTCGACGGCCACCTCGCCGTCGACACTGGCCACCGCGCGGGCGCGGCCGAAGAGGCGCTGCAGCTTCTCGACCGTGATCTCAAGCCGCAGCGTGTCGCCAGGGAGCACGGTGCGCCGGAAACGGCACTCGTCGATCGCTGCGAACAGCGCGAGCTTGCCGCGGTTCTCGGGCAGCGACAGGACGGCCACGGCGCCGGCCTGCGCCAGCGCCTCGACCATCAGCACGCCGGGCATGATGGGGCGCTCCGGGAAATGGCCGGTGAACTGCGGCTCGTTGGCGGTCACGTTCTTGAGGGCAACCACCCGCTTGCCGGGCTCGAGCTCCAACACGCGGTCGACGAGCAGGAACGGGTAGCGGTGCGGAATGACCCGCATGATCTGCGCCGCCTCCCAGGGAAGCGGCGGCAGGGACTCGGTCGCAGTCTCGGTCGTCATGCGTCTGTTGTCTGCTGTCTCCATGGTTGTTAGCTGCCGCCACTGATGAATGCTCCTGGACCGACGCGGTCCAGGAGGTTGGTGCTGACCTCGGCATCCAGGAAGGCGGCGTTCTCGATGATCCCACGATGGAACGGGATGTTGGTTCTGATGCCACCGATCTCGAACTCGGCGAGGGCACGCCGCGCGCGCGCGATGGCCTGCGCACGATCCTCGCCCCAGATCACCAGTTTGGCCAGCAGCGAATCGTAGAACGGCGGGACCTCGTAGCCGGGATACAGGTGGGTATCGACGCGCACCCCCGGACCGCCGGGCAGCAGCAACTGATCGATCACGCCGGTCTGCGGCGCGAAGTTGTCGCCCGGGTCCTCGGCATTGATGCGGAACTCGATGGCGTGGCCGCGGAATCGAACGTCCTCCTGGCGCAGCGACATGGGGTCGCCGGCCGCAAGGCGCATCTGCTCGACGATGAGGTCGATGCCGGTCAGCAGCTCCGTGACCGGGTGCTCGACCTGGATCCGGCAATTGATCTCGATGAAGTAGAAGTTCCCCTCGCGATCCAGCAGGAACTCCAGCGTGCCGGCGCTCTCGTAGCCGGCCTTCAGGGCTGCGCGGATGGCGAGGTCGCGCAGCCGTTCGCGACTCGCATCGTCCATCGCCGGCGAGGGCCCCTCCTCGATGATCTTCTGGTGCCTGCGCTGCACGCTGCAGTCCCGCTCACCCAGGTGGATCCCGTGGCCGTGGCGATCGATCAGTACCTGCACCTCGACATGGCGGCTCTCCTCGATCCACTTCTCGAAGTAGATCGCATCGTCGCCGAAGGCGGCCTGCGCCTCGGAGCGTGCCAGCGGCAGCGAGGTCTCCATCTCGCGCGGCGAACGCACCAGCCGCATGCCGCGGCCACCACCCCCGGCCGACGGCTTGAGCAGGACCGGGTAGCCCGCGTCACCTGCCTGCGCCAGCGCGTCGCCGAGGTCGGTCACGATCCCACGACTACCGGGAACGGTCGGCAGGCCGTTGGCGGCGAGCATGCGGCGCACCGCGTACTTGCTGGCAAAGCGGTCGAGCACCTCCGCGCGTGGGCCAATGAACGCCAGCTCGTGAGCCGCGCACACCTCGGCGAAGGTTGGATCCTCGGACAGGAAGCCGTATCCGGGATGCACCGCATCGCAGCCGGTGATCAATGCCGCCGAGACCAGGGCCGGCTGGTTCAGGTAACTGCGGCGGGCTTCCGCGGGGCCTATGCACACCGATTCGTCGGCCAGCCGCACTGCCAGCGAGTCCCGATCGGCCTCGGAGTAGGCGACCACCGCCGGGACGCTCATGTCGCGGCAGGCACGCAGGATGCGCACCGCGATCTCGCCACGGTTTGCGATGAGGACCTTGGAGAACACTAGGCCGATGCCTCCGCGGTCACCGGCAGCAGCGCATCGACGGTCGTTGCCAGCGTCGCGGGATCGCTGACATTCAGCGCTCGCGCCTCCGGCGCGATGCGCCGGACCATCCCGCTCAGCGCGCTCCCCGGACCGCATTCGATGAACGTGTCGACGCCCTCCTCGCGCATGTGCCGCACGCAGGCCACCCACTCCACCGGCGAGCTGACCTGCCGGGCGAGCAGGCTGCGGATCTGTGTCGCGTCGGTCACTGGCTCGGCCGTCACATTGCTCATGAGCGGTGTCGTGGCGTCGCGCCACGTCGCGTCGTCGAAGGCGCGCGCCAGCTCCTCGCCGACCGGCCGCATGGCCGGCGAGTGGAATGAACCGCTGACGCGCAGCGGGATGACGCGTTTCGCTCCGGCGGCACGCAGCGCGTCCGCCGCCGCATCGAGGGTCGCAGACTGGCCGCTGACCACGACCTGCCCGGGCGCGTTGTCATTGGCGATCACGATCTCGTCGGGCGGCCCGACCAGCGCAACGGTTGTCGCCACGACCTCGCGGGCCAGGCCGATCACCGCCAGCATGCCGCCGTCGCCGGCATCGGCCATCAGGCCGCCGCGGCGCGCCACGAGCCGCAGCGCGTCTTCGAGCGACAGGACGCCGGCCGCGACCAGCGCCGCATATTCGCCGACCGAGTGGCCCGCGACGAACGCGGGCCTGAGCGCGGGATCCGCCTCCTGCAGTGCTGCGAGGCAGGCAACCGAAGTTGCCACAAGGCAGGGCTGCGTCTGGCGCGTGTCGTTGAGGCGCTCCTCCGGACCCTCCCATGCGAGCTCTGAGACGGACCAGCCGAGCGCGGCATCGGCGCGGGCGAAGACGTCGCGGGCCGACGCGGAGACGGCCGCCAGCTCGCGGCCCATGCCGACCGACTGCGAGCCCTGTGGCGAAAAGAGGAGCGCCAGGCTCATGCCTCGAGCTCCAGCAGGGTCTGGCCGTATTCCACGGCCTCGCCGGTCTCGGTGACCAGGCTGCGCACCAGGCCGCGACGCGGGGCGCGTACCTCATGCCGAACGCCGAGCACGTCGACGAAGCCGAGCACATCGCCCTTTCCGACAGCGAGGCCCGGCCCCAGGCCATCGCCGTAGACGAAGTAGCCCACCGCCGGAGCTGGCACCGCGTGGGGTCGGTTGGTCACCACCGCTGTCGGATGCGTGGAAGCGGCGGCCGGTGCGGCGACCAGCGGATCGGCGACCGCGCCCGGTGCCGCGGCGACGCGCACGCTCAGCTGACCCGAGCGCACCCCGATCTCTCCGATGCCGCTCCGTCGCAGGCGCTCGGTGAGCTGCGGAATCAGCTCGTCGGCGGCACGCTGCATCTGTTCCAGATCCGCGTTCGCTTCGTTCATGCGCCTCCCTCGACGTCGTTCTGGTCGTCGCCGCTGGGCCAGATCTCGCTCCAGCGTGGCCGTCGCGGCACGCCGGGCAGGTGCAGCAGGCGCCCGATGCGGCGCCGCAGCGACGGTGGCTCGACGCTGACCCGCGGCCTGACATCGCTCTCGCGGAAGACACCGATGCTCCGCAGGCGAGCATAGCGGCTCGCGAGCAGCGACTCGGTGTCGAGACGGCTGATGCGCGCCAGCGACGCAAGCAGCGCAGCCTTGACCGCCTTCGCGGTCGCTTCGTGGTCGGTATGCGCTCCTTCGCCCGGCTCCTCGACGATCTGGTCGACGATGCCAAGCTCACGCTGATCGGTGGCGGTCATGCGCATCGCGGCGGCGGCCAGCGGAGCCGCCTCCGGCGCGCGCCACAGGATCGACGCACAGCCTTCCGGCGAGATGACCGAGTAGACGCTGTTCTCGAGGGCCAGGACCTCGTCACCGACACCGATGGCCAGCGCACCGCCGGAGCCGCCTTCGCCAAGGACGATCGCGACGATCGGCACCTGGAGCCCGGTCATCAGCTTGATCGACGAGGCGATCGCCTCGGCCTGACCCCGTTCTTCCGCCGCCGGGCCCGGGAACGCGCCGGCCGTATCGAGGAAGGTGATCACTGGCAGGCCAAGCTTGTCGGCCAGGCGCATGAGGCGCTGTGCCTTGCGGAAGCCCTCCGGATGCGCGGATCCGAAGTTGCGGAAGATATTCGACTCGGTGTCGTTCCCCTTCTGGTGGCCGATGACCATCACCGAGCGGCCCTCGAGCAGTGCCGGTCCACCGACGATGGCCGGATCGTCGCGGAAGGCGCGGTCGCCATGCATCTCGACAAAATCGTCGAAGATGCGCTCGATCAGATCGAGGGTCCGCGGCCGCCCTGGGTGGCGCGCCAGCTGGACCTGGTGCCAGGCGGCATCGACCTGCTCGCTGCTCGGCGCGTCCGAGCCGGCCAAAAGCTCTGTCATCTTTCGTGCTCCACGGTGCGTTCGCGTGGCGCTGCGTGGCCATTGCCGGAGCCGACGGTCGGCTCGATGTCGAGGCCGACCGACTCCGAAACGGCTCCGCCCAGCTTCTCGGCCAGGCCGGAGAGGACGCCGATCGGTCCCCAGCGGCGGTCGTCATCGGTCTGCCAGCCATCTTCAACGGGGGCCGGCGGCAGCAGCTTCAGGATGCGCGACAGCGCTGCACGCAGCTCCGCACGCGGCACGATCGCGTCGATCAGGCCGTGCTCGTGCACGAACTCGGCGCTCTGGAAACCTTCGGGCAGATCCTCGCCGACTGTCCCGCTGGCCACCCGCGCGCCGGCAAAGCCGATGAGGGCCTTCGGCTCGGCGATGATCACGTCTCCCAGGCTCGCGAAGCTGGCCAGCACCCCGCCGGTGGTCGGATCGGTCAGGATCGAGATGAACGGCACGCCCGCGGCATCAAGCCGGGTCAGCGGCGCCGTGGTCTTCGCCAGCTGCAGCAGCGACAGCGTGCCTTCCTGCATGCGCGCGCCGCCGGAGGCGCTGACCACCACCGCCGGGATGCGCTCAACCAGGGCCGCCTCCAGGCAGCGGGCGACCTTCTCGCCGACGACGCTGCCCATCGAGCCGCCCATGAAGCGGAAGTCGAACAGGCCGATGGACACGCGCCGGTCGTCGACGCTGCCCGTGCCCCACACCGCCGCCTCGCGCAGGCCGGTCTTGATTTCCGCCGATTCGAGACGATCCGGGTATGGCTTCTGGTCAACGAAGGCCAGCGGGTCAGCCGATTCGAGGCCGGCGTCGCGCTCGACGAAGCTGCCCTCGTCCAGCAGCAGATCGATGCGCTCGCCGACCGACATGCGGAAGTGATGCCCACAGTTCGGACAGACGCGCAGGTTACGCTCGAGCTGTCGGTTGAAGACCTGCTGCTCGCAGTCGGGGCACTTGGTCCACGCATCGGTCGGGCCGGACCGACGTCGGCTGAACGGAAACTTGATCGGCATGGCGACTTCCTACCGATACCACGGGCGGTCGACCGCCTGCCGTCGCGAGGTCCGCCACACGGCGAGCGCCGTGACGCCGACCGCCGCGCTCGATACGGCGCCCGCGGCGATCAGACGGCTGGGCGACAGCTGCGGCCAGGCGATGCGTGGCGAATTGCGCAGTCGCCGGCGCAGGCGGTCTTCAAAGCGGGAGCTGGGCGGAACCGGGCCGAGCGCCGCGTGGACCAGGGAGGCGATGTCGGCAAGCTCACCGCCGCGGACCGGTTGACCGGCGAGCAACGTGTCGACGGCAGCGTCCAGGCGGGCGGGGCGAGTTGGCATGCGACCTCGGTTCACAGCAGGAGAAACTGAACGTTCATCCTATCCAAACACCGCCGGAGCCGCCGCGTTACAGCTTCGCGGGTTCTACTCGCGGCGGCCGAGGCGCGCCGCGAGGTCGCGCAGCGCCCGATGCTGCAGCACGCGCACCGCTCCCGGCGACCGTCCGAGCACATCCCCGATCTCCGCCGTCGACAGCCCGTCGACGAAGCGCAACAGGACCACCTGGCGCCGGTCATCGGGCAGGGTGGCGATGGCGCGCATCACCGCGTGCATCTCCTCGGCGCGGTGCAGCAGGCCGGCTGGATCGGCATTTGGCGCGGACCACGGCGGATCGTCCGGCATCGGCACGGTTCGACGCCGCGTGCGGCTGCGGTGGACGTTGGCTACGCAGTTATGCGCGATGCGAAACAACCACGCTCGGAAGGTCGAGCCGCGGTTGCGGTAGCGCCCTATTGCCCGCAGCGCCGAGAGGAATGTGCGCTCGGTGGCGTCCTCGGCGTCGTGATGGTCGCCGAGCTGGTAGAAGGCGTAGCCGTAGACCCGGTCGAGGTAGCGCCGATACAGGACATCGAAGGCCGCTCTGTCGTCCTGCGCGGCACGCACGGCGCTCAGGTCCGGATCGCCGGGCGCTGCGGCTGGCTGACGCTGCGGCGTCACGCGATCACCGCCGCCGGATCGCTCACGCGCACGACCTCGCCGCTCGCCAGCACGCGGCGGCCGGCATCGGTCTCGAGCACGAGCGAGCCCATCTCGTTGACGCCGAGCACGCGGCCCTCCAGCCGCTCGCCACCAAGGCTGACGGCGACGGCGCGACCGTCGAGCCACGACGCCTGGCGAAAACGATCGAGCGGCGACTGGTCACGCTCCAGCGCAGTGACCTCGTCGTCCAGTGCGATGAGCAAGCACCGCAGCAGGTCGACGCGGTCCACCTCGTGGCCGGTCAGCTCGAGCAGCGAGGTCGCGGAGGCGGCAATCTCGGGCATCATCTGCGTGCGCCGCCAGTTGACGTTGAGACCCATCCCGATCACGACGTGAGCCAGGTGCTCGTCACGCAGCGCGGTCTCGAGCAGCAGGCCCGCAACCTTGCGGCCGTCCGCGGTGACCAGGTCGTTGGGCCACTTGATGGCGAGCGCCGCGTGAGGCTCACACGCCGTGCGGAGGGCCAACGCCGCCGCCATACCCAGGCGTCCCGCCTGTGACGCGTCGAGGCGCGGTCGGAGAGCGACGCTGACTGTCAGGTTGCGCCCCGGCGGCGACTCCCAGGTTCGCCCGCGCCGGCCACGGCCCGCGACCTGCAGCTCGGCCAGAATGACACGTCCCTCACCGTCCGGTTCGGAGAGAGCCGTCAGGGCACGATCGTTGGTCGACCCGATACTGTCGTGCGTTTCGATGGCGTGCCCGATGCGTGCCCCCGGACGAACCGCCGCGTTCCAGTCGATCACGGCGACGATTCTACCTCTCGACCACGCACGCATCGGTCTCGAAGGTCGGTGCGTTACACTCGCCAACTGATATGAGCCAGACTGTCGAAGAGCCGCCACGCGACCTGCAGTTGACGCGCGAGCGCGTGTTCAGCGGCATTCAACCCTCGGGCGCCTCGCATCTCGGCAACTACCTTGGCGCCCAGGTGAACTTCGTCGCCATGCAGGAGCGGTTCGACGCGATCTACGCCATCGTCGACTATCACGCGCTGACCACCGTGCACGACGGCAGCGAGCTGCGACGGCTGACACGCGAGATGGTGCTCGACCTGCTGGCCGTGGGCCTCGATCCGGAGAAGTGCGCGCTGATCCGCCAGTCCGACATGCACGAGCACGCCGAGCTCACCTGGATCTTTAACACCGTGGTGCCGGTCAGCTGGCTGGAGCGCACGCCGACCTACAAGGAGAAGCGCCAGCAGGGCATCGACAACAGCATGGGGCTGCTCGACTATCCGGTCCTCCAGGCGGCCGACATCGTGATCTACAAGGCCCGCCGCGTCCCGGTCGGCAGGGACCAGGCGGCGCACCTGGAGTTGTCCCGCGAGATCGCACGCGCATTCAACCGCCGATATGGCGCGATCTTCCCTGAGCCGGAGGCTGTCTTCACCGACGCGCCGACCGTTTTCGGCATCGACGGGCAGACGAAGATGAGCAAGAGTGCCGGCAACACCATCCCGATCTTCGCCGATCCGGAAGAGATCCGGCGCTTGGTGATGCGCATGGTCACCGACCCACTGCGCATCAAGCGCACCGATCCTGGGCGTCCTGAGATCTGCAATGTCTGCCAGCTGCATCGGTTCTTCGGCGGCGACTACCTGCACATCCAGGATGGCGAACGCACTGCGCGGACGGGCTGCGTCGACACCAAGCAGCTGCTGGCCGAGCGGATCATCGACTTTTTCGCGCCCATGCGCGCCCGTCGCGCCGAGCTGGCGGCGTCCCCCGGAGTGGTCGAGGAAGTGCTCGCCGCTGGCGCGGCCAAGGTCCGGCCGATCCTGGCCGAGACGATGCGCGAAGTGCGTGACGCCGTGGGCGTCGGAGCGCGCTGATGGCCGGCGAGCCTCCGACCCTGCTGGGCGGACTGGGCTCGCGAGAGCGGCGCTGGCTGCTCATCTTCCTGATCCTGGCGTCGCTGTATGTCGGGATCCTGTTGCTGCGTGTCATGCTCGACGTGCTCGGCGGCTTCAGCCAGATCTTCCTCGTCCTGTTCCTGGCCTGGTTGCTGGCCTTCGTCCTCTCGCCAGGCGTGCGCCTGCTCGACGATGTCCTGCCCATCACGCGTCCGGCGGTGGTGGGCATCACCTATGCGATCACCCTGGTGGCGCTCGGCTTCGCCCTGTTCACCACCGGCGCAGCAATCAGCCAGCAGGTCAGCAACCTGACCGGCGAGTTCCCACAGACATCGGTGAGGATCCAGCAGACCCTGGCTGATTGGCAGCAGTCGCTGCAGCTGGACCGCCTCGATATCAACCTCGTGGCGATCTACCAGTCGGCGCAGGCGCAGGTCAGCAACCTTGGCGACGCGATCTTCTCCCAGGCACAGTCGATCGCGGGTGCCACCATCGCCACCATCGGCTCGCTGGTCCTGATCCTGATCCTGTCGCTCTACATGCTGATGGACAGCGAACGGATCCTTGCCAAGATCGGCCGCATGGTGCCGCGCCGCTACACCGACGAGCTCAGCATGTTCGAGCGCAGCGTGGCACGCGCCTTCGGTGGCTTCCTGCGCGCGCAGATCATCCTGGCGTTGGTGCAGGCGGTCCTGGTGGCGGTCATCGGCACGGTCTTCGGGATGCCCTACCTGTTCCTGATCGGCACGCTGTCGGCGCTCGCCATGCTGATCCCGTTCTTCGGCCCGCCGCTGGCGCTCATCCCGCCGATAGTCTCCGCCTGGATCTACACGCCCGAGTGGTTCCTGGTGATCACCATCATCCTCGTGGCGGTGCAGACGGTGGTCATCAACTGGCTGCAGCCAAAGCTGATGCGCGACGCGCTGGGCATGCATCCGATACTCGTCCTCGTCGCCCTGCTCGTTGGATCGCAGGTCGCCGGGGTCTGGGGCGCGCTGTTCGGCATCCCGGTCATCGCCGTCATCAACGTGTTCGTCAACTACATGCTCGAGTCGGCGGTGCCGAACGCCTCGCTCCCCGAGCGCGAACGGCTCGAAAACGTCGAAGACCACACCATGGTCCGCGTCGAGAAGGACCAGGTCGGTGACGAGACGCATCCATCCATCCACGTCCACCGCTCGCTGCGGCCGGACGGCACGGAGGAGCTGCAGCTCAGCGTCGATGAGCATTCCGATCGCCCGGAACGGGGTGACGCGGAGGCCTGAGCCTCAGCCCGGTCGCAGAACGAGGTGGCGTTGGCCATCGGCGGTGCGCGCCTCGTCGATCTCGACGCCGAAGACGCGGCGTACCAGCGCGGGCGTCAGCACCGTTGCGGGCGATCCCTCGCCGACCACGCGACCCTGATCCAGGACCGCCACGCGCGGCGCGAACGCGGCGGCCATGCCGAGATCGTGGAGCACCGCCACGACGGTCAGATTGCGCACCCGACGCAGCCGGCCGATGGTGGTCAGCAGCGCCAGCTGGTGCGCCACGTCCAGGTGCAGGGTCGGCTCGTCGAGTAGCAGTAGCTCCGGCTCCTGGGCGAGAGCCATGGCAACCAGCACGCGTTGTCGCTCGCCCCCCGAGAGTTCGTCAATGGACCGATGGGCGAGCTCCAGCGCATCGGCGTCGATCAGCGCGCGTTCGACCGCGACCTCGTCCGCGGCGCTGGCGCCGAACAGGCGCGTGGCATGTGGCGCACGGCCCATCTCGACCAGCTCGGCGACGTGGAAACCGGATGGCAGCTCCAGTCGCTGCGGCAGGACCGCGACGTGTCGCGCCAGTGCGGCGCGACGCCACTCGACCACCGCCCGCCCGTGGAACCGCACTTCGCCCGCGTCGGGCGTGAGCGTCCCGGCGATCAGGCGCAGCAGCGTCGTCTTGCCACTGCCGTTCGTGCCGAGCAGTGCGACCAGCTCACCGCGCTCGACACGGAGTGCGGCTCCGCGCAGGACCGAGCGGCGGCCGTAGTCGAAGTGGACGCCGTCCACGGCGAGCAGCGCGTCGCGCCTCGGCGTGCTCATGGCATCAACGGCGTCCGAGCCCGGCGCAGGAGCCACAGGAAGAACGGCGCGCCGATCAGGGCGGTGACGATGCCGACCGGGATGCCACCCGCCAGTCGCGCGCCGAGGTCGGCGAGGGCCAGCAGCGAAGCACCGAATAGCACTGAGGACGGCAGCAGCAGCCGGTGGTCCGGCCCGATTGCCAGGCGCAGGACATGCGGCACGACCAGCCCGACGAAGCCAATCGTCCCGGAGATGGCCACCACGGCCGAGGTCGCCAGCGTGGCCAGGCCGGTCAGCACCAGCTTCTCACGTTCGACATCGACGCCCAGGTGCGCAGCCGCGCCATCGCCAAGCAGGAGCAGGTTCAGCCGCCGCCATCGGGCCATCAGCAGGACGAAGCTGAGGAGCACGAGTGGCGTGGCGAACGCCAGGCTCGTCCACGAGGCGCCGGCCAGCGAGCCCATCAGCCAGGCGAAGACGGCGCCGAGCGCTCGCCCGGAGAGGAACATGAGCATCGCCACGCCCGCGGCCAGGATCGAGGAGACGGCGTAGCCGGTCAGCAGCAGGGTGACGACGTGCACCGTGCCGCCGCGGCGGGCGACGCTGTAGACGAGCATCACGGTCAGCAGTCCGCCGCTGAAGGCGAGGACCTGCACCAGGCCGATCCCCAGCCAGGCCGTGCCCGCGCCGATCGCCAGCGTCGGGAGCAGCATCGGGGCGAGGATGCCGGTGATGGCCCCCAGCGATGCGCCGGCGGCGGTGCCGATGAGGTACGGATCGGCCATCGGATTACGCAGCACGGCCTGGAAGACGGTGCCCGCGCTTCCCAGGCCGGCGCCGACCAGCATGGCGGTCAGGACGCGCGGCAGGCGCAGGTCGAAGATGATCGTCTCGGCGCTGGGACTCCACGTCTGCGCCAACGGCAAGCCGAGCAGCCTGCGGCCCAGGATCCGCGCCGTGTCGTCGAGGCTGACCCCCACGCTGCCGAGCGCCACTGCGGCGACCAGGACGATCGCCAACAACAGCGCCCCAACGCCGAGCACCAGCGCCGCGCGGGTCAGCGATGGGCCACCAATGCCCACGCGAATCGCCGGAGCTGCGGCGGTCCGCATGCGTCCACCGGCCTCAGCCACCAAAGCTCTCGGGGTGGATTGCCTTGGCCAGTGCTTTGAGCCCGCCGATGATGCGCGGACCGGGCCTGGTGATGATCAGATCGTCCGGCATCGGCTTGACGGCCTGCTGAGTCACCGCCGTCATCTGGCCCCAGCCGCTGCGCGCGGCCACTGACATCGCGGTCACCGACGGGTCGTAGGCGGCGTCGCCGAGCAGGATCAGGTCTGGGTCGGCCGCCACCAGGTCCTCGAGCTGGATGACTCCGGTGGCGTCGCCAACCACCGGCTTGCCGCCAGCCAGCTCGATCATTGACGCCAGGAAGGAGTCCCTTCCCGCACCGTAGATGACGCCCTGGTAGACGCTCACCTCGTAGAAGACACTCGGTCGGGCGGCATTCGCGACGCGATCCTCGATGGCCTGTGCGTCGGTGCGCATCTCGGCGCCCAGCGAGGTCGCCTGCTCGGTGGCGCCCAGGGCACGGCCGACCAATTCGATGTCGGCATAGATCCCCTCGAGGCTGTCCGGATAGAGGATCAGGTACGGGATCTTCA
The DNA here is from genome assembly GCA_038248695.1 of Candidatus Limnocylindria bacterium. Lineage (GTDB taxonomy): Bacteria > Chloroflexota > Limnocylindria > QHBO01 > QHBO01 > JAICUY01. The sequence goes on along the minus strand of JBBRXE010000001.1, from coordinate 6,996 downwards.
GCTGGTCGAACTGGTCCAGAACCCCCTGCGGCGTCTGATGATTCCCCGCGGCCAGGACCAGGTCCGGCATCGCGGCGACGATCTTTTCGACATCGGGGACGGCCTGCACGACGACCTTCGGGATGTCCGTGACCTGCGCCGGGTAGGCGTCGAAATCGGTCACGCCCACGAGTTCGTCGCAGGCGTCGAGCGCGCAGACGATCTCGGTATTCGACGGAGCGAGGCTCACGATCCTGCGCGGCTCGGACGCCAAGCTGACCGTGCGGCCGACGTCGTCGGTGAGACTGAGTGGGTAGGCGGAGGCGGCTGCGCTCCGGGTGGCCGATGCGCTGACGCGATCCGTCGCTGTCGGCGAAATGCTGGAGGGAGGTGCCGGCTGGCAGGCAGCCAATAGCAGGCCAAGAAGCACGAGGAGAGGTCGAAGACGAGGGGTCATGCTGATGCCGTTCCCTTTCACGCGAGGGTGGTGGACATCGCGTGCGGGCTGGCGACCTGACTCCCGTGCTCGTGACCGGCGACGATGTCGCTGGTCATGGCGCGGATACAGTAGCGGGACTGCGCCGGCTTCTCACCGGCTTCTCCAATTGCCCGTCGGCCTTTCGGCGACGGCACCCGACGCGGTCTTCAGTTGGTAACGCCCGGATCGTACCACCGGGTGGGCTCAGACGCGGCCCCAGGCGGAGTCGCTCAGACGGGAATGGCCTCCTCGGCCGAGGGCTCGACGTGCTCGTACAGCGACGTCTCGCGCTGGGCATCGGTCAGCATCGGATCGAGCATCTTCTGGAGCGCAAGGGTGTGGATGCAGCCGCCCGCCGCTTCGAAGAGATGGCATTCGCAGTGCCAGGCGTCCTGGTCCAGGGAGACTCGATGACTGCCGTTGTCGCCGCCGAAAGTGGCCTCGAAACGCTGAATCCGCACTCGATCCGGCTCGTGCGCGTAGCGCATCGCCTTCTCGACCTTGCCGATCATGCTCGAATGCACGTCGCTCCTCCTGGGCGCCGAACCCGGCGCCCACTACGTTGGGCGCCCGTCAGTCGGTTGCTCTGGCGAGCCGCTCTTTCAGCATTGCCAACAGTGTAACCGGGGTCGGGTCAGTCTGGTAGAGGATCGCCAGGTAGACGCTTACCAGGTCGCCGTACGCGACGCTGGTCAGTACCCGCGCCAGGCGCGACGGTCCCTCGGCCCAGACCGTGCTGCGGTTGGTCGCCCGCTCGCCGAGCAGCTCCTCCACAGCCGCGTAGCGCGCCGCGATCTCCGCCGGTTCCTCGCGGTCACGCAGCTCGACGACGTACGGCGCATCGCCCAGCTCGCGTGGGTTCAGCGACCCCTCGATGGCATTATGGTTCGCCTCCGGCATGGGCTCATAGGAGGCCCACGCCTTGGCATTCTCGTTGAGCTGCGTCTTCCAGCGGTGCGCCACCGCGGTCATCGGCCCGGCGCCGTAGATCACCGGAATGCGGCCAAAGAGCGACCAGGCCAACTGCTTGGCGAGGTTCTCGTCGGTTTCGACCGATGGCGCATTGCGCTCCAACAGCTCCTCGAGCGCCTCGATGACCTCGTCGAGCCCATCCGGCTCGGCCAGCAGACCTGCCGTGGAGAGCAGCTCGTGGATGAGTCCTGCTCCGAAACCGACGGCGGCGCGCGGCTGGCCGGCCAGCTCGTAACGCAGCAACGGCAGGTCCGCGCCGACGGCGAGCTGACCGAGCCTGCCACCGGTGCTGATCACCACCAGCGGCAGCCTCCGGCGCACGGCCTCCTCCGCACCGCTCAGCGTCTCGACGGTCGCGCCTGAATGGCTGGTCGCGATCACCAACGTCCGCTCGTTGGCCCAGGCCGGTAGGCCGTAGCCGCGATGCACCACCAGCGGCACGCGCAGACGCTCGCCGGCGGCGGCCTCCACCAGCTCGGCGCCGATGGCGCTGCCGCCCATGGCCAGAACGAGGACCGCATCGACGTCTCGGTGTCGCGGCTCGAGCACGAGGCCGGCCGCCACGTGCTGTGCCTGCCCTAACTGGCGCGGCAGGTCGAACACCCGTCCGAGCATGTCGGACGGATCGATCTTCTTGAGGACCGCCGGATCGTCGAGCGTGATCGCCTCGTCGAGCTGGGGTGGAGCGAGCTCCTCGTCGTCCTCGGCCTCAAGCCGGTGTCCTGGCTCATCCTCGGACGACTTGTAGCCGAAGAAATCGCGCGCGTCGGTCATCCGGGCGTTGCCGGCTGCTGGGCGATGCGGCGGCCCGCGTCGAGCATCGACTCGACGTCCTCCAGCGATGCGGCCTCGGTATAGATGCGCAGCAGCGCCTCCGTGCCGCTGAAGCGGATCAGCAGCCACGACCCATCGTCGCGGTAGAACTTGTAGCCGTCACCGGTGTCGAGGACCTTGCGTTCGACCACTGGACGTCCGGCCAGGGAATCCGGTGCCTCCTGCGCCAGGTGCGCCAGGATATCGGCCTTGACGGCGTCGTAGCCTTCGCGCGCGAAGCGGATGTCGATGCGGTTGTAGTAGCTCGGCCCTGCCAGCGCCTGGAGCTCAGCCAGCACCTCCGACGCCTGCTTGCCCTTCGTCAACCACAGGTCGAGCAGGAAGAGGCCCGACGCAATCCCGTCGCGCTCCGGGAGGTGCATCCCGAAGCCAAAGCCACCGGATTCCTCGCCGCCGATGACCGCGTTCGTCTCGATCATCTTGGGTCCTACAAACTTGAAGCCGACACCGGTCTCATACGCCTGCGTGCCGTAGATCTCGGCCAGCTTCTTGGCCATCGATGTGTTGGTGACGGTATACACGGCGGGGCCGATCTGATTGCGCACCTCGAGCAGGTACCAGTACAGCAGCCCGAAGACCTGTAGCTGGTTGACGAAGACGCCCTGCTCGGTCGCCATGCCCACGCGATCGGCATCCCCGTCCAACGCGATACCGATGTCGGCGCCCCAGCGCGGAATCTCGGCGAGCCACTCGTCGATATTGGGGCGAATGGGCTCCGGATTTACACCGCCGAAGAACGGATTGCGCTCGGTGTGCAGCTCGCGCACCGTCAGGCGGCCGTCGCCCAGCAGACGCGTGAACCAACCCGCGCCACTGCCGTACAGCGGTTCGACCAGCAGGCGCTTGTCCGCGGCGCGAATCCTCTCGATGTCGACGATGCTGCCCAACTGCTCGCGGAAGCGCGGGTACGGATCGAACGACTCGACCAGCCCCGCCTGCACCGCATCGTCCCAGTCGCGGCGCGGCGGCAGCTCATCCTCGCCATGCAGGTTCATGGTCGCCTCGATGGCCTCGAGCATCTCCGGTGCGGCGGCACCGCCGGTATCCGCCTTGACCTTGAAGCCATTGTCGGTCCACGGGTTGTGGCTGGCGGTGATGACGATCCCGGCGCCCGCGCTCATCTCGCGGGTGAAGAAGCTGCCGACCTGGGTGGGCACCGTTTCAGGCGGGGTGAATGAGCGAATATCGTGCGCCGCCAACACCTCAACGCAGGCGCGGGCGAAGAATTCGGATGCAAAGCGACGATCGTGCGCCACCACCACGCCTCGGTCGGCGGTACCGGCCTGCTGCAGGTACTCGGCGACGCCGCGGGCACAGCGCCGCACATTGTGGAAGGTGTATTCCTCGGCGATCGCGGCACGCCAACCGTCGGTCCCGAACTTGATTTTGCTCACTCGGCCATGGTAACCGGTCGAAGATCGCTGACGTTCAGTAGCCGGCTCATCAGCGGGATATCGCATCGAGCGCTGCCTGCAGCGCCCCCAGCCGCGGCGAAAGACGCTCGCGCGGCTCGACGCGCATTACCGCGCCCTCGACCAGCCGCATGCGACAGAAGGGCAGCGGCACGATCTGGTGATCCCATCGGCGGGCGAGGCGGAACGACGGTCGGGCGCTGACGGCCCATGGCAGGATCGCCAGGCCGGAGGCGCGCGCGATGATGAGCGTGCCCGGCTTGGCGACTCGATACGGGCCGAAAGGCCCATCGGGCGTCACCACCAGCGAGCGTCCCTCACGCCCCAGCGCCGCCATGCGCAGCGAGAAGTCGCGGGCCGCGGCTCGATCGTTCTCGGACGGCAGCGGGACGACGTGTACCCCCGCGCGCGTGCGCCGCAGCAGCGTGGTGATCACCACGCCGCGGAACCCCTGGGTCGAGAACGAGGCGTGATGCAGATCCGGCCGGCCCTTCATCGAGACGACCAGCGCGACGAGGTTGAATTCGTGCCAGAAGGCGAGCACGACCTGATCGTGGCTGACCGAGCCGGAGACGCGGCAGGTTGCGGCCACGAGCCGGACGTAAAGCGCCAGGGCTAGGCCGAACAGCTGCGCCAGCCAGCCGAAGCGGACGCCGGCCGCATCGCTCACAGGTAGCGGTCGCCCGCCTTCCGGCCGATCTCGTCGAGAACCGGCTTGATCTCCTCCGCCCGGTCGCGATCACACACCAGCAGCGCATCCGGCGTGTCCACGATGATCACGTCGGACAGGCCGATAGTCACCACCAGTCGATCCCCGCCGTGCACCAGGATGCGCTGCGATCCGCGATCGAGATGCTGTCCGCTGCCGATCATGTCGGTCCCGGCCCTGGCCGACAGCGCCTCCAGCAGGGCCGACCACGAGCCGATGTCCGACCAGCCCGCGTCGAGCGGCACGACCGCCATGCGTCCCTCGGCGGCCGCCGGCTCGGCGATGCCGACGTCGATGCTGATCGCCGGCAGCGGCTCCAGGATGTCGCGCGCGTCGCTCATCCAGCCGGGCGTCCGATTCAGCGCAGCGACCCGGTCGAGCGCGGCGGCCAGCTCGGGTTGATAGCGGGTGATCGCCTGCCCGAAGACATACGAGCGCCAGACGAAGATGCCGGCGTTCCACAGGTAGCCGCCCTCGTCGGCGAACCTCGTGGCGGTCGCCGCATCCGGCTTCTCCACAAAGCGCTTGACGAGGGCGCTCGGACTGCTGTCATGAAGTCGGTCGGCGACCTGGATGTACCCATAGCCGGTCGCCGGGTGGGTCGGCGGCACGCCGAGGGTCACCAGGTAGCCGCGCTCCGCGATGCGCGCCGCCTCACGCAGCGCGTCGGCGAAGGACTCCTCGTCGGCGACGAAGTGGTCCGCCGGCAGCACCAGCGCCACCTCGTCCGGGTCGCGGCGGGCGAGGACCGTCGCCAGTCCCGCGGCGACGGCGGTCGAGCGCGCCAGCGGCTCGCCCAGGACGTTGTCGGCCGGCAGCTGCGGCAGTTGTTCGGCGGTCGCGCGGGCGTGCGCCTGCGAGGTGATGACGAAGATGTCCCGCGGCTCGAGCAGCGGTGAGATGCGGGCAACGCTCTGCTGCAGCAGGCTCGTCTCTCCGGTCAGTTTGAGGAGCTGCTTCGGGGTCTTACGGCGCGACAGCGGCCAGAGCCGAGTCCCTGAGCCGCCGGCCATGATGATCGCGAACATCAGCCGGGCCCGGTCTCGCGCTCGAGGCGCTCGCCGAGCTCCTGGGTGCGACGGTAGGCGGCCCACACGGCGTCCGACAGCACGGTGCGCAGGCGTCCCTTCTCCAGCTCGTAGATCGCGGCAGCGCTCGTGCCTCCCGGCGAGGTGACCGCGTTGCGCAGCTGGGCCGGGTGCAGCTCCGATCGTGACGCGAACTCGGCCGAGCCGAGCAGCGTGGCGGCCACCAGGTCGTGCGCCAGCTCGCGAGGAAAGCCCAGGTGCACGCCGGCGTCGATGAGCGCCTCCATGACCGCGAACAGGTAGGTCGGCCCGGTTCCGGAGAGGGCGGTGGCCATCGCCACGAACTCTTCGTCGGCCACCTGGCGCTCGTCGCCCAGTGCGCGCAGCACCGTCTGGGCCAGTTCGTGCTGCGCCGGCGTGCATGCCGAGGAAGCCGACCAGACGGTGATGCCGCGCCGGATCTGCGCCGGCGTGTTCGGCATGGCGCGCACCACCGCTTCGTGACCCAAGCCCGTCGCCAGGGCTCGAAGGGTTGCGCCGGCGACGATCGACAACACCACCTGCTGCCGCAGCAGCGACGCCGCGAGCTCGCGCATGACGCGCGGCAGCATCTGCGGCTTGACCGCCAGGACGACGATATCCGCGTTCGCGACCGCCTCCGCGTTCAACTCGACGACACGGATGGCGTGGCGCTCGGCCAGCAACGTGCGGCGCTCGGGTCGCGGGTGGGATGCCACCAGGTCCGAGGGTGCCACGACCTGCTCCGCGAGCAGCCCGGCGATCATCGCCTCGGCCATGACGCCCGCCCCGACGATCCCGACCTTCATCCGACCTCCTTCTCCTCGCCACGCAGCTGCCGCGCGACCTCGACCTCGCCCACAGGTGCGCCACAGCGTTCCAGCAGGTCGATCGCGATCTGCGCCAGTCGTCGCGCGGTCGTGACGTTGCCCAGGTCAAGCTCGGCGCGCCCGAGCCCCAGCGCCGCCAGCCCTTCCTCGCGCTCGGCGCCGATGTCGCGTGCCTCGCTGATCGCCTCGGCATAGTAGCGGCGCGCGCTCAACGGGTCGCCGGCCGTCGTTCTCAGCTCACCGATGCGCCGCGCCGCACGGGTCGCCTGCAGCGTCATCTCGGCTCGCTCGAAGTGCCACAGGGCCCGATGCGCCCAGGCATCAGCCGCCCACCATTCGCGTTCGACGATGGCGCGGTCGGCCGATGTCACCGCCGCGGCCGCGGCACGTTTATGGTCGCCGTCGCGCTCGGCGGAAAGATACGAGGTCGCGAGGTCGCCGCGACGCAGCCGCGCCGGCAGGTTGGGCAGCTGCTCCGGGATCGCGCGCTCACGTACCCCGAACAGTCCACGCAGGCGTGCCAGCAGCGTCCTGGTCCAGCGCTGCTCGCCCCAGCGCTGCGTCAAACCGGCAGCCGCGCCTCGCCGCGCAGGCCCGCGCCATCGCGCAGCAGCTCCGCCCGGTCGGTGCGCTCCCACGGCAGGTCAAGGTCCGGGCGGCCGAAGTGGCCGTACGCGGCGGTCTGCCGATAGATCGGCCGCCGCAGGTCGAGCGCCTCGATGATCGCCCCCGGACG